>JAICGJ010000044.1 GCA_025923195.1 Chryseolinea sp.
GATCATTCCCATCGCGAACGTGGTGAACCCTCGCACGAAAATCCAAAGTGTACTTAGCTTTTCAATGGTGGAATTGGCAAAGAAGCAGCTTCCCACAACAAGTACGATCGCTGCGATCCATAACGTTTTGATTTCGCTCTTGTTGATATAATCGTACTTTGCCTTGGCGTCGCTCATGCTTGCCAAGCGAATAATGTGATACATTACTATTGAAATAGAGACTGCCCATGCTACAAAGGCTATTGTTCGAGCCATTGAGTTCCATGCATCATAGTTTTGTGTAGCAATTTCTTCCATAGTTACGGATTGGTTATTTTTTATTCTTACTAACAAATATAAAGTCCTACTTTAACTAAACCTAGGGATAACACTTGGTAATTATCACGCTAGGGATGCACAATTTAGCAAGGAATTAGGGACATTATCAAAGGGCCTGTCAGTGGTAAAACGAAATCAGGTGTGAGATTTGTCTAAAAAATCTTT
Organism: Chryseolinea sp.; assembly: GCA_025923195.1. Classification (GTDB taxonomy): domain Bacteria; phylum Bacteroidota; class Bacteroidia; order Cytophagales; family Cyclobacteriaceae; genus Chryseolinea. The sequence continues at coordinate 484 of JAICGJ010000044.1, forward strand.
GATTTTTGAGGCTGACTCGGCGGGTTTTTCGAGCATGCCCATATGGGCCACCTTGTCAATAATATGAATTTGAGGTTTTTGACAGTACCTGGCCTGTTTTGTTATGGAATCTACGGGAATCCCCGGGTCTTTTTGGCCTGCTAAGAAGAGCGTAGGATTTTTATAGCTTTCCAATGTTTTAATTTGATCTAATCGATCTCTCATGGCCATGGTATAGCCAATTACCGCCTCCGAAGCAGACTCGCCAGCGATTTTTCGGACCTTTTCAATAGCCGGATGCTTGGGGTCAGCAAATAACGGGGGGATGAATCCGCTTGTGAACGGCAACGCACCTTTCTTTTCTACCAGCTCAATTACCTTTGACCTTGAGGCCTTTTTTTCCGCCGAATCAGCGTAGGCAGTTGAATGAAATAAAACCAACGACGAAAACAGTTCGGGTTTCGCTTTTACCATTGCCAAGGCCACATAACCACCCAGCGAATGACCTATCACCGAAATGTTAGGGATGCCTTTTTCTTTCAGGAAATTCAATAACGTATCGGCTACCTGCTCGAGGGAAAAAGGGGCTTTCAACGCAGGACTTTTGCCGAACCCTGGCAGATCAATAGTTATGACCCTGAATTTGTCTGACAATAGTGGGGTGAAGTCTTCCCAAATGCCTTGATGGAATGGGAACCCATGAATGAGCAGGATCGCTTTACCATTTCCCTTTTCCTGGGAAAAGACTGTAGTCATGAAATAGTTTTCGGAACGGTTTCTAACATCTCGATCACTGTTCTTCCAATGCCCTCCGGATCGAATCCACATTCGTGTTGCAGCTCAATCTGTTCGCCGTGCTCTATGACCTGATCAGGAATCCCAAGCCTTCTAATTTCGGAAAAGTAGTTATGATCCGCCATGAATTCCAGGATCGCGCTTCCAAAGCCACCTTGCACACACCCATCCTCCACCGTGATGATTTTTTTGAACTTCAGGAATATGTGATGCAGTAGGCGCTCGTCCAGCGGTTTGACAAACCGCATGTCATAATGAGCTACCATAATATTCTGTCTGGCAAGTTGTTCACATACCTGAACAGCATAATTCCCAACGTGCCCAATAGTGAGAATGGCAAGGTCTTCGCCATCTCTTAGCATGCGTCCTGAACCAATCTTAATCTCTTCAAATGGCGTGTGCCAGTTCGGCATGACTCCCTGTCCACGTGGATATCGAATGGAGAACGCTTTCTCACTTCTTGGAAGTTGTGCAGTATACATAAGATTCCGCAGCTCGCCTTCGTTCATAGGTGCTGAAACAATCATATTTGGCAAACACCTAAAATATGCCAGGTCGAAGGCGCCATGGTGAGTCGGACCATCAGCCCCGGCGAATCCAGCGCGATCCAGGCAAAAATTCACAGGCAGATTCTGAATACAGACATCATGAATTACCTGGTCGAACGCGCGTTGCATGAACGTGCTGTAAATATTGCAGAATGGGATTAGGCCTTGCGTTGCGAGTCCCGCTGAGAATGTGACGGCATGTTGTTCGGCGATACCAACGTCGAATGCGCGCTCAGGCATTTCCTTCATCATGATATTCATGGACGACCCGGAAGGCATGGCGGGGGTAATCCCCATTATCTTATCGTTTGACTTGGCAAGCTCCACCAGAGTGTGCCCGAATACATCCTGATAACGGGGAGCCTGGGGGTTCGCGTACACCTTCTTATAGATCTCCCCTGAGATTTTATCGAAAGTTCCGGGGGCATGCCAGGTAGTGGCGTTCCCTTTTTCAGCGGGGCCAAAACCCTTTCCTTTGATAGTAATACAATGAAGTATTTTTGGGCCTTTAATGCTCTTAAGATCGTTTAACACCGTGATCAGGTGAGTGACGTCGTGTCCATCAACCGGTCCAAAATACCTGAGGTTGAGTGACTCAAACAAGTTACTTTGACTGAGCAAAGTAGCCTTGATACCACTTTCAACCTTGGAAACAATTTCCTGGGCGCTCTTGCCGAACATAGAAAGTTTGCCCAGCATATTCCAGGCCTCATCCTTGATCTTGTTGTAGGTCTTGCTGGTGGTTATGTCGGTAAGATAGTCCTTAAGCGCTCCTACATTCGGATCAATGGCCATGCAGTTATCATTGAGGATAATGAGAATATTGGCGTCGGATACACCGGCGTGATTAAGGCCTTCGAATGCAATACCACCTGTAAGCGCCCCATCGCCAATGACGGCAATGTGTTGTTTGTCCTCGAATCCCAGATACTTGGAAGCAGATGCCATTCCCAGGGCTGCGGAAATTGAAGTTGACGAATGACCCACACCAAAGGTATCGTATTCGCTCTCACTTCTTTTTGGAAATCCTGAGAGGCCTTTATACTGGCGGTTGGTATGAAATTCATCGCGACGACCAGTTAAGATCTTATGGCCGTAAGCTTGATGCCCTACATCCCAAACGAGCTGATCGTACGGGGTATTAAATACATGATGCAATGCTACCGTCAGCTCCACTACACCGAGGCTTGCCCCGAAGTGCCCACCATAAACGGAAACATTGTCGATAATGAAGTGCCGGAGCTCATCGCATAACTGCACCAATTGGGCTTGTTCAAGCGTTTTTATGTCTGCCGGGCTATTGACGCTGGCCAAAAGTTTTCCTGGTGTTATCAGCATGCGACTTTCATTAATCCCATTAACAGGCTTTTCAAGTAAGTGTTTAAACGCTTATTAACGTTAAATAAACCACAAAGGTAGTTATTTCCAAGATGTCGGCATTTTTTAGTGGATTATAAATAAATTTGTGACCCGTATGACAGCGCATGAGAATTTTGAGGTAAAACTGCCTCTTTTCGAAGGTCCCTTCGATCTTTTATTGTTTTTCATCGAGCGCGATGAGCTCGATATCTATGATATTCCCATTTCAAAGATAACCGGCGATTTCCTGGATTATATCCATCACATGGAGCGATTGGACGTAGAACTTGCCAGCGATTTTATCCTGGTGGCTGCGACGTTAATGCGTATCAAGTCGAAGATGCTGCTGCCCCGACCGCAGCTCGACGAGCAGGGAAATGAAATCGACCCGCGTGAAGAACTTGTCCGTCATTTGCTGGAATACAAAAAGTACAAATCTGTCATTGAAAGTTTTCAAAAGCTTGAAGAGTCTGAGCTATTAAAGGAAAAGCGCGGCAACATCATGCGGGAGTTGAAGACGTTGGCAGAGAGTACGAATGTTGAGGCCGAACTTCAGGATGTCACGATCTTTAAGTTAATGACTGTCTTTGAAAAAGTGCTTAAGCGCCAGGAGGCAGAAAGAAATAAGCCGGTCCACCAGGTCATTCAATTTCCATACACGGTCGAGGCACAAAAGACATATTTGATGGATGAACTTAGCAAGAAGCCCACGCTTTCATTTGCTGAACTGGTTAGCGCATACCCTACCCGTATGGGAGTGATTTTTAATTTTCTCGCTATTCTTGAAATGCTTGCGTTGCAGATGCTTACTATTCAAATTGGTGAGGGTTACGGCAATTTCTGGATCTCTAAGGCAGAACCAACGGAGGCCATATTGTAAAAATTTGGCTTTGCGTTTGACAAATTCTAAGATATCCAAATATTGTTCTTGTTGCGATCTCGAATAGCTTCCCCCGCGACATATTGTACGCCCAACGACATTGAGAAACAAAAATTCCCGCGAAGCAAATCGAGAAATTAATAAATTTCCAATGAGGAACGCGGTCTTGGGTTGTAATACAGATGGTGAAAGAAGTATTACGAGTATAATCGTTGCTATTAGACTTCTCCACCATAAGAATTCTCTATCTCCTTTCTAAATCCGATGGGGGGCAATGCGTTAATTCAGTTTAAACAAGAAAGCTTATCTTTGAGATAGCTCAAAAGGGAAAGTGGATATAAATATAAAACCCCGGCCTAATCACAGTTTGTATATCAATACGCTACGCAAAATGACACCTGCGCAGCGGTTAGCTAAAGCCTTTGAACTTTCAGATGTAGCAAAGGAATTATTTCTGGCTGGGCTCCATAGAAGATTCCCCACCAAAAATGAAGACGATATCAAAAAGATTTACATCGAGAGAATTGCGAAGTGTCACAACAGAAACTATTAGAACGCCTGCTGTCAGTCCTGGAACAGCAAAAAGTTGATTACATGATCACCGGTTCTGTTGTTTCAAGTTTACAAGGAGAACCGAGAGCCACGCACGATATTGATATTGTAATTGAGATTCAGATGTCGTCGATTCCGGCATTGCTGGAAGCGTTTCAACCTCCCCGGTTTTATCTCTCTGCCCATAGCATCAAAGAAGCAATAGAGTATCAATCTATGTTCAATCTCCTAGACACAACCGAAGGTGATAAGGTAGATTTTTGGATCCTGACGCAGGAACCTTTTGATACCTCACGCTTTGCGAGAAAACTCACAGAAAAGGCACTGGGTCTCAATATGAAGGTGTCTAGTCCTGAGGACACCATCTTGGCCAAATTGAGATGGGCTAAGCTTTCCGGCGGAAGCGAAAAGCATTTTACGGATGCGTTGCGTGTATACGAAGTTCAACATGGGACGCTGGATCTGGAATACCTGGAGACTTGGGTGATTAAACTGAAACTACAAGATATCTGGACTGATCTGAAAATGAAGGCTCATCCAATAGAGTGAGATGCTGCAAATGCCGAAGAGATCCCAACGATTTGATCTTATCTATTAATTAATTTGAAATTTATCCAGGACACGGTACTAAACGGTGAACTTCTCGCCATTAGGAACATTTTACAGATGATGGAAAAATTATGCATATAGATCCTTCCGATCCGCTTTTGCCACCTCCACAAAAAAGTTCGCCACTTTCTCTGTCACGACTTTAAAGTACATAGCTCCCTTTTCAGCAGAAGCCTTTCTAGGGTCACCAACCCCTGTGTCTTTGGTGACCTGCATCCATTTGCGTTCCGCCCACGCCCACCCCTCGCGTATCGCCGTCATTCTGAATTTTTTCGCAGCGCCATCACCAGCTTCCGATATGGGTCTAACCAAGTGAGGTGTGAGGTGAAGAATTACGCTGGTCTCCATTTCGCCCGCGTGATCGTCCTTGTTTTCAAAAAAGTCTTTTTGATCCACGGCATGAAACCAATTGCACGTACTCAAGAACATATTAGGGAACTGAAGACCGAGTTCGCGAATCATCGTTCTGAAATCATTTCCGCCATGACTGTTTAGGATGATAAGTTTATAAATTCCTTGTCTATTCAGAACTTCAACGACATCGCGAAGGACTGCAAGCTGGGTGCTCGGATTCATATTCATGTCCAGCTTGACATCAAACTGACCCGTATTTACACCGAAGGGGATTGTGGGAAGCACTACGATTTTTATGCCCTTTTCCCAGGCCAGCCTGGCAGCTTCAGCCGCTACGTTGTCTGCCTCAATAATGTCCGTGCCATAAGGCAAATGATAGTTATGCGCCTCACACGCTCCCCAGGGCAGGATAGCGATTTCATACTCTGTTTCTTTGACTGTTTTCCAATGACTTTCTGCGAGAATATAAGGTCGCATATTTCTGGGATTTGAGTGGTTATTCACGACGTACAAAATAAGCACGAAAAAATAAAGATACCTCGTAATTCCTGTACCTGTTTCTGAAAACTTCTGCACCAATCCATTACCTTTTTCTTAACTTGAATCTCCGCTAATTTATGCGATATCAGAAATTTCAAGCAGCATCCGATCTTCGCCCTTTTGTGGAATGTTATTTTATATGGGAAGGAGAAGCCCCCGACGGGCTAACAGTCCAGAGTCCACCGAATGGCTTTTCATCAATGGTTTTTAACTATGCAGACCCTTACATCGCCTCGCAAAATAATAATGCGCCAATGCATGTTCCGAAGGCTTTCGTTTCAGGGCAATTCACTTCCAACTACACATTAGATCTCAAGGGTCAGATAGGAATTGCCGGGATCGTTCTAAAACCTTGTTGTATTCATAATATTTTTGGGACACGTATGTCAGAGCTGGTGAACTCTCGCGTTCCCTTATCGTATTTTCCTGGCCTTCCTGAAGAGATTCTCTGGACCGCCGTGAAAGACCAATCGTCCGATGAAGGCAGGACAAAAATCCTGGAGGAATTGATGATTTCTTATCTGCCGGCAGCCAAACGCGGCGTATCGATAATAGATGAGGCAGTGGAGTACATCGATGCGTGCAAGGGATGCGTCTCTGTTGAAGCAGTTGCGGAAAAATTAAGCATCAGCCGGAGGTATCTGGAAAAAAAATTCCTTGAGAAGGTTGGCATATCACCAAAATTTTATGCGCGGATCAAGCGCTTCGGAACGCTTTCAAATAAGATCGCCAGGCAGGAAAAGATCGACTGGCAGGAGATTGTAGTGGAATATGATTTCCACGATCAATCCCATTTGGTAAAGGAATTTATGGAGTTCAATCAAATGAATCCCTCACAATATCACCTTGTGCATCGTGAGTTGTCCCGTTTTGTAAAATAGTAACGATCCTCATTCGCATTTTTACAAGGGACTGATCTGTCGGTGCCTTTACTTTGTATCATCATAACATAGAAATCACATCCATGAAAAGGTTGTTAAGGATAGCCATAATTTTAATGGCGCCGGGCGTTGTTGCGCAGTCACAAGATGTAAAATTGTGGACCGATGTAGACCGGCAATACTTATTGGATAATTTGATCCGTTCACGTAACGAATTGTTGAACGAAACCGCGGGCCTTACTACGGAACAACGCATTTTTAAAGAGTCGCCGGACCGCTGGTCTATCAACGAAATTGTAGAGCACATTGCGATCTGGGAGTTGTTGATGACACATCAAATAAGCAAGCAGCTAAATGCCGGACCGCAACCTACCCTTGCAAACAATGCAGTGCCAGATAGCCTTAACTTTAATTTCATCATGGAAGAAAAGAAGCACTATTCGACAGATTATACAAAGCCTTTTACATACACATTACCCATGGGATTGAATGACCTTGAGAGTAACCTGGCGTGGTTGTTAAAGATGAGAAATGAGTCAATCGAATTTATATCAAAGACTAACGATGACCTTCGTATGTACTATACCCCCGGTAGCCGAAGCAACACCCACCAGGTATATATTACCCTGTTCGGCCACACGGATCGTCACATACGACAGATCAGAACAATAAAGCAACATGTAATGTACCCCAGGGCGAAATGATCTAATCAATTATAAAACATACAATACAAACCAAAAGAAAAATGAACACATCTATTCAACAACAGGACAGCATTGACGTACTAGCCAAAAAGGGAACGTGCATCGAATTCTTCTCCGCGTATCAGGACATGGATGTCGAGCGCATGTTGTCTCTTTGTGAACCTGACAGCACCATCGCATTCGTTCCACTTGGGCAGAATTACAGCGGTAAAATCCACGAGGTGGGTAAGGCAGTATGGGAAGCGCTAATGGATGCATTTCCCAATCTTGATAATACTGTTAAAGGACAGCAGTATAATGAATCTAAGGACAGCGTGACTTGTCAGGTAGTGATATTCGGTAAACAGGAAAAGGAATTTGCAGGCCTTGCCCCGAAAGGGAATAGTTTTGATAGTGAACATATCTTCATATTTCGTTTCAATGAGGAGGGTAAAATATCAGACCTTATCATCACCTGGGATCATGAAAGCTTTGTGAGTCAACTTTCAAAATAACTCACTACAGGCCGTATAGTCTAATAGTTGCACGTCATCGCAAAGAGGGATTTTTTTGCGATGACTTTTATATCGTTGCACCCTGACAACTGCTTCCTGCTCCCGCCGTGCAGGCAAAACAATGCTGGCCTGTAACGATCTCGCGATGCTCCAGCTTTTCAATGTCGAATCCATCAAGGTGCCGGCCGGCAGGAAACTCGGTTCTTAGGCCCAGCATTTGGTTGAAGTCGCAATCATATAAGTAACCTTGCCAATCTACAGAAATTGTATTTCTGCACATGACGCCGCTAACTGCAGCCGGGTTGAAGGCATTGATAAGTTTCTCCATATAATCGTCATAATTTCCTGTGTCGATCAGGAAATCGAGAAAACGGCTAATGGGAATATTGGTAATGGTAAAAAGACTGTTAAAGTCGATGTTGAAATGCTGCTTTAGTTCCTTTTTAAAATCACGCTGCAACTGCTCCTGGTTGCCTGGCAAGAAAGCTCCGGATGGATTGTACACCAAATCAAGGATGAGGCCAGTATCTGGTTTTCCATAACCCACTTCGTTCAGCATTTTTAGCCCCGTTATTGATCTGTCAAAAACACCTTCACCTCGTTGCCGGTCAGTCTTGCTTGCATTGTAAAACGGCAACGATGAGCATATGCGCACACCATTTAACTTAAAAAACGCCGGAAGGCTATGATACTTCGGATTAGCTGTCATAATTGTCAGGTTAGATCTGACTATTATTTCCGAAACGCCGATAGCGCGCGCTTCCGATACAAACCATGTAAAGTCGGGATTCATTTCCGGCGCGCCGCCGGTGATATCAAGGGTCCTGATTTTTGTTTTCTTCAGGATGTCCAGACATTGTTGAATCGTTTTGCGCTGCATAATTTCCAGGCGATCTGGGCCTGCATCCACATGGCAATGTTTGCAGGTCTGATTGCACATATAACCCACGTTTACCTGAAGTATTTCAATCTTGGATGGCCGCAATGGAAATTTTCCTACGGATTCCATCTTCTTTTTAAAGGTCGGTAGTTGTCCCGAATCGGAGACGCTATTCTCCAGTATCTCAATTTGCCGTTGATGATTTGCAAGTTGGTGATGTCGTGCGTGAAGGGACTTTATCATAAATCCTTTCTTTTACATGGAAATCTTTTTGGATTTGTTCATCATCTGAACTCCGTGTACCAGAGAGGAGCCTCCCCGGATTGCTGCGGCAACATGAATAGCCTCCATCATTGCTTTTTCCGTCACACCCTTTTCAAGGGTGTCCTGCGTATAGGCATCAATGCAATACGGGCATTGGATAGTATGCGCAACGGCGAGTGCGATCAATGATTTTTCGCGTGCTGTTAAATCTCCTTCCTTAAAAACGTCACCATACCAATCGAAAAATTTTTTGGCAAGATTACCCTCCCACTCTGCGATGTTGGCAAATTTTTTCAGGTCGGCTGGATTGTAATATGTTTCCATAGTTTAGTTAAAACTTTGATGTTACACACCAAAAGTATAAAAGGCATGCAATTTATTTTAGCACGTGCACGACAAATAGGGAACATCAAATTTACATACGATGTTCACGAATCACTGGATTTAAATCAGGAGGGAATGGCAATCCGATAGCTTTTGCCCTTCTTAACGGTAAGCCTGCCTTCTCGTAACCATGGGTTATGGCGCTTCAGCAGTTTGTAATTTGTTCCCTGAGATTTCGCAAAAGTGACCAGATCCTTTACGGTTTCATCAACTTCAACATATTTCAGAGGTTCCTGCTTGTATAAATGGTCGGGTTCAATATGAAAACCATATCGCAGCGGGTTTTCGGCGATTTCCTTGATTGCCAGTATTCTGAACACGTACCGGGAGGTTTCATCATTAAGGTATAAATCGTAATATGAATCCACGGACTGGTCATCAAGTGCCCTTTGTAACCCGCTCATTCCACGATTGTAAGAAGCGGCCACCATTGTCCAGTTTCCAAATTTCTTGTAGGCTTTCTTAAGGTACTTACATGCTGCTTCAGTTGCCTTCAACGGATCGTAACGCTCGTCAACCTCTTCCGTGATCTCTAAGTCAAGTTCTTTGCCCGAACTTTTAAGAATTTGCCAATATCCTACAGCATCGCGATGAGATATTACATTCATCAAGTTGCTTTCGATCAGCGGCAAATATTTGAAATCCTCAGGAATTCCATGCTTCTCCATTATTTTTTGCATCTGTGGAAGCCATCGATTAGCTCTTTTCATCAAAAAGATTGTGTTGCTATGGAGGTAGCAGTTGATTTGAAGTTCCTTATCAAGTCGCTCATGGACATCAGGGATATGCAGCGGCACCGGCTCGTCGGCGAAAGAAATTTTGGAAGGTACATTGAATGATACTGCGGGCAATCTCTGATCCGTGCCCCCCTCGTAGTGTACTTCGAATACGCCGTTATCCGAAATTTTGTCCCGGCTGGGTTTGGTCGACCATTCTTTGTAGGATATATATCCAAAGAGAATAATCAATGAACAGATTGACAGGAAGTTTGAGAGGTTCAATTTCATCTTTCAATACATTCAATTGTTGGATAGCATACTAAGCAAATGTACGCAGCGCTTCCACCTCCTTTATTAATTGCCGGGCGTAAACTTGTACGTCTGTACCATTCCATGAAGAATAAAGTTTTATTCGCTTTTTTTTTCTCTCCAGTCCGTTGCGATAAGACTTGTCGTAATATGTTAGCAGTATATCAATTACAGAACTCATATCCCCGGTCAAAAGTTTTTCTTTCGCCGCGTTATAATGCTGCCCGCCTAGCTTTTGTGCTATTTTGCTCATCGCCTCCAGGAACTTTGTCATATCTGCGCTACCATACTCCCTCACCAGCCTGGCTATTCTAACCTCTTTTGAGACGCTGATTTCCATTAAGTTGCTCTTCGTCATTCTGGTCCACAGGTCCTCAGGAAGAAAAATATTGCCGATGGCAATCGACTCGTCCTCTATCCAAACTCTTCTCGCAAGGTCAAGTTTCAGGATCTTCTCGAATAAGCAATTTTGAAATTGCTCCGTACCGGGTTGAGGTGGCATCATTAACCCGCCAAAGACCGATCCCTTGTGACTGGCAATTGTCTCTAAGTCCAATATTTGTTCACCTTCATTTTCAAGTGCCCGGAGGATCTCGCTTTTGCCGCTTCCTGTATATCCGCAAAGGGTGACAAACTTAAATGGCCGTTTGAAGTTCTCCATAGCTGTTTGCCGGTACGCCTTGTAGCCTCCTTGCAATTGATGAGTCTTGATCCGGGCCATATCCATGAACCGGCAAAAATTGGAAGACCGCATCCCGCCGCGCCAACAATGAACCAGAAATTCTTCCCCGACTTGTCGTGAAGCCTCGATTAGCGTTGCCAACCGAGGGCCTACCAGCCGAAAGCCTGCATGGATAGCTTCCTGTTGCCCTTCTTGCTTGTAGGTGGTTCCGACGATAATTCGCTCCGAATTGTTCAATAGCGGGATATTAATTGCTAACGGAATATGCCCTTGCTCGTACTCGCGCTCAGATCTGACATCCACCACCGGCAGACGATGGCGAAGGGAAAGAAATTCATCAATAGGGACAATCACGGATAGGATAATTTAACTCAAAATTAGCAAAGAATCGGTTGATACGTTTCTCAAGTGTGCAGGATTCAAACCGTGCTTTCTTTCGTATCTTTGCTCCAAGCGCAGTAAAGCATGCTAAATTACATCAAACGAAAAATTGAGAAGATAAAACTAAAGCGAACTTTTAGGGAGTATGGCTATGAAATAAAAAAGTTCGAGATTGAAAACTTAGGTGTTGTTGAATATGCACAGTGGCTTCATCCTTTTGAAGGCCCAAAATCAATTACTAATTCAAACATTAACTTCTATAAGAAACTTGCCAAGCCTGGTGCGATGATCATCGATATTGGCGCGCATACGGGAGATACGACCGTACCTATGGCACTGGCTGTGGGGAAGGAAGGTTTGGTTTTAGCTTTGGAACCTAACAAATATGTTTACAAAATCCTCGAAAAAAACGCTTCTCTGAATCCTAAGTACACCAACATCAAACCTGTATGTTTTGCCGCCACTAGCGAAGACGGCGATTTTGTATTTAACTATTCGGATGCATCGTTCAATAACGGAGGATTTTTATCTGAAATTCATGTCAAGAATCATCACCACAATTATACGCTGAAGGTGACTGGTAAGAACCTCCAGAAATATTTGTATGATAATTTTTCGAAGGAATTGGAAAAGCTGGACTTGGTCAAGGTTGACGCAGAAGGATATGACAAAGAGATTTTGAAAACAATTCCTGATATTCTTAATCAGTACAAGCCAAACCTTATGATCGAGTGTTACAAAAGACTTGACCAGAATGAAAGACATGAATTGTTTGACATCATACACAGTCATGGATATCGATTGTATTATCTTGAGAATTTCGAAGAGACAGGTAACAAGATTTTAGTGGAGAAAAAGAATATGATGGATCGGAAACATTTTGAGATGATGGCGATCCATGAAAGCGTTAATAGTTATCAGTGAATAGTTAATCGTAGGAGTGTGTGAGAGTGTGCGCCAGATTGCAGTGTGAGAGAGTTGCCTGGTGAACTCGTTAATCATTCCGTGCTCGGTGTTCGAAACCATTATCCATTACTCTCCAAAAGTGAAAATTCGGCAGACGCACTACGCCTCACTCCCGCCCCCACGATTAACGGATAGCTATTAACTAATTTTCCGAGAAATTTCCTGTGATATACGACGCGATACCAATTCTAAATCCATAGCTCAGATACTTTCCGTCTTGAAAAGAGGCTGCTGCCTCAAGTCTGAATATCCGTAAGATACCATCAATAGAGTAACCGACTTCGGTGTAATTTTTGGAAGTAGGGCTGGCCAAATAATTGACAAAAATATTTTCGCGAATACCAGCCAGTCTCACGAGCGGTATGTTTGAAATAAGAAATTTTCGAAACTGGTAGTGGAAATTACCAGCGAAGTACTTATCAGAAGTGCTGAATTTGTAGTAATCAAGCAATCGGAAACTCCCTACCGGATCGTTGGTTATAAGAGGTGTTTGATTACCCTGAAAATGCTTATGATCCATAAAATACATCTTGTCCGTATCCATGAACCAACCAGCGCGCAATGCTACATCGGCGTTACCCCGTATTCCGATCCTAAATCCATGTTTAAACGATACTTCGATCTGATCAAAATCGGTAACGCTATTCAACACATTCTTAAAGCCGCGTCGATAATTGAGTGAAATTATAGGCGACGAGTTGGGAACCTCCGTTTGCTGATCGTTGCGTATAGTATATTTTATCCAAGGTCTTGCGGTAATACCGATCGATCCGATGAACGAATTGTGTTCTGGAAACGAAGTATCTGCCAATTCATCATTGACAGGACGATTAGGCGTGTAGTCTTCAATTTTATCCCGGTTGACGATCTTAAAATCAGTTGTATTGAAGAGTTCCCGCCTTTTGCTCCAGGACCATGTGGTATTCAGGGTAAAATAGGTATTCAACTTTCTTCTGAATGACAGGTCAACGTAGTCTCTTTCATAAATCTTCATCAGATTTTTTTCAAGGAGGAGCGTCATAAGCGTGTTTACAATGGGCAATATTGGTTCGTCTGGGTTATATTGGTCAATGAACCTTCCGCCCTGTACGTTAAGACGGTAATTTTTATTTCGCATGGAAAAATTTAGGTAACCTGATGGCTCGTCCCGGGAAAAGGCGTATCTGAACAAAGGCGTTATGGTGAGCCTTGTTTTATTAGTGTCTTGAAGTATGGTGCCAAAGGAGACCTTATAGTTGAAATTCCAACCGTCAACAGTATTGAATCCAGGCATTGGGAAATGGATCTTAAAGTTTGAGTGCTTTGATATTTTGTAGTTGTCGCCGATGATCAGGTCCCAAGGTTGAAATCCTTTGTGTTTCGATGATTTCAGAGTGTCTCCCGCCTCTTTTTTTCGTGTCACCTCTGCCAGACTGTCGGATTTCTGATACCCTTTTATTTCCTCATTTGTAAGAGGAACAGGACGTATTGCAGCCCAGTAGGCGGAATCCTTTTTGTAAGCTCCACTGTCGATCTTAAAAATTGAGTTGGAAATTATCTCAGGAGCCTCCAGCCCCTTGACTTCCGCTTTTTCATACTCTTTAATGATGGTATTTAATTCCTTGCGCGTAATTTCTTTCCCTTCGGAAAGCCGTTCCTGCAATTGCCTGGTTTGATCTTTTTTCGCCTGCTCCTTTTTGGATAGAGGCTTAAACTTCTCTTCGATCTCCCTCGCTTGTTCTATTTCTATTTTCTCATCAATTACCTCCATCTGTTCGCTGTCCACGTACAATTCCGGGTTGAGTTGGATCTTGTATCCGCTTACAGTAGCGAGATAGTTATATTCAAACTCAAATCCGAAAACTTTACCATCCACTTTAAAACGATGAGATACGGGCATCCATGCTTTGTCCTCTATTGGCGCATAAACAGCCTTGATGTATACGTCAATGCCAAGCTTAGAGGTATGAATATCCATGCTATGAATGCTCCACCAGTTTTCGACTATGTAAAGCATACCGTCGATAACATCGTCACCCTTTGAACGTGGGATTACTTTTATCCGGCTGACTTCGTAGTCGCGGTCTTTGAATGTCCCCATATATTCAAACTTGTAGTAGGAAAAGGCTTTGGGAGAGAGGGGAGAAATGGTTTCTGCTACTTCCGGCTCATAAAAACTACCGAAGATGTAAGGATTTGGGGAGGTATTATTATCCTTTCCGTCACTTCTTATTGAGATGACTTTTTCCTCAAACTTTCCGGGACGGGTAAATTTAATGTCGCTAATGGATTCGGAAACAAAGACTCTGCCTTTTTCAACGCCCTCTTTTTCAAGAGCGCGCTTAGCCAGCCAGGGATAGTCTTTCAGTTGGCCCGAACCTTTTATATAAACTCTGGCAGTATAGCTATCGAGTTGTTGCAAGTGATACTTTGCCTTGGCAATTGCTTTCCGCATTATCGTGTAAGCAGGATCTTCGTCGCCAGCTTTTACCGTTACCGTCTGCAGCACGGTAACTTGCGTTTTTAATGTGACATTAATTTCAATGAAATCCGATCCAATATCAACCTGCTGTGTTACCGTTTCGAAACCCACGTACTGATATACGAGATCATATTTACCGGCAGGCAAGATAATTTCATAGGCGCCATTGACGTTCGTTGTCGTGCCGCTACCAGTCTGCTTCACAAAGATGGTGGTGTAGGCGAGAGGTTCGCCCTTTTCATCCTTTACAAAGCCCCGGACTCCGCCTGCGTAGGATGAAACAGCCAAGCTTGACACAATGGACAAAACGAAGCCAAATAACCTCATAAAACGCATAGAGCTAGGGTCAGGAGCATGGTTTAGATGCATGAATTTCTTTGCCTTTAATCCTGATAAAAGCCCTTGGCTTTGATTCTTTCCTCTACGATATCAGGCACAAGGTATCGCACCGATTGTTTTCTTTTGATGCACGTCCGTATAAACGTCGCAGAAATATCAAGCATTGGAGCTTCAATATATGTAACGTTAGGATGCGTCCGGAGTTCCGAAAGTTGCGTATTAGGACGGGGATACACGTATAGGCCGTAATCCTTCAGTATTTGCTGATAATTTTTCCACTTCGTGAAATTCACAAGATTGTCCTCGCCAATGATGACCTTAAATTCTTTTTCAGGATGTTTTTCTTTGAGATGAACAAGTGTATGAATCGTGTAACTCGGCTTGGGGAGGTGGAATTCTATATCTGATACCTCCAGCTTATAATTGTCGAAGATGGCAGCCCTCACCAGATCATAGCGGTCAAACTCATGAAGCAGGCCTTTACTCGGTTTAAAAGGGTTATGAGGTGAAACTACGAACCAGACTCCTTTAAGATCGGTTGTTTCAACCATGAGGTTAGCGATGATGAGGTGCCCCATATGAATGGGGTTGAATGACCCGAAAAAAAGTCCGATCTTTTGAGCGTCCATACGTCGGGTGAAGATAGCAAAAAGCGAAGAGCCTATTTTTTAAATTCCTCGTAGAGCAACTGGGCCTCCGCTAATGATTTTTGAAGGTTTTCATTAATAAGAACCTTATCAAACTGATCCTGGAACGACATTTCGAAATTTGCTTTGAACAATCTTCTTGAGATGCTTTCGGCTGACTCCGTTCCGCGATCGTTAAGTCTTTCTTTCAAAATTTCCAGCGTGGGAACCTTAACAAAAACTGCGAGCGCCTTGTCGCCAAAATATTTTTTAAGATTTAATCCACCCTTAACATCAACATCAAAAATCACATTCTTTCCCTGTTTCCAGATGCGATCAATCTCTGACTTCAACGTACCGTAAAAATTTCCTTCATACACTTCTTCCCACTCGATAAAATCGTTGTCGTCAATTTTCTTCTTAAACTCTTCGGGGGTGAGAAAATAGTAATCTTTGCCGTGTTGTTCGGTACGGCCGCGCTTGTCGCGCGTAGACGCAGATATGGAGAATCCCAGATCTGGATTTGTTTTGAGGAGATGTCTTACAATAGTAGTCTTACCTGAACCGGAGGGCGCAGAAAAAATGATGGCTTTACCTTCCATCTAGGGAGCCAGGTTAGAAATGACTTTGGCTTTTATGCTATCGATCAGTTCCTGCGGTGCCTGACCTGTGCATTTATTTTTTAGGAGTTGACGAATCGCTACTTCAAGGTGATAGTTTTTGTAGCATGGCATGCATTCTTCGAGATGATGCACTAAAAAATGTTCTTTTTGTTCGGGAGAAGCTTCACCGTCAACGATTAACTGAAGCATTTCCATGCATTCGCGTTGATTTTGACATTCCTGCTTCATTTGGTTTTGGTCCGGATTACTCATAGGCTCAGGCGTTTTTATAACCCATTTGTTTAGCGTATTCACTAAGTTTTTCTTTCAGCAGATTGCGCGCCCTATGTAACCGGCTTCTTACTGTCCCAATGGGAATGTCTAGAATCTTTGCCATTTCATCATACTTAAATCCTTCCAGGTCGCACAATATTATTACAGTTCTGAAATCTACATCAAGAGAATTTAGGGCATTAGAAATCTCATCGCCGATCATATCTTTCAGCGCCTCCACACGCAGATCGGGCGTTATTTGCCTGTCAACCTCTTCGGAGTTATAATAGCTTTCTACCTCTTGGTAATCTACCTTCGAAGGCTCTTTGCTCTTCTTCCGGTAATCATTAATAAAGCTGTTTTTCAAAATTCGGAACAGCCATGCTTTAGCATTAGTTCCTTGCTGAAAAGAATCTATAAAACGATACGCCTTTAAATAGGTATCCTGAACCAGGTCTTTAGAGTCGTCCTGATCGAGTGTTAATCGATAAGCAAAGTTGTACATCGAGTTAATGTGAGGCATGAACTCATTATTAAAGATGTTCGACTTCTCTTTATCAGAATATTGCTGTTTTGGTGACTCCTCTAGTTCCATGTGGGTCTAAAAATAGTTAAAAAAAGCTGTATGCTTGTTGTACTTACCCTTCTATCAAACAATAAATCAGCCAAAGTATTAATGACTTTTAAGCTGCTGATTGAAAAAGTTGTGCCCTATCGCTCTAAGGTAGCGGTGGCGGATTCTTTGAACGGTTGGTTTCCAGGAGTTTGGCATACTTATAAAAAACGCCGTTTGCATTAGACACAGAGATGACAAGGCCCTCATATCCATCCCAAATCCCTCCCTTTAAGATATAACTCTTAAGAAATGAGGCGAGCGTTTTATATATGATCTTGAAGGGAGTAACCCTTTTCCTATGGGCATTTTCCCTCGCAAATAAATCTGCATATTGTTGCTGCATTTTCTGAATGAGCTGGGATGCATTATCGTATGCCAGATGCAGCAAATCTCCATTCAGATGCCGAACTATTGCATCCGACTGCATTACCACCACCTCATGAACAAGTCCGCCACTCCAAGCTCCTTTACGCTTATCCCAGAGCCTGATCTTTCTGTCCGGATACCAGCCGCACGACTTGATCCATTTACCCGCATAACTGTTCAGCCGGTTCATGGTATATCCATCGGCATCCCAATCTGATTTCACCCGTGCGATAGAGCTGGAAAGCTCTTGGGATAGGTACTCATCTGCATCCAGAGCTAAAATAAAATCGTGGGAGGCTAAGCCAATCGCAAAGTTTTTTTGTGACGTAAAACCTTCAAACTTGTGTTCGAAGAATTTCACTCCTTTAGACAAACAAACCGCCTTCGTAATATCCGTTGAATAGGAATCGACCACAACAATTTCATCTGCAAGATCTTTAACCGAATCGATACAACGGCCTATGTTTCTTTCTTCATTAAAAGTGATGATAACAACACTGAGGCCGATCATGGAGCTTGGGAAAGTTCACTGCAAGTAACGCAAGAGAATTCTAAAACGAAAACAGGTCGCTCCGAATAGTATTTTTCGGAGGACCTGCTTAATGTTGACCCATTACCGGCTCGCCACCGCACCAAAGGACTTAACCATATTAATAAATTCAATACGGTATCCCTCCTTGTCTACACCCTTCGCCTGCTGGGCCATTTGCACTACCGCGTCGTAATTAAAATTATTGATGTACTCAGATTCCCTCAACAACATTCCGAAGGCTGCAACCGAAGCCGACCACCTGAAGTTCTCCGATGTTCCTGAAAGTTGTATGTTCGAGTCTGTGAGAGGATGCACGATAAGCTTGCTGACATCTTCATCCGGTTTTTTATACCTGAATTTAATTGTCAATAGTTCCCTAGAATTTTCAGCTTTCGGATCGATTGTAGTCTTCTGATACTTCAAATCATCGACCTTGAAGAAATCACTCTCTACGCCGACGGGGATAATTTCATACAACGCTGTGACTGTATGCCCTGAGCCCAGATCACCGGCATCCTTTTTATCGTTGTTGAAATCTTCATTCTTCAGCACCCTGTTCTCGTACCCAATCAAACGGTAGGCCTTTACTTTGGCCGGATTAAATTCAACCTGCAATTTCACATCTTTAGCAATCGTAAAAAGAGTTCCCCCAAATTCGTTCACTAACACTTTACGCGCCTCCGAAATATTGTCGATATACGCGTAGTTGCCATTGCCTTTGTCGGCAAGGGTTTCCATTTTCGAATCTTTGTAATTACCCATACCATACCCTAAGACGGTCAAGAATATCCCATCTTGTCGCTTTTGTTCGATAAGCCTTTCCATTGCCGCATTGCTTGACTCACCGATATTAAAGTCGCCATCCGTCGCAAGGATTACCCGATTATTTCCTCCATTCTTGAAGTGTTGTTTGGCAACGGCGTACGCCAGCTGAATACCAGCTCCTCCGGCGGTAGAACCACCTGCCTGCAATTTGTCCAGCGCATCAAGGATTTTTCTCTTGTCATTGCCCGGCGTCGGTTCTAGTACGAGACCCGCAGCACCGGCATAAACGACCATGGCAATATGATCCTGAGGCCGAAGCTGTTCAACGAGCATTTTGAAAGAAGATTTTAGAAGAGGCAACTTATTGGCCTCATCCATGCTTCCGGATACATCGATCAAAAAGACAAGATTTGATGGTGGCAATTTTTCGGTCGGAATTGTTTTTCCTTGGAGTCCGATGTGCACCAATTTGTGCTTGCTGTTCCAGGGAGCACTTGATATTTCTGTATGAATTGCAAATGGATCTTCTCCTTTTGGTTGATCATAATCATAATCAAAATAGTTGATGAGCTCCTCAATTCTCACGGCATCCTTTGGAGGTCGCTGGCCATTGTTGATGAACCTTCGCACGTTGCTATAAGAGGCAGCATCGACGTCAATTGAAAATGTAGACAAGGGATTCTTTAATGCCTCACGAAAAATATTTTCCTCAATAGCGTCGTACTCCTCCGTGTTCCATTGCTGGCGCTGATAATCGTCAGCCATTGACTCGCTTTCGTAAAGCTTGTAAACACCGGCTGCTGTATCTTTTTTGTACTTCGGGCTGCGCGCGGGCTGTGACTTAACCTCCTCCAGGTATTGGACTTCCTCCTGAAGGATAACGTTAACAACATTAGAGGCAGCAACTTTTACCTCTTTGGTTTGATAACCAATGAAAGAGAAGACCAGCGTCCCACCGTGAATTGACATCGTAATGGTGTACTTGCCCTCGGCGTCCGTTATTGTTGCGTTTTTTGTTCCCTTAACGGCGACATTAACGCCAGCGAGATCGGCACCGTCTACCCCAGACGTCACCTTTCCCGTGATCGTCCTCGATTGCGGAGCTGTAAATCCAACGCTGAGTAATAGCGCGGCCAGAATCCAAAGTGACTTTTTCATATCTGCGTAGTTTTATTTTTGTTGATGAGATGCAGCGTCCCATCGGATTCCACACACCGTCCAAATTTTTTTTTATTATTTTTCAAAAATGCTTTCTAAAAAGGACCATAGCGGCTTATCTGATGTTGAGCTGGTAGCGCAATACAAGGTGTCGGGCGAACTGGCATTGATTGGAACGCTGTATCATCGCTACATGACTTTAGTATACGGTGTTTGTATGAAATACCTTAAGGACCGTGATGAAAGCAAGGACGCCGTAATGCAGATCTTCGAAAAGCTGATAGTGATCATAAGAGAACATGAAATCACACATTTTAAAAGCTGGCTCTACGTAATGTCCAGGAATCATTGTTTAATGGCATTAAGGGCCAAAAAAGGAAAGAATTTTGAGCGGATTTCTCCGGATTTTATGGAAAATGGCCTGATGCCACATCTAGAAGAGGAACCTGAAATCGAGTCAAATCTTATTAAATTAGAGAAATGCATAGAACATTTGGTGTTGGAACAGAAGGCCTGTATAACACTGTTCTATATGCAGCAGAAATGCTATAAAGAGATCGTGCAGATTACGGGATTTGACGATAATAAAGTAAAAAGCTATATCCAGAACGGCAAGAGGAACCTCAAACTGTGTATGGAAAGGAATGAATGATTACAAGGACGATATCGACAAATACCTGAAGGGCCAGCTGACGCCTGCCCAGATGCATGCTTTGGAGAAGAAGGCATTGAGCGATCCTTTTTTGGCTGATGCCCTGGAAGGTATGGGTTCATTGGATCCCGACGAGTTACAAAGCGATCTTCAGCAACTTCAGGCAAACCTTAATAAACGCATTCGGAAAAGAAGTGAGGGCTGGACCTGGGTTTCGCGTATAGCCGCTGGGTTATTATTGGTGGCCATTTCAACCTTCGTTGTAATTTTTATTTCTGACCGCTCGGATCAAAAACCTGCAGGCAACCTGGCTCTCAACAAGGAAAACGAATCAGCGCCCGAACGTCAGTCTGAACAGCCCGCAGTCGGTGATTCGGCGGAATATGCTGGTGATGTGGCACCGGAGGCCAGCGTGACGGAAGAACTAAAAAATGATGGGAAGGCTTCGGCAAAGCCATCGGCTGAATCCCGGAGCCAGGCGGAACAACCACTTGCGAAGACCCCTGCCGAAGAACCTGGAGCTGTGGAGCCGCAGGACATATTAAACGATGCGGACATTTCTGAGTCTATCGAAGCAGATGAAAAGGTTGCAAGCAGCGTCGAACCACATTCAGTACCTCCCGAAATAAGGCTGGAAACGGAGAAAAAAACTGAGGCTGCCCGCGATGACAGGACGGAGGCTGAAGATTCCAAGAGAAAAGCTATTAGCGGGGCGGCTGCCAGGGATAGGGCAGATAGCTATACCGTTAACCGCAAGATCATTCGCGGCAAAGTCACATTCTCCGAAGACGGAATGGGGCTGCCAGGCGTTAACGTGCTCGTTAAAGGTACAAACGAAGGTACGGTGACGGACGAGCATGGCAACTATCAGATACCAGTGTTGGAAGGACAACCTACACTGCTTTTTTCATTTATTGGTTTTGCCAACAAGGAAATCGAGGCAATCGAAGAGGAAGTCAATGTTCAGTTGGATGCAGACGTATCGGAGTTAAGCGAGGTGGTAGTGGTCGGCTATGGTTCCAAGGATATCGAATTCCTTCCTTCAACTCCAACCATTATGGAGCTGGCAACACCTGAGGGCGGAAGAAAAGTATTCAAGGAGTACCTGGAAAAAAATCTTCGGTATCCGGAACAAGCTTTAAAAAACGGTGTGGAAGGAAAGGTGACTGTTCAGTTCACCATTGGAATGACAGGACAGCTGTCGGATTTCAGAGTAATTAGGGGATTGGGTCACGGCTGTGACGAAGAAGTCATCCGGCTCATCAAAGACGGTCCCAAATGGGCGCCTACGAAGAAAAATGAAGCACCAATTAAAGATAGGGTGAGGGTTAGAATGCGCTTTTCCCTGCCGAAGAAATAGCATTGTACAAAGTTAAAGACATGTTTACTGATAGGAAACTGTTTCTGGTCACCGTTTTTTTAATGGTTGTAAGCATTACTGCCTATATGTTGCTGGTTTATATTCCTGGCAGAATCGCTGAACAAGCTTACGAGGGTGCAAGACAGATTGGTCGCGACATAGCTAGCGTATTCCAAGTAACGCCTGAAATAACTGTTAACAACACCGTTGTACTTCAGCAGCAAACGCCGATTCTTGAGCTGGCAACGGTTTCACAGAAATTCCAACACCACTATGATTGGACGAATACCTGGCTAGGCAGCACAAAAACGATCAATATCAAGGGGACATTTGAAGCAAAGGCCGGTTTCGACCTGCATCAGAGATTTTCAATCGACATTAATTCTGACAAAGCTGTCGTTATTCTACCGGAACCGAAATTGCTCTCAATGGAACCTTCGGGAGATATAAGATTCACAGACGAAAGCGGAGTTTGGAATTGGGTTGATGCTGAAGACCGCTCCAAAGCAATCAACGCCTTCACGAAAGATGCGCGAAATTATGGGCAGGAAGCCAAATTCGTGGAACAGGCAAAGTCAGAAATGGAAAAGAAACTAAGGGAAATTTTCTTGCAGCACGGAGTGCAAGTGGAATTCAGGTATTCCAGTCAGATGAGAGAACGCCTTCCTTCTTTATAGTGTTGGTTTGATTTAATGGCATCATCGGTCATCCCATAACTCATGGGTTATACTGCAACCTCAGACAACTTTCTTGCGAATCAGTTTTGCGTACGTGCGACTGACAGGGAAACTCTTCCCGTTCAGCATTTTAACCACCATACCACCGTTGAAGTGTTTTTCAATTTCTTTCAGACTATTGATGTTAATGATGGTGCTTCGATGAACACGGATGAAAGTTTCAGGATTTAAGATTTCCTCGAGTTTCCCGATCCCCGAGGAACTTACAAATTGATCGTTCTTGGTTGACAGAATTGTGTAATCGCCCGAAGCTTCCAGGTATACGATCTCGTCAACGGGGAGGTTGAGCAGCTTTTCAGATTTTTGAACGAAGATATGCGAATCGTATGATGTTTTGTTTTCGGTTTTCATATTCCGCAACAGCTCACCAACGTTGTTCTGCTCAAGTTTCATCCTGTTGATGGCGCGTTCCACGCCCTGCTTGAAGCGCTCCTGATCAAGAGGTTTAAGTATGTAGTCGACAGCATTCTTTTCAAACGCTTTAATCGCGTATTGGTCATAGGCCGTGCAAAAGATCACATAGGGATCGTGTGTAATTTCATCCAGAACATCGAAGCCTGTCATCCCCGGCATTTGAACATCAAGAAATACCAGGTCAGGTTTTAACTTGTCAACCATTTCTACGGCGTCTTTGCCTTTTGAGCATTCACCCAATACCTGGATGTCGGGCATTTGCTGAAGGTATTCTTGTAATAAATCACGGGCTAATTTTTCGTCGTCAACGATAACGCAGGTAATGTTCATACGGCTTTATTTAGTTCTTTTACTGGTACAGATTCTTGATTCGCGTCTTCAAATGGTATAAAAAAGCTGACTGTATATCCCCATTCGTTAGAAAGGATCCTGAGCCCTGACCCAGGTCCAAAAATACTCTTTAAACGTTTATCGGTATTGGTCAAACCAACACCACCGCTGGGCGTTCCATCCATTACTTTCTTTGCGTTTGATCCTAATCCGTCATCTTTAACCTCAAAATATATCATATTGTTAAAGCGCTTTACGGTCAAGATAATTGTACCCCCGTCATCTTTAGGTGCGATTCCATACTTCACTGAATTTTCTACGAGAGGTTGAAGAATCATGGGTGGAATTTTAACACTCAAACATGAGAAATCTACTTGTTTCACAAACTTCATTCTGTCGCCAAAACGTACTTGTTGAATTCGAATGTAATTATCAATAAAATCGAGCTCATGGATAAGCTTCACCATTTGGTCGCCATGTGAGTCCAGGGCATACCTAAAAATATCTGAAAGCTGTGTGATCACTTTGCGGGCTTGCTCTTTGCTAGACCCGATTAGTGTATTGATTGAGTTCAAAGTGTTAAATAAAAAATGCGGATTGATCTGCGACTTGAGAAGCGATATCTGCATTTCGCGGTTCTTTAGCGTAAGCTCACTCTTTTCCATTTCCTGCCGTTGCAAGCCTTGAAAATATCGTATCACGTAGTAAACACCAACTGTGATGATATATTGGTCATGAAAGTGCAAGCCTTCAGCCCGCAATAAAAGTACCAGGTGATCCTTCCAAAAGTCCCATCCAATGTAACCCTCTACATAGTTCTCCAGGTAGTAAGATAGCGAGCCCATGATCAAGAAATGCAGCATTGCTCCCACGAGATGTCCGGTGATCTGGAGATAAACACTGAATTGGAAAAGCCAGTTAGAGTAGAAAAAAATCCCTATGATCAGAATACAAAGGGCATTAAATAGATGTAAGGCATTCCAAAAAATGTAAGTATGATGCGTGTTTAGTTCATATTCAATAAAAGTTCCTACGCCGTAGTTCAGGGCATACCAGAAGCAGAGCCAGAGATAAGCTCGTTTCCAAATTCCCGGTATGTCTTCAAAAAATTTCAAGCCAGTAATATGAGCAATAAAGTTACGGAATGAAAAGCAAAACCGATTAGAAAAGGTTAATAGCGCTAAATCTTCGTTTTAAGCCAATATCCTACACAGGGTTTGAAAAAATAACCCGATTGACCAACTTGTGAATCGAACATACTGTAATGAGAGCTTTATTCATCATTTTGTTTTCTTTAACGGTACTTTGTGCACAGTCGCAAAAAATTACATTATCCACGCGCGTTCAGGATAAGGTTACTGCTGAACCCTTACCCTTCGCATCAGTCGGTATAAAAGGTAAATCCATCGGCACGGTGACAAATCTGCAAGGAGAATTCGACTTTCATATCCCGCCTGAATATCGGAATGAAATTTTAGTTATTAGCATGCTGGGCTATGAAAATTTTGAAGCGCCTGTCTGGTCGTTGATGGAAAGCAAGCCTGAAATAATAGGGATGACCAAGTCCACAACGGTGTTAAAGGAAGTAGTTGTAACTGATTCCCTAACAGGAGGAGAGGTCGTGAAGATTGCCCTTAGCCGAGTTGAAACCAACTTCCCAATGCAGCCCTTTCTTATGGATGGATTTTACCGGGATGTCAAGAAGGTTGGGGGCACATCGATTTCACTCCTTGAGGCTGCCGTTAAAATCTATGACGAGAATTACGTCGAGCCGAGGAATAAATCAAAATTGAGAGAGAGGGTTAAGCTGGTGGAGGTCAGAAAGAGCCTTGGATATGATAACAAATTCACGCCTTATTTCAGGCAACAAAATCTCCTGGAGGACCTGCTGCTTCATAACAACATAAGATATCGACAAATAGATGATACGGAAGTATTCTTCGAAACTTTGAAACGCGAGCCCGATTCTTACTACAACGGGCATGAAGTTTTTGTAATAGCACATAACGGGGAATTCCTTTTCAAAATCTATATATCAAAGGATGATTATGCTGTGAATCACCTTGAATTTGAGATCAGCGGCGACAATCTGGAACGCAAGAAGAACCTGGTCAGCAAGCACGTCAGCTATCATAAAACTATCGACTTCAAACCTTTTGATGGAAAGATGTACCTGAACTATATCACGGTAACAACAAAAGAAAAATGGTATGACGAAGTAACGTCGGACTTCAAGTTTGAGACTGAATTGCAGCAATCCCTGTTAATCAATGATGTTGACGCAAATACTAATGAACGAATTACGTCTACCGAAAAAATGAAAAATTATGGGTTGCAGTTTCAGGACTATCCTTATAACAAAGCATTCTGGGATGATTACAATGTCATCAAAGATACACCCATCGACAGGAAAATTCTTGAGGACCTTGAAAGGCTCGCTCCGCTGGATAAGCAGTTTGAAAATAACTAAGCTGTCTGCTTAACGGGTGACAGCTTCGCCAGCGTCTCCTTGATCCTTTTCAACGCTTCCTTCAAATCTTTTTCAGAGGCTGCATAAGAAAGACGAACACAGTTATCATCTCCGAAAGCGCCTCCGGGAACTAGAGAAACATGTGCCTTCTCAAGCATGTATAAACAAAAATCGTCTCCGTTCTTAATGGTAAAACTTCCGTCGGACTTGCCATAATAAGAACTAACATCAGGAAAGAAATAAAAAGCACCTTCCGGATAATTGGCCTTGATGCCCGGAATTTCCTTTAGAAGATTGTAAACAATTTCTCTTCTGTTTCGATATTCTTCCACCATCTTGTTTGTAGGTGTGATGTCGCCTGTGATAGCAGCCAAGGCGGCACGTTGTGCTATCGAACAATTAGCAGAAGTAACCTGACCCTGAACTTTGTTGCAGCCATCAGCAATCCATTTCGGAGCTGCTATGTATCCAACTCTCCATCCAGTCATGGCAAAGCCTTTCGCGAACCCGTTTACGGTAATGGTGCGGTCGATCATGCCTGGGAATGAAGCTATACTTACCTGCTCACCGGTAAAATTGATATGCTCGTAAATCTCGTCGGCAATTACCAAAAGGTTTGGATGCTTCAACACGACATCTGCAATATCCTGCAGTTCCTTTTTTGAAAACACTGAACCAGTAGGGTTGCAGGGAGAGGAGAAAATTATTGCTTTGGTCCTTTTTGTAATAGCTTTTTCGACCTGCTCGGCTGTTACTTTAAAGTCATTTTCAATTTCACCTTTTACCATCACAGGTACTCCTTCTGCAAGGCGCACTAACGCATCGTAGCTGACCCAATATGGAGAGAACACTATCACCTCATCGCCAGGGTTGATCAGAGCCAACATCGCATTAGCAATGGATTGTTTAGCTCCATTAGAGACTACAATGTTCTCGGCTTTGTAGGGGACCTTGTTTTCTTTCTGATACTTTGCTGCCAGCGCCTCTCGCAAATCCTGGTAACCCGCTACAGGCGGATACGCAAAATATTTACCTTCGTCGATGGCCCTCTTGGCGGCTTCACAAATATGGAGCGGCGTCTTAAAATCCGGTTCCCCCAGGCTTAATCCAATAACGTCAATGCCCCTGCTTTTGAACTCACGGGCTTTAGCGGCCATCGCCAACGTCGCCGATTCCTCAATGGCTTCAATTCGGTTTGAAAGGTGATTCATGGTTGTATTAAAAACGGGCCAAAGAAAATAATTAAAAACGGAAGATGGAAGATGAAGGACATAAGATTGCCTGAAAATTTTAATGTCTTCAGGCTGCACCGAAGACTTGTTAGGTAAAGAGCGTTCTCCCGAGTATACTTCTTCCCAGCGTAATTTCGTCTGCGTACTCCAAATCCCCCCCGACGGGAACCCCGCGGGCAATAACGGTAATCTTTGCTGTCAGATCTTTAATACGTTTGTTTATATAAAAAGCAGTGGTGTCTCCCTCCATAGTAGGACTCAGCGCCAATATGACTTCCTTGATCTCCGATTGCTCATCCATCAACCGGCTTACCAGAGACTCAATTTTTAGATCTGTCGGGCCAATTCCATTCATCGGAGAAATAACCCCTCCAATAACATGGTAAATGCCATTGTATTGGGAGGTATTTTCAATGGCCATCACATCTTTTGCATCTTCAACCACACAAAGGATCCTGCGGTCCCTTTTATGACTGGCACAGATCGCGCAGCACTCAGTATCAGCGATATTGTGACAGGAAGTACAAAACTTTATCCCGGATCGAAGCTTGTTCAGCGCCCCGGTCAAAGTGAAGGTATTTTCTTCTTTATTTTTGATAAGGTGGAGAATCAGTCGCAAAGCCGTTTTTTTACCGATCCCGGGGAGCTTGGCAACCTCGTTGACAGCATCTTCAATTAATTTCGAAGGATAATCCACAGCAGGGTATTGAGAGGGGTTTACAAAATGCGGGCATCAATGCCGGCTTCACAAATGGCTTCGCGCATAGGGCGCAGGAAGTCAAAGGTTCCACTCTTCACCTGGCATTTTCCTTTATAGTGAATGATTAAAGTACATTGCTCGGCCTGCTCGGGGGTATGCTGACAGACTTTTATAAGGGTTCGCGTAACGTGCTCAAATGTATTAACATCATCATTGAACACCACAAGATCCATCAGGTCCGTTGTTTCAACAGCCTCAAGAACATCCACTAACTCATCTTCCTGATATTCTGGTTTCATGTGTTAAACAATTTAATAAAAGAACCAAAAAACACCCACCCGGTCGAGTCAATGGTGAGTGTCTTAAAATCGAAACATTATTTAGAACGCAAAGTTACGTAATTTCATTCTTTTGTTCGACCCAACAAGCGGGAATCGATTTGGAATTTCAATTAATTCCTGATTTTTTGCCCCGTCAAACAAGCAACGCATGTCCCCATTACTGGTTAGTACGATCCTGATAGTTTACTTTGGAATGTTGATCGGAATATCCATATGGACATCCAAAGGAGCCGACACGAACACTTTTTTTACTGGCAACCGACAATCTCCCTGGTATCTGGTCGCCTTTGGAATGATTGGTGCGTCGCTCTCTGGCCTGACTTTTATTTCTGTACCAGGCAATGTGGGCAAAATAGGTTTCGGTTATTTTCAGGTTGTCCTGGGATATTTGGTAGGATATTGGGTGATCATTGGTGTATTGATGCCGCTGTATTACCGGCTCAATCTGGTGTCAATCTATACCTACCTTGAGCATCGCTTCAGTTTCTGGTCATATAAAACGGGCGCCCTATTTTTTCTCATTTCGCGGACCATTGGCTCATCGCTAAGATTATATCTCGCCGCGACAGTGCTGCAGTTATTTCTGTTCGACGCATGGAATGTTCCATTCTTCGTTACAGTAGCAACGACCATTGCCTTGATTTGGATCTATACTTCCAAGGGAGGCATAAAAACAATTGTTTGGACGGACACTTTTCAAACCTTTTTTTTGGTCGCCGCAGTGAGCATCACCGTCTGGCAGCTAGCGAATCAGCTTGGGATGTCATGGTCGGACATGGTTTCTGCTGTAAAAGAAAGCAAGTATTCGCGTGTATTTTACTTCGATGACGTGAATTCACCGATGTTTTTTTGGAAACAGTTTATCGGTGGTGCATTCATTGCTATTACCATGACTGGCATGGATCAGGAAATCATGCAGAAAAACTTAACGTGCAAAACTTTGGGCGATGCACAGAAAAATATGTTTTGGTTCAGTTTGATACTAGTAGTTGTAAATATCTTGTTTTTGACACTGGGCGCACTGCTTTACCTCTATAGCGAAACACATCAAGTGCCGATCCCAGCTACAACGGATGAGCTATTCCCAAGAATGGCGTTTAACGAATTAGGTCTTGCTGTTGGCGTATTTTTCCTGTTGGGTATTACAGCATCTTCCTATGCCAGCGCTGATTCGGCGTTAGCGGGGTTGACGACATCTTTTTGCATCGATTTTCTGAATTTCAAAAATAAAACCGAGGAGCAGCGCCGACGGCAGAAGTTCATTGTTCACTTGAGCTTTTCATTGTTATTCCTCGTCATCATTGTTGTATTCAGGGAAATTAACGAACGGTCGGTCATTGATGCCGTATTGAATATAGCTGGCTACACATACGGGCCATTGCTCGGATTATTTTCCTTCGGCGTGCTAACGAAACGAAAGGTCAATGACAGGATCGTTCCTGTTGTTTGCATCCTCTCTCCAATCATCTCCTATATGATCAGCTTGAACTCCGAAAGACTCCTTGGGGGATATAAAATGAGCCTGGAAATTTTGATTGTAAATGGTCTGATCACGTTTGCCGGATTGTGGCTGATTTCAAAACCGCCGGCGGTGGAGGCGAAAAGAATATAAAAGGAAAAGGCCGCCGTAGGCGACCTAAACCCGATTAAAACCAACCCCGCTATCTTCAAGAGAGCTTGCCAGAGCAAGCTCTGTTTATTTTTTGATGTAAGTGAATTCTTGATGCTCGGTGCCTTTGGAGATCCTGATTGTGTACGTTCCAAACTGCACCTCGCCAAAATCGATTACCATTTTTCTTTTGTGCAGACTTTGGCTGGTGACTAATTGTCCGCGTGAATTATAGATCTCGACTTGGGAGCCTATGAATTGTTTTTCAGCCTTCAGCGTGAAAAGATTTTTGTACTTCGGGGGCTCACCTGCTTCAATGGCGTCGGCAGAAGCCAGGTATCCTGACAAGAGCAGGGCGACGAGCAGAATGTTAACAATCGTTTTCATAGGGGTCATTTAAGGAATTCCTATGCGAACTTTATGCCATTTATATATGCTAGGAAAGGGCGTTGTTTAGGGCTTTTACCCTATAAGGCAAATCAATTTGGGAACCCATCTTTCCAGAATCGGTTTTATTTTACTTTTAACTCCTTGGCAGGGTCCCAAAAAAGAGTTTTAAAATCTTGGATTTTGTCGTTCTTAACGCTTATGCCTTCTTTCTTCAAACGTAGTTCCATCGTTTGCGGCGTTTCAAAATGATGTTTGCCAGTCAATAATCCGGAGCTATTTACCACGCGATGCGCTGGAAGTTTTTTCGGGCAGCCAAACATGGCCCAGCCCACCATTCGCGCGCCGGACTTTGCACCGAGAAAATTGGCAATTGCTCCATAGCTGGTGACGCGCCCTTTTGGAATTAACTTTACAACAGCATATACATCGGTAAAAAAGACGCTTTCTGCGTGCTTCTTTTCTGTCAACGGCATAATCACAAAATTTGAACTGTTAACTTTGCGTTTTACTTTATAAAAGAAATCGTGAAGAATTTTGTTTTCGCTCTCTTCGTGATGGCCGGCGTTGCAGCATATGGCCAGACCGAATCATCCTTCATATTGCCAGATTCTACAGGATGGAACGTACTTAAGGAAGAAGAAGTTATATCGTTTCAAGTGCGGAGTGTACATGGCGACAGCGTTCAGTTTTCCCTGGAAGGTGCAGAGGGGCTCGACATCCAATTTGATTCAATTGGAAATTTTACCTGGAAACCATCTTTCAACCTTGTTGACCGCGTCTCGAAGTCTAAAGAATTTACCGTGATTCTGCAAGCGGAGATGAAGGATGGCAGCCGGGAAAAACAAGCCGTTACATTTACGGTAAACCATGTCAACCAGCCGCCCCACGTCGAGGAGCTCCCTATTTTTTATGTAAGGCAATCAAATCTGAATACATTTCAGATCCCGGGAGAATATGTTTACGACGCAGATGGCGACCCCCTTGTGTTCAAAGCAATACCTTCGCAGATGCCAGAGGGCTCTAACCTTTCCTCTATTGGACAATTTTCGTGGACGCCTTCGCGGATACAATTTGCTCAATTGAAGAATAATCCACTGTGGGTTGAATTCATTGTGCAAGATCAACCTGACAAAGCAGAAGCAAGAGGAAGGATCCGGATCGCCCAGACGCAGCAAGACCTGCCTTCGGAAATTCTAATTGTACCCGGTGATTCCTTATTTCTGATCAAGGAAGATGAGACCATAAACCTGAAGATATACATCTCGGATCCCAACGGCGATGACAATGTACGAAGTATAGGTTTTATCCCGTCGGATGTCCGTGTGCCCGCTCAGTCGCTCCGGGAAAATACGCATCTTCAGTACGAATTTACCTGGATGCCAGGTTATGACTTTGTGGATGATACGCAGACGGCGCTTACAGCGGAAATGACTTTTTTCGTGCTCGATAAATCCAATAACAGAACGGAGCGGAGGGTTAAGATCAAGGTTGCAGATACGGAGAATCTTGTAAAAAAGGACGCGCTGCAATTTCAGAAGTACCGGAGCAACCTTGTAGAGGCCGTATTGTTGATAGAGCAGTTGGATGTAAACCAGAAAAATCTGAATCAGGACTATAAAAAGGCGAAGAAGGGAAAAAAGAACAGGTCCATCGTCAATGCCTCTCTTGGAGCCGTAACAGGATTCACGCCTGTATTTGTCACGGGCGATGAGTCAAAAATTGTTTCCGGTGTAGGTGGCACAACTGTTCTTACTCTTGGGACACTGGAAGCCACGGAGGTTATTGGCCGTTCTAAGGAAAACATTCTGGAGCGGATAAAAGTAGGGATAGACATACGGAACAGAGTTCAGTCGCATGGGGATGAGTTTGCTAGAAAGTATGCATTGAAGTCGGCGCGCAGAACGTATGAGTTTGAGAAGGATATTGAAAAATTCCGGGCGGTATTAAATGATCAGCGGATTGTGTTGCTTGAGCTCGATGCATATTCGAAAAACGCTACTAAAGTTAGTGACAGGGATATCAAGAAGGGGTTTGTCGACTATGCCGATGATGGGCGATAGAAAGTTGGAGGCTAGATTTGGCAAAAACAGAGAAACGCATACATTTGCACTCCCAAAATGACCGGTTGGTTGTATTAATTGAGACGAATAGAGGAGTGGCAGAGCGGTCGAATGCGGCGGTCTTGAAAACCGTTGAACCGCAAGGTTCCGGGGGTTCGAATCCCTCCTCCTCTGCAAAACCTCGAATTCGTAAAGAATTCGAGGTTTTTGTTTGTCAGGCCCTTTTGTTGGTTTCAAAATGACTAAACGTGAAGTTGAAAGACCATTCCTTGTTGAAGGAGGATTGAACAGGATCATTGAAAAAACATTTCTCATGCCTCGTATGAGCTAGGTAAGAGATATTTTTATTTTCTGTTGCTACACGGGTCTTGCCTACGCCGATGTCGAAAAATTAACCCGAGAAGAAATCACCCCCGGGATTGACGGTGAAAAATGGATATGGACCAGCAGACAAAAAACGGAATCAACAACACGTATTCCTTTACTTCCGCCGGCACTGGAAATTCTCGATCGTTATAAAGATGATCCGCAATGTTTGATTAAGAAAAGATTGTTACCGGTACTGAGCAATACATATCTAAAAGAGATTGCTGACGCCTGTAAGATAACGAAGAAGATGACCTTTCATACAGCAAGGCACACATTCGCAACTACCGTGGCATTGACCAACGGTGTGCCTATCAAAACTGTTAGTAAAATGCTCGGGCATCGGAATTTAAGGACGACACAGCACTATGCGAAGATTCTGGATTTGAAAGTGAGCGAGGATATGGGTGTGTTGAGAGCGAAGTTCAAAAAACCTAACGCCGAGACCGATAGCATTCGGAAGTGACTGATCAGAAGAGCGAAAGGAGTTCATTATCGAACTCCTTTTTTTGAAAAGAATTCCTCACTTTCATTGAAAAGGAAGCCCGGAATAGCCCATCACGCGGGACATGCCTGGCTGGCGTTGATTAAATGTTCAGCTAAATTGATAAGAACCTAATTTCGTTTTGATGTTTAAAGGGTTTATCTTATTTGATTGCAGTTCTACGTTAACCCAATCGCCAGATTAAGTCGAAACTACTTCAAAATTATGGAAACTATATGCATCGACATTATGAATCCCAAAGCCAAAAGAATTCTCAAAGATTCGGACGATTTGAATTTAACAGCTATTCGAGGCAAAGGTCATTCTCCATCTAAATTTTCCGTTGTGTCGCAATTACCTATAAAGCGACTGAAGGTGCTTTCCTTCTTCGTGATCGTGTTTAGTGTGACATTTTGTTCTTTCTCAGCAATCACAATCTCACAAAGGCGAAAGGGCCACAGACAGTACGCAGATTGTAGCGATTATAGATAGCTGGCAAAAAGCTTGGAATAGCCATGACATGCATGCCTTTGCTAATTTATTTCATGAAGACGGGATTTGGGTTTTATGGAACGGCAAGGTCTGGAAAGGCAGAGCCACGATTGAAGAAGGTCACGCGGAAGTACACAAAACTGTCTTTCGTAACAGTACGCAGAATAAAGAGATTGAAGAACTAAAATTTGTAGGACCTGAGGCGGCGGTTGTAAGGCTTTACAGCACTTTAACGGGAGACGAACGCCATCCCGACAAAGTCGTGGAGAGCCGCAATTTATTGGTCATTACAAAACGCAATGATGTGTGGAAAATCGGATGGGGACAAAACACACGTTTTCCTGAGTTCACCACGAAGAAATAAATCTTAATAAAACGAGGACTCCGTTTATACACAAATACGTGTCGCATAATGCAGAGCTCCTTTGATAGTGTGTTTATGATTTTTAGATTAATGCGGGGAGAATGCAAATATATAAATCCACTATGATTTTTGGCAGAACAGAGAGCAACCGGGAGTTATGGAGTCCAATTGTATATGTGGTTGCAAAAACCGAAATTTGATGAAACTAACAGTTACCAAAGCCGTTTGCTATCGAACATGATTAAGCCCATTGTATATCATAATTTTGAAAAGAAAGAACTTCTTGAAAAGAAGCTTATGGCTATTATACCTCAAGATAAGCGGCTGTCTGCGTCGGAAGCATTGATGAACATCTTCTATACGTCTAAGAAGAAAAAGAGAAGTTCTTCAAAATCAAAATCGAAATGATAAATCCTGAGGTCCAGCCTTACCTTGTCAAGGTATGCACGATTCTCAGTTCTCATAATGTTGAATACCTCATACCGTGCATACCCCGAAAGTTCGCACTTACTAGCTGTTCGCTGACTGCTATAAGCTGACAGATGTTCCCTGAAAACCCCCATTGCGCGCTCCTCCAGAAAATAGTATCTTCAATACCAATAATTCCAATCTCATGCGGCCGCAGAATGCACTATTCGCAAACCTCATCGTAGGTATGGGAATACTCTTACTGGCTTGCACTGGTAGTTCCGATATAATTGCTCCTAATCCTCCTGTATCCGGACCCGGCACAGGACTGATTTTGAATCTGACTGCAGAGCAAAGACTCCAGGTCTTGAAGGAAGCCGCAACTTTTGTAAATACGTTGGGAGATTTAAAATCGGAGACTGCACAACAGGCCCTTGTCGCCTGGTTGCAAACACGCCCGGAATTTGAAGAAGCAGAAATTTTAGAAGGAAATGTGTGGACGTACTTTCACGACGGCCGCGTCGCCATGTTTATCCCCGACTGGCGTGGCATTGAGGATAATGATGGCGGACGCATTGGCCAGCCGGCTGAGGCTCCCAGAAAGAAAAAGTCGCCGACAGCAGGACGAACAAGCGGTCAGCCGCGTAGCAACCAGGTTAAGATGTTTTTTGGA
>JAICGJ010000045.1 GCA_025923195.1 Chryseolinea sp.
CTTCCCCCATTATTGGGATGGGTGGCCGCAACGGGTGGGATATCGCACGAGGCTTTGATCATTTTTGGGATACAGTTCATCTGGCAATTCCCCCACTTTTGGGCTATTGCATGGGTTTCGGATGATGATTATAAGAAAGCGGGATTCAAGCTACTGCCTTCGGGAGGTGCGAAGGATCTGAATACCGCTATGCAGATCATGATATATACGATGTTCCTGATCCCGCTTGGGTTACTGCCGGCTACGTTTGGTATCACCGGCCTAAATTCAGCAATAGTGGTAACGGTATGCGGGGTTTTGTTCTTCGCCCAGACATTTTCATTGATGAAGTCAGGCGACCGCCGGTCTGCCTTGAAAATTATGTTTGGGTCGTTCATGTATTTGCCCGTAGTACAGATTGCATATTTATTAGACAAGATTTGAAGGGATGAAATAGAAGAATTATGGCAACTGATTTGAGAATAGTAGAAGAAGCGAAAAGGCCGTTGTCAATGCACCCGAAAAAGTTTGCATTGTGGCTCTTTATCGTTACGATCTTTATGATTTTTGCTGCGCTGACAAGCGCTTATATCGTTAGAAGGGCGGACGGCAATTGGCTCATTTTTGAATTACCGAACTTATTTTTGGTAACAACTTGTATCATACTGGTTAGTAGTGGCACCATGCATTGGGCATACCGCGCTGTGAAAAAAGACAACCTCGAAGCCGCCAAGCTCGCCATTGCAATTACCACCGTGCTGGGGATAAGCTTCCTTGCAGGGCAATTCCTCGCGTGGGGTGAACTTGTGAAGAATAGCATACATCTGGTAGGCAATCCATCAGGTTCATTTGTTTATATTATCTCGGGTTTACACGGCTTGCACATCGTAGGAGGAGTGGTATTTTTGATCGTTGTGCTGATTTCCATTTTTCAATATAAGGTCCATTCTAAAAACCTTTTACGCGTCGAAATGTGCGCTACGTATTGGCATTTTTTGGATGGACTTTGGCTATATTTGTTCGTCTTTTTACTTTTAACACGATAAGAATTTAACACCTAATAGAAGATTATGGCTAGCAGTACGTCAGTAGTACCTTCCGGTAGAGGTGTGTGGGATGGCGGAGTATCACCTATGGGCGCCAGTTACGGCAAACTCATGATGTGGTTCTTTTTGCTGTCTGATGCATTTACATTTTCCGCACTCCTAATTACGTACGGCTTGGTGCGTTCTTCTCATGATGCTTATACCGGACCCGTTGACGAATTTGTATTTTCACCAAACTACTGGCCGATTCCTGAAAGAGTGTTCGAAGCAGTTCCATTCTTGCACGGAGTAGAATTACCCCTTGTTTTTGTTGGCATCATGACATTCATTCTCATCATGAGCAGCGTAACCATGGTATTGGCGGTGGAAGCTGGTCACAGAATGGATCGTAAAGCCGTTGAGAAATGGATGCTATGGACGATTTTGGGAGGTATAGCCTTTCTGTCGTGCCAGGCGTGGGAGTGGACACACTTCATCCACGGTGCTGAAGAAGGGAAAGCTGTGGCCGAAGGCACGACATTTTTTGGTGCTAACTTGGTTCATAACCAATACGGCCCTCCAGATTTTGCGGCGTTCTTCTTTTTCATTACAGGCTTCCACGGGTTCCACGTATTTAGCGGTGTGTGCCTGAATTTTCTCATTTACTATAACACGGTTACAGGCGTCTACCAACGAAGGGGCCACTATGAAATGGTGGAGAAAGTGGGGTTGTACTGGCACTTTGTAGACTTGGTTTGGGTATTCGTGTTTACCTTTTTCTATCTTGTCTAATTAAATCGACGTTCATAATCAGTAACCTTCATAAACATGGATCACGCCGAAGAAAATGTAGACGTAGCCGTTATTCCTCCTAACAAGGAAAAAATCAGGAAGCTCTGGAAAGTAGCAGGTATCCTGGGCGTCGTAACAGCAGTAGAATTTGTTATCGCATTTACCTTGCCGCATGGTCCGTCCAAGACATTCCTGTTCGTTGCCCTGACAATCGTGAAGGCTGGCTATATCGTTTTGGAGTTTATGCATTTAAGGTATGAAGTGAAGATCTTGTTTTGGTCCATTTTAATACCCATGATATTTGTCGTCTGGATGCTGGTCGCCTTTGTATATGAAGGCATGGCAATCTCCGACGTGCGCTGAGTCTGGTAACTTTGCATGCGGAAGGGCTTAGGTTTGACTAAGCCTTTTTTTTTATAAGAGGAAGCTCAAGTGATGAGGTTTAAAAAATTGATTTTGCTTTTTCTGGCTTTATTGTTTCCTATTTGCATTTTCTTGTTTTTGAGAATCTTTGGGAAAAATGAGTTCGCAGTACCTCCGTTGTATAGCGACAAATATCCCGAAGGAATGACAGATTGTGGCGTGACCGTAGTCTTGCCCTACCGTATTCCCGACAGTATCCAAGCCTTCTTGTCACTGCCAAATCAAGATTTGACGTTGGTCCGTTTCGAATCATTGCGCGAAGAGACAAACATACAATTGGAAAAAACTGTGGCTGCGCAGCGTAATGAAATTGCCGTGGTAACGCTGCAAAATTCTGATACCATTGCGCGAATACGTGAATGTGTTTTTTTCTTAAAGGAACCTTACGACCTTGTGCTGGTGGATGGCAAGGGAACGATTAAAGGCCAATATGCGTCGGGTGATCGGGATGAATTAGACCGGTTGAAGATGGAATTATCAATCCTGTTAAAAGAATATTAGTATGGAGAACGCGTCTCTGCAATCTACATCTAGGAGAGATCCATTGAAGAAGATAATAATCGCCTTATCTATTGTTATCCCCGTTTGCATTGCGGTGCTCTTCAGAGTCAAGATCGAGGGATACAATTTCTCATTTTTACCTCCGATCTATGCGGGCATCAATGGCTTAACTGCTATCCTGTTAATAGCGGCATTCATTTCTATCAAGAACGGTAGGCAGAGATTACACGAACTTTTGATGAAGATATGCATGGTGCTGTCTGCATTATTCCTGGTGATGTATGTGTTATATCATATGACCACCGAATCCACAAGTTTTGGCGGCACTGGGTATTTAAGAAATATCTATTTTTTCGTTCTTATTACGCACATTTTACTTTCGATCGGTGTTATTCCCCTGGTACTTTTTACGTACCTGCGCGCTTGGAGAAAAGACTTCAAAGGTCATCGGAAGCTGGCCAGAATAGCCTTTCCAATTTGGCTGTACGTTGCAGTAACAGGAGTAATTGTTTACCTTATGATCAGCCCTTATTACAAGTAAAGTGAAAACGTTATGAAGAAAGCCGTTCTGTTGTTTCTGTCACTGGTTATCAGCGCAACGGGTAATGTGTCGGCTCAATGCGCGATGTGTCGCTCGACGCTGGAAAATAATTACTCAAATGGTGATCCCGGTATCGCAGCGGGCATTAATACAGGCATACTGTATCTGCTAAGCATGCCTTATCTCGCCGTCCTCATAATCGGATATCTGTGGTATAAAACCAGCAAGAATGCAAGCAAGAAGTTATCAGATGGCATTGCTTCTCGGTAAATGTCCGCGTTGCCGGGAAGGCGACATTTTTACACATCCAATACGGCGTATTTCTAAATTCAATGTGATGAATAAATCATGCCCATTCTGTAGCGCGATGCTTGAGCCCGAGCCTGGGTTTTATCAGGGCGCGATGTATGTAGGATATGGAATTACTATCGCGGTGCTCATTCTGATCAGTCTAATACTTTATTCGCTGGGAAACCCATCTGAATGGGTTTACATTTCTGTCACAATTGGCGTGATGATCATACTAGCGCCGCTGAATTATCGCTACTCGCGCATTCTTTATTTGTACATGTTCGGCGGCATCAAATATAACCCGCACCTGTCTCAACCAAAGTAATTCCGTAACTTTATCATTCACCAATTTGTGAGTGGCACTTGAATCTGAAGTATTTAGCTTTTGGTTTTTTATTTTTCCTGTCAGCCGGAATAGTCTTTTCCTATTTTGCGAGCAAACCGGTTTCCCCACAAAATATTGCCCTTAATATTTCACAAAACCTGGAAGAGGAAATAAAGAACGTTGATGCTGAAGCAGAGGCCATTCTCTCCAATTTGAGACAGTCGCAGTATACGCTTCCATTTCTGAAGGAGTACTCTTTTTTTCTGTTCGGCGCAGGCCGCTTGGTAGCCTGGTCCAACAATGACTTTGTCCCCACGGCTGGCTCAGTCGCAGAATCGTTTTCGGTGAAACTCCTGAAGGGTGGCAACGGCAACTATCTCGCGAAAAAATGGAAAATCAATAACACACACTTCCTCGTAGCAATAATTCCGCTTATTCGAAATTACACTATCACCAATAATTACCTGCAAACTGAATGGAATGACAAGATTTTTCCCTCTCCGAATTTTGACATACTTGAGTCAGACGCAAATCTGGGTATACCGGTTTGTGTAGGAGATGAATGTGTTTTCCGTATTAGTTTTTTGCCAGATGAATTGCCAATTCATGAACATACGGAGATAGCTGCCGTCGCGTTGCTTTTCGTAGCCATTATTATATTAATCATACTCGGTCACGGATTTATAAAAAAAATTCCCTCTCCGGAAGCTCAGCTGGTGGTTTTCTACGTGATGCTGGCGGCCATCCGTTATGCGATGGTGTCGTTCAACTTTCCTGCGGGCCTCTTGCACTCAAATCTATTTAATCCACAGGTATTTGCGTCATCGACTCTCAATGCGTCGTTGGGTGATCTCGTTCTTAACGAAATCGTTCTTTTGATCTTATGTGCAAATTTCTTTAGAAATTATAAGTCTTTCAAAACACTAAAATACCTGTACAGCGAAAATGTACTGTCATGGATACTTTCAGTTGTATCTGGGCTGTGTGTGCTATATGCCATACTATTTCCGTTCGTAGTAATACAGACATTGTATAATAATTCATCGATTGTATTGGATCTCTCTCAATCTTTGAGCTTTGATGAACTCCGGATTGTAGCGACTGTTGCCGTATTGCTTTCGGGAGTTTGTTCATTCCTGTTTGCGCATGCGTTTATACGGCTGTTAATTGCCGATGGAGCGAAAGTCCGCGTACTTGCGTCTTTCTCGCTGTCATGTGTGCTCTTCACCTTAATAAATTCCGCTGTTGAACAGTCCTATCTCTCGTCGTTGTTGTTGGGGGCAGGTTATTTTCTACTGGTTTACTTCCTGAAATTATACACCAGCTTGAGGCAACTGAGCTTCGGAACCTTTGTTTATCTTTTCGTATCTATTTTCTTTTTATCAACGAACGGCGCATATGCCATAAGTTATTATGAACACGAGGAGAAAATCGAAAATCAATTTCGCTTTGCTTCGAATTTTTTGATTGACCGCGACTATTTTGGCGAGTATCTTTTGAATGAGACGGCCGAGAAGATTTCTCAAGATGCGTTTACGCAGATAAGCATCGCATCTCCGTTTTTGAGTCGCGATGCCGTACGACAAAAGATCCGACAGGTTTTTATCCCAAGTTATTTTAACAAATACGATGTTGAGATTTACCTTTTTAATGCGGCGGGCCGTCCGTTAGGCAATCGGACAAGCGGCTCATTTTCAGAGACGATCGGCGCTTATGATAATGATTCGTTCCGAACCGCATACGAAAGTGTGTATTTTATCAACAGCCCCTCGAATAATGTCACGCAGAAATACCTTGTGAAAATACAAATGAGAAGGTTAAATGCCATCGCTGGATATGTTATATTGGAATTGTCGTTAAAGAAAGTAATTCCTGAAAGCGTATATCCGGAACTATTGGTAGACAACAGCTTCCTGGAATTCTACAGGGCGCAGGATATTAGCTATGCAGTTTACGCCGACACCAGCTTGCTATTTAGTTCCGGAGATTTCAACTACGAGGTCGAGTTTGACCCCAAATGGCTCGGCATACCTGAACTGCATACAAGTGGCATCAAAGAAGCAGGGTTCGATCATATTGCACAAGAGGATCAGAACAATAGAATAGCAGTTGTTTCATCCCCACAAACACCACCGACCTATGTGCTGGCAAATTTTTCCTTTTGGCTTGTTTTGGGTCTGGCAATAATC
The DNA here is from genome assembly GCA_025923195.1 of Chryseolinea sp. Taxonomy (GTDB): domain Bacteria; phylum Bacteroidota; class Bacteroidia; order Cytophagales; family Cyclobacteriaceae; genus Chryseolinea. Next base: position 6,067 of record JAICGJ010000045.1, read on the forward strand.
CTGCTCCAATTGTTATTCCTGGGGATTCAAAATTACCTGCAGGGAGAAAAATTGTTTTTTTCCGCTCGCATTCAACTCCTCCTCAATGCTGCATTTTTTTTGCCTCTGATTATCGTTAGCGTTACCACATTAAATCTCACGAACATCTCCTCACAGATACAGCTCAATAACGAATATTTGAATAAGGCTGAATCCTTTGGCACACAACTGTCTGTCTATTTGGATAGTTATTTAAATGGAGTAAGAGGCGATGTGGTCAGTTTCGAGAACCAACTGACGGATTTGGCGAATCTTACCAACCTGGACGCTAATGTTTATCATGTAAGCGGTGAGATCCTGGCTTCCAGTCAACCACTAATAATAGAGAATAACCTTGTATCGGGGTATATAAATCCAGGTGCGAGGCAGGAAATTCTCGACGGCAAGAATCTTTTGATCCAGACAGAAAAAGTTGGAAGCCTGGAATATTTTGTGTCGTATGCCGCATTGAAAGCGCCGAGAACTGGAAGGTTGATCGGGATCCTAGGCATACCCTTCTTTCAATCTGCGTATTCATTGGAGAAGGTTCAAATTTCAATCCTTGCGAACATACTAAGCATCTTCGCACTGATTTTTATAGGGCTGGTCATACTTTCATACTTTGTTTCCCAATGGCTGACGTTTCCTTTAAAATTCATAACGCAGTCCCTTCGAAGGACTTCCCTTGTCAAGACGAACCAACCGTTAATATGGAATGCTGATGACGAAATTGGCTTAATGGTAAAGGAATACAATCAAATGCTGTTCAAACTCGGGGAAAGCAAAGCGGAGCTGGAGCAAACGCAGCGGGAGCGCGCGTGGCGAGAGATCGCTCAGCAGGTGGCGCACGAGATCAAGAATCCACTCACACCAATGAAACTTACTCTACAGCAACTTGAACGTTCTCTGACATCAAACAACCATACGTCTGAAAAGACTGAGAAAGCAGTGGCATCATTACTAACGCAGGTAGAAACGCTGAACGAAATTGCTTCCTCGTTCAGCTCCTTTGCGAAGATGCCAGAGCCCGTAATGCAACCGTTAGAGCTAATGTCTTTGCTTAAAAGGATAATCGATCTGCATATTCACGCTGGTGACCTTGTTTTGATTTCCAACCTCAAGGAAGCTTACATTCTTGGCGATGAGCAACTGTTGGGTCGCACATTCTCTAACATCATCCTTAATGCATTTCAGTCAGAGCAGGCCGGCAAGGCAATGCAAGTAAAAGTAATTTTGTCACAGGAGAACGGTCATTATAATATCGAGTTTCAGGATACGGGGAAAGGTATCCGGCCCGAGGAAGCGGAGAGAATATTTTCACCGTATTTCACCACCAAACATTCAGGATCCGGGCTTGGTCTGGCCATTAGCAAACAAGCCATCGAGCAAATGAAGGGAAAGATATGGTTTATCACAACCGTAGGTCAGGGTACGAGCTTCTTCGTATCACTACCCGTTTTATCAAATCCACGCACTAAAATCGAAGAGTAAAAACTGTTTTTACGTCGGGTTCGGAATCCACAGTGATTGCTCCATTGTGCATCTGCATGATTTGTCTCGACAAGCTAAGGCCAATGCCGGAGCCTGCCCGCTTTGTCGTATAAAATGGCACGAAAATGTGCTCCAGTGCTTCTTTGATTATACCCGGGCCGTTATCGATAACTTCAATTTTTACAGCATTCTCATCGTATGACCCGATCAGTTCGAGTCTTGGATTCTCCGTTTCTGATAATGCTTCTATGGCATTTTTCATTAAGTTGATCAATACCTGTTCAATCATTTCGACATCTGCTTGTATGGTCAGGTATTCAGAACTGCACTCATAGTGGAACGCAATGGGTGTCCTTTTCAACTCGGTACGCATTAGCTGGGCTACGTGGTCGATCAAGTCCTTTAGCCGTACCGTTGTCATTTTCGGTTTGGGCAACGAGGTATATTCCCTATAGGCGTCAATAAATTTGATAAGGCCACGACTCCGGTTTTCAATAGTGCTCAAACCTTCTTTTAAATCTTCCGCGCCTTCTTCCCTGAGTTCATAGTGTGAATTTTTTCTTTCCATGTCATGATCCAGAATTTCGCGCAACGTCGACGTCAGCGAAGAAATGGGTGTTATGGAATTCATGATCTCGTGCCGCAGCACACGGGTCAGGTTTTGCCAAGCTTCAAGCTCTTGTTTCTGCAATTCAGGTTGAATGTTTTGAAGGGTGACCAGTTTAACGTCCGTTCCTCGAATACGAAGCTCAGTGGATTGTATGGTCAGGTATATTTCATTGGGTCCCTTATATAACTCGCTCTTGCCGAGTTCGGCGCTGTTAATGGCATGATAGAGTTTCGGATTAAGATTTATGAGTTCCTTGATATTCTTTAGATTCGAAGTGCCTATAAATCTTTTTGCATTAGCATTGATTAGCTGGACATTGCCCTCGGCATCAAACGAGAGAATACCTGTGCGGACCTGCTGAACCACCGAGTTTAGGTATTGCCAATGTTCTTCCTTTTCAGATCTTGCTTTCCTAAAGGCTTCAAGCACTTCATTAAACGCAATATTCAATTCCTTGAAACTCTTTCCCAGGCGATTATCAGCTGCGAACCCCGATATAAAATCGGAATATCTAACCGATTCTAGAAAACGGGTGAGTTTCCGGTTTGTCTGACTGATGAATTTGAAAATGTCGACGAGTTGGATGATTATGATAATACCCATGAGCATGGCTGCAAATAACATGTTTGGCCTTGATATCATGTAGATGAACAAAGCCATGGTCAACCCAAGCAGCACAACCCGAAAGATTACACGGGCTCGAAAGTCATTCAAACCTAATTTCAAATTCTAAAGTTCTCCGTTTAAAGTTCCAGGTTTATAGGTTGGAAAGCAACTTTGAAGTGTTGAAGTGTTGTAGTGCGAAGTGTTGAAGTTGGTGCCATCAATATGTGCGCACACTTTATTTAGTACGCAGTCCTGAGCTTTGGGCAGTCAGCAGCAGTCAGCTGTAAGTTGTCCACTCCTCACAATCCATACTTCTCCAGCCTTCTATACAGGGAGGATCTCGTAAGTCCTAGCTCGGATGCTGCCTGGGTAATGTTGCCATTGTATTTTTTCAGAACCTTACGGATCAATAGCTTCTCAACCTCTTCGAGATTGTATTGGTCAAGACTGAGTTGGCCATCCTCCTTCCCAGCTGACGGAGTAAAGTTGAAATCCTCAGGTTGAAGGACATTGCTGCCGGTTAAAATGATGGCACGCTCGAGTGCATGCTGCAGCTCACGAATGTTACCTGGCCAGGGATGTTTGTGCATGCGCGACATGGCAGCCTCGCTGATCTTGGTTACGCTCTTATCATACTTTGACGCGTAGTGTTTCAAAAAATGATTCGCCAAAAGTGGTATATCCTCGAATCGTTCGCGCAAAGGTGGAATTTCTATCTCAATAGTATTGATCCGGTAAAGAAGGTCCTGTCGGAATCGGTTTTCTTTCACCATTTCATATAACGGCATATTAGTGGCGCAGATCAGCCGAATGTCGATAGCGGTATCCTTATTCGAACCAACACGGCTCACTTTCCGGTTTTGAAGAACGGTCAGGAGTTTTGCCTGAAGGGGCATGGATAAATTTCCGATCTCGTCAAGGAACAACGTGCCATGGTTTGCCATTTCAAATCTTCCTGCACGATCTTCCTTTGCATCTGTAAAGGATCCTTTCTTATGGCCGAACAATTCACTCTCGAACAAGGTTTCCGTGATCGACCCCAGGTCGACGCTGGCAAAATTTTCATTTTTTCGGGAGGAGTTTCTATGGATAGCTCGTGCTATCAGCTCTTTGCCGGTACCATTTTCTCCCAGAATCAGAACATTTGCGTCGGTTTTCGCCACGCGGTCAATGGTCTGAAATATCTTTTGCATTGCCGTGCTTTGTCCAATGATCTCGCTGTACCGATCGTTAAGCGCCTGATTGATCTCCTGATTTTTGATCTTTAGGTTTTCGATCACATCGCGAGATTCCCGCAGACGCATGGCAGAATACAACGTTGCCAGCAGCTTTTCATTCTCCCATGGCTTCACCACAAAATCGGTAGCACCGGCTTTGATGGCCTTGACAGCCATTTGAATGTCACCATATGCAGTGATAAGCACGACAACAGCCGACGGATCCAGTTGAAGAATTCGTTCAAGCCAATAATAACCTTCACTTCCGCTGCTTACATCCTTGGTAAAGTTCATATCGAGGAGGATAACATCGTAATCCTCGTTATTCATCAAAGCTGGTATGGCTTCGGGATTCTTCTCAACATCAACTTGAGAAAAATGCCGCTTGAGATGCATCTTGGCAGCTTTTAGAAGATCTTCGTTATCGTCTACGATTAAGATTTTCCCGCTTTTCTGTTCCATTCAATATCGGTTTTAGGCTTGGTCTGATGAATATCTAACTATGATTGTCCGCTAATGGGCAAAGTATATACCGAAAGGCATCATCCTCCTAAATGCGTCAGAAACCCACTTTTGCGTTAGAAGTGGTCGTTCGAATGCGGACATATCCGTTCACATGTGAACTGATTTCGGGGAAAAAGAATTCAAATATTGGTTGGAATAGGCCTTCCGGCTGTTGGCACACTTGTTGGCATCGAGGGGTACACGTTACTACGTGCCTATGCATGTGAGCAACGGCGTGTCATAAAACTTAGAAATTGAATGGATAAGCAGATAAAGAAGAAGAAGTGGACAGTAAAACGGGTGGCAACTTATGGTGGAATTGCACTCTTTGTGATTTTTGTAGGCTATCAATTCATTTTTGCTGACCGTCGGTCCAAACTTAAGATCGACAGGGATAAGATCACCATCTCTGAAGTGAAACGCGGGGTATTCCAGGAGTTCATACCGCAGACAGGGATAGTGGAGCCAAGCCGTACAGTCTATCTGGATGCGGTCGAGGGCGGTACAATCAAACGTGTCGTCGCGGAAAGCGGTGCTATGTTGAAAGAGGGTGATATAATCCTGGAGCTAAGCAACCTTAACCGCGAATTGCAGGTCTTACAGCAGGAAGCGCAGCTGAATGAAAGCATAAACCAATTAAGGCAAACACGACTGAACCTTACACAAAACGATTTATTGCAGCAACAAACGCTCGCGGAAGTTGACAAGGAATTGGCAAAGCTTATACCTCAATATAAACGTCAGAAGACGCTGTACGAAAAGAAGCTCGTCTCAAAGCAAGACTTTGAAAGTGTTGAGGCAGATTATTTATTCAATTTAAAGAGACGCGAGATAACCTATACATCCTACAAAAATGACTCCCTTGAAAGGATCAGGCAGGTGAAAGATCTGAACAAATCTGAGGTTAAGATGATGCAAAGTCTTGAAGGTGCTGGAAAAATCCTTGACAACTTAGTGATCCGTGCCCCGATAGACGGTCAGCTTTCCAGACCCCAATTGGATCCGGGTCAAAGCGTCAATACAGGCCAACGCCTGGGCTGGATCGATGTGGTGGGGAGCTATAAGGTGAAAGTACCCATTGACGAATTGTATTTGCCTCGGATAACTACCGGGTTGCACGCTACGACCACTTTTAACAATAAAGAGTACGATTTAACGATCACTTATAAATACCCTGGTGCCACGAACGGCAGATTTGAAGTCGATATGAATTTCGATGGCGAGCAACCCCCAGGCATAATAAGAGGTCTTTCTTTGCGCCTAAGAATCGAGTTGGGCCAATCATCTGAAGAACTGCTCCTGCCCGTAGGCGGATTTTATAAAGATACAGGAGGGAACTGGGTATATGTGCTGGAGGATGATAACCGTGCCGTTAAAAGAGATATTAAGCTAGGACGCAAGAGTGGGGCCGAGAATTTCGAAGTGCTGGAAGGCTTAGAGCCAGGCGATAAGGTCATTACTTCCTCTTATGAGAATTTCGGAACCAATGAAGTTTTGCTCCTGAACTAAAAAAATATTGTAACTGGAAATTTAATAGTTCGTCTAAGGCGTAACTATTTAACGATAAATGAGTAACTAAATTCAAAACTAAATAAGTCCACCGACCATCAAATTGTAAATAAACTCACCATGATCAAACTTAAAAACCTTGAAAAAGTCTATACGACTGAAGAAGTAGAAACCACCGCCTTAAACAATATCAACTTGGAGATTAAGGAAGGTGAGTTCGTTGCCATAATGGGTCCGTCTGGTTGCGGAAAGTCCACGCTACTTAATATTCTCGGGTTATTGGACAACCCTTCTGGCGGCGAATATCATTTTGGGGAGCACGAAGTGGCAAAGTATTCCGAACGCCAACGCGCTCAGCTTCGTAAGGGATCCATCGGGTTTGTGTTTCAAAGTTTCAATCTAATCGATGAGCTTACCGTATTTGAAAATGTAGAACTACCATTGTTATACATGAAAGTACCGTCAAGTGAACGGAAACAACGTGTGGAGGAGGTTCTCGAGCGTATGAATATTATGCACAGGAGAAATCACTTTCCCCAGCAGTTATCTGGTGGACAGCAACAACGCGTAGCCATCTCTCGTGCTATTGTCGCCAAGCCCAGAGTGATTCTCGCCGATGAGCCTACTGGAAATCTTGACTCTGCCAATGGAGAAGAAGTGATGAAATTATTGTCACAACTCAATGAGGAAGGTACCACCATAATCATGGTTACTCACTCGCCCTATGATGCAAATTATGCTCACCGCATCATCAACCTGTTTGACGGAAAAGTTGTGACTGAAAATATCAAGGAACAATTCCACATCTGATGCCAATACTATGGTATCTGAAACCTTTCTGGTGCCACTTACCAGAAAGGTTTTTTTTTGACATATTTTATGATCGCCGTGACATTATTTTACAATCCAAACGCAACCCTGATCATGCAATTTCAGTCTTAAGCTTAGCTCTTTAACCAACTCCCCGTATGCTTAAAAATTTCTTCCTGATTACGTTGCGCAATATGATGAAGAACAAACTGTTTATCTTCATCAACGTGTTCGGAATGGGCTTTGCCATCGCATGCTGCATAGTGGCATATTTTGCGTATGAGTATGATTCGACATTCGATGCAATACATCAGAATGCAGAAAAGATTTACCGCGTCAGTGCAGTCCGGGAGTTTGACAATAACCTGACGCGTTATGGATTTGCACCCCTTCCATTAAAAACAATCGTAGAGCAGAACCTTAAAGATGTTGACAAGTCGTCGCGCTACTTTTTTTCGTGGTCCAATTTTAAGCGTGAGGATGACTTGTTTCAATCGAACCTAAGCTATGTCGATCCGGAGTTTTTTCAAATGTTCTCCTTCGAGTTCATAAAGGGAGATCCGAAAGCTTTAGAAGATTTCAGAAGTGTTGTTATAAGCGATAAGATGGCTGTTCGTTTGTTTGGGTCGTCGGATGAAGCTTATGGAAAAACGATAACGCAGGTATATGGCCAGGATTTGAAGGAAATAAAAATTGCGGGAGTGTTTAAGGAACCGCCGCAAAATTCAAGTTTCTATTCCCGCGAAGCTTACCTCAATTTTGAAAACTGCAACGACGAGCACAAGGAGGTAAAGGATGACAATTGGAAGCAAGAAGCAACACTGTTTCTTCAGATCAATGATCCAAACCGGGTAAGCGCAGTACATCAACAACTTCAGCCCTATTCTGAGAACAACAACAAGGTCCGCGAAGATTTTATTATTAAAGAATTAGCCCTTGACCATTTTCCTTCCATGGCGCACGGAGATCGGGCAGACCTCGTTCGATCCTGGACATGGGATGCACCCCCAATTTCTGCCATTATTGGTTCAGCTACCATGGGAATCCTGATTTTACTGATTGCTTGTTTCAATCTCACCAATACTGCTATTGCTATCTCGTCCAGAAGATTGAAAGAGATAGGTATTCGCAAAGTCATGGGCGGTCTTCGAAAGCAACTGATCGTGCAATTCATCGGCGAGACCACCTTGATCTGCTTTCTTGCACTATTGTTCGGATTGTTTGTCGCCAGATTTTTGACTGAGGGGTGGAACACCATGTGGGAATACATGCGCGTATCCCCACATTATCTTGACAATCCTCGTTTCTTGATATTTATGGGTAGTGTGCTGTTATTTACCGGCTTGCTGGCCGGTGGCTATCCTGCATTTTACATCAGTAAATTTGAGCCAATCAGCATCCTGAAAGGCAAATTGAAATTCGGCGGAACAAATTATTTCACGCGCGTATTACTGGGTCTTCAGTTTGCAATTTCCCTGATAGCGATTGTAAGTGCGATAGCCTTCTTACAAAATGCAAAATATCAGCAGGATTACGACCTTGGCTTCGATGAAAAAGGATCTGTCATTGCCTGGTTGAACAGCAAGGAAGAGTTTGAAACTTATAGAAACTCATTGGATGGAAACCCTGAGATCGTTTCCATGGCTGGAGCTGCCAGCGGAATTTTTTCGAACCGGTCGCACGAGCCTGTGAAATTTGAATCCAAACAAGTGGAAGTAGATATAATAGAGGTAGGGGATCATTATCTAAAAACGCTTAATCTTACCTTGATTGAAGGACGTGATTTTGTAAGGGATTCAGAAACAGACAAGAAAGAATCCATTATCATTTCTCAGAAAATGGCTTCCTTGTTTGGTTGGGAAAAACCCCTGGGGAAAGAGGTGATCTGGAAAGATTCCGTTAGACTATATGTCGTAGGCGTCGTAAAGGATGTCTATACCATGGGCCTTTGGCGAGCCATGGAGCCGCTGATGATCCGCTACGTTGGCCCTGAAAAGTATAGCCAGATCGTTGTTAACACGAAAGCAGCAAGAGTACCGGAGATCAATAAATTCATGGAATCAAAATGGAAAGAAATTTTTCCAAACCGCCTTTATAACGGTAATATGCTAGGGGGAAATGCAGCTGAGGCAGAAGAAGTGAACAAGAATATCATGACGATGTACATGTTTCTGGGCGTTATTGCGCTTATGCTTTCGGCTACGGGACTATTCACCCTCGTATCGCTAAACATCATCAAGCGCACAAAAGAAATCGGAGTGAGAAAAGTACTAGGCGCATCCATCGGAAACATAACAAGAATCATTAACACTGAATTCTTTATCATATTAATTGTGGCGTCATTGACCGGTTCTATACTTAGTTATTTTGCGGTTGACCTCTTGATGGACAGCATCTGGGATTACTACCTTTCTACGACGACCATGACCTTTGTGGTTTCTATTTCAATAATGTTCATCGTCTCAGCTTTGGTAGTGGGTTATAAGGTTTTTCTGGCTGCCTCGATGAATCCGGTGAATACATTAAGGGATGAGTAGTTCACATTGATCCTACAAGTTTCTGTATTTGGGTGACGTTGATACATACGGTCAATTCACCGATATCACACACAAATTTTATCGGCTCGAAGCCGAACTTTTATACCTTATATGACATTTAAAAGCTTATGCTAAGGAATTATTTTAAGGTCGCGATTCGCAACATTACGCGCTACAAATTCTATTCGGCGATCAACCTTTTGGGGATGACGATCGGCTTGACTGCCTGCCTCATCATTCTGTTATACATAGTCGATGAATTGTCATTTGATAAATTTCACCGCAATGCCGCACGAATTTACCAGGTTGGATTACACGCGAAAATAAGTGGCCAGGACATCCTGGTGGCAAATACCTGTCCGCCAATGGGTCCGGCACTCATTCAAGAGGTACCCGAGGTGGAGGCAATGACACGTATTGCTCCATATTACGGCGAACCTTCAATAAAATATGAGGATAAGGTATTTGCTGAGAATAAGGTATTCTATGTTGATTCGAATTTCTTTGAGTTTTTTGACTTCAGACTTTTAGAAGGTGATCCAAAATCGGTATTGAAAGAACCGAACACACTGGTCATGACCGAGGAGATTGCTAGAAAATATTTTGGCAGTGAATCACCGGTTGGAAAACTTGTTGTCGTGGATAATCAGAATCAGACTTATAAAATAACAGGCGTTGCTGCAAATCCTCCCACAAATTCTCACTTTGATTTTAATGTACTCGTATCGGCTGAAACTGGCGACAGACTGAAGAGCAAGGAATGGATAAACAATAACATGTACACCTATTTTTTGCTGCGTGAACACGCGCAACTGGATGGAGTTCATGCTAAACTCAAAGAGATGGTAGAAAAGTACGTGGGTCCTGAGGTTGAAAAATTCCTGGGGACTACGCTAGCTCAAATGCGCGAGGAAGGCGGTGTATATGGCTATTATACTACCAAGCTTCCAGACATACATTTATATTCTGTATCCATGGGGGATCTGGAGCCAAAGGGTAATGTAATGTATGTTTACTTCTTTGGTGGTGTTGGTCTATTCATATTGATCATAGCTTGTATCAATTTCATGAACTTGTCAACGGCGCGTGCGGCTGGACGGGCGAAAGAGGTTGGCTTGCGAAAGACTCTTGGTTCATTGAGAGAACAGATGATCGGACAATTTCTTGCAGAGTCGATGATTTATAGTTTCATCGCAGTTGTAGTGGCCCTGGGGGTCTGTCATTTCCTGTTACCGTCGTTTAATCTCTTATCAGGGAAGGAACTGGATATGACTGTTTTTGTTCAGCCATGGTTTGTTGCTGCAATTGTCGGTCTCATCATTTTTGTTGGATTTGTGGCAGGCAGTTATCCGGCATTTTATCTCACGTCCTTTAATGCAGTCGAGGTTTTAAAAGGAAAACTCAAGGCAGGTATGAGGAGCAAAGGTATTAGAAGTTTTCTGGTAGTGCTTCAATTTTTTATTTCCATTTTCCTGATCATCTTCACCTTTGTAGTCTATCAACAAATCAGATTTATGCAGGAAAAGAATCTTGGTATCGACAAAGAAAATATTCTGATTCTAAAAAATACATCTAGGCTAGGTAAAAATAAGGAAGCCTTCAGAAATGCCTTGAGTCAACAGCGGGAGATCGTAAAAATGAGTTACACAAATAACAATTTTCCCGGTGTTACAAATACTACGGTCTTTAAAGAACCTGGGTCAGAACAGGATCATATAATGGGCGTGTATTACGCCGACCAGGATCACCAGCAAGTAATAAAGTTTGAAATGCGCGAAGGCAGATATTTTTCAACTGACTTTCCATCGGACACGCTGGCGATTGTGTTGAACGAAGCAGCGGTAAGGGAACTCAACTTCGATACAGTTCTCGGGCAAGAATTGCTATTCAATGACGGCGGTCCGACGGGCATTAAGAGACTCAAGGTCATTGGGGTGATGAGGGATTTTAATTTCGAATCCTTTAAGGCACAAGTGAGGCCAATGGCGATCTTGTATGCACAAAATTCCAATTCATTGCTTATTCGATACGAGGGTAATGCCAGCGCATTGGTTGAAAAGGTTGAGTCATTATGGAAAGAACATGCTTCTAATGAACCATTCGAGTTTACATTCATGGATGAAAGCTTTGATGAGCTATTCCGTGCTGAACAAAGGATGGGAACCATCTTCACGATATTCGCAGGATTGGCGATATTCGTAGCATGCCTGGGCTTGTTTGCGTTGGCTGCTTTTACGGCGGAACAAAGAACAAAGGAGATAGGTATTCGCAAAGTATTGGGTGCGTCTGTAAGTAACTTGGCAGTCCTTCTCTCACGGGAATTTACCATCCTGGTTTTGATCGCGTTTCTCCCGGCCGCGGCATTCGGATGGTTTGTATCAAATCAATGGCTTGAAGGATTTGCCTATCGAATCAGCGTGAGTCCCCTGATCTTGCTTTTAAGTGGAATTGTGGCAATTCTGGTTGCTATGATAACGGTGAGTTTTCAGTCCATAAAGGCGGCTACGTCAAATCCAGTTGATTCCTTGCGATATGAGTAGTTTAATGCACAAGTGCAGTTGTAAAATCTTCAAACTCAAACTATTAATTGTGCTTAACTCGAGCAGTGATATGAAGAGCAAACGTTTGCGGAAAGCTGCGAAATCAGGCTAAAAATGCAGATTTTTTTAATTGATGTTAAGTTTGCGTTAAAAGGATAATGTGGAGCTAACATTTAGTACATTAGCTCTTCGACAATCATAATTTTTATGGAAAAAACTAAGACATCTAAGAAGGCGCTACGAGGCCTTATAGCGGACTCAATGAAAGAAGCTATCGGAACATTAGAACTACCGAAGCCAACAAAAAAAGTGAACAAATTGCTACAACGGAATTCTAAGAAGCTGGCGTCACTTTTTGCTGATATGATCAGACGCGAGAACAAGAAGAAAAAGAAAGCTGAAAAGTTTATGGAGGATGCAGGCAAATCAAAATCAAAAAAAGCGAAGAAATCAAAGGAGTTAAAATTTGTTAAGCAGGGTACTGAATCAGTAAGCGCTTAAAAAAAATCGTAATCAAATATCGCCCTTGATGTTGAACTTGCTTAGCTCTTCAGCATCAAGGGCATTATTTTGTCGACGATTGTAGCCTCCACTCGTAAATTGAAACGTTCATTAACAGCAGAAGCATAGCATAAAAAACATCTTCAATCGGTATTGTGCCAAGTCTGATCGAAAGGTTAGCCGCATTGTTGTACCAGACTATTTCCTCTTCTATAAAAGAACCTGTTAGTATTCCATTGACAATAAAAAATGGAAAGAGGATAATGCAAAATGCCACGTAAAAATGGCCAGGAAATCGTGCTCGAACTTTTAGCGTGATGTACGACAGATAAAACGCCAACGCAAGGAAAGTTACGGCTGTATAAGCTTTGTCGATATGATAGATTCCGGCGATCAGCAAAATGATAATGATTCCATATGATAGCAGTTCATGCCGTGAGAAAAAGTAATTCTTCTGAGCAACATGCTTGAAGGCGTGGTAAGTAAACAAACATGCAAACGGAACGCATAAAAAGAAAAGTATCTCTTCAACTGGTAAGGATCCCAAACTCCACCCGGTAATATACCTGGGATTGAAGCCCCAAATTTCAAGTTGTGTAAATAATTCATCCCAAGCCACAAAAATGACGGCTGGTAACAATATAGCAATTCCAAAATCTTTCCATGTTTTGTAGAACGCACTTTTAAACCAGAAACTGGCAATCAATGGTAATAGAAGACAAAGTAAATCGATAAGAAGGTAGACGTATTTCGAATTCAATGGAGCTAATTCTCTTTATTTTGAGAAGGTTTCTTTCGGTTCGTATTTTTTAGGCGCAATTAAAAAACTGAATGCCTCACAACCATACTTGGTATGCTTGCTATGATGAATGTAGTGAGCATTTATGATTCTTTTCAAATATTTACTCTTTCTCTTCGGCCGCCATTTTATGCGCTGATGAACTATGACTTCATGGAAAATGAAATAGAAAACGCCGTAACTGAATATTCCGATTCCGACAGCAATCAGGTAGGGATTATAGTTCACGATTGTGGAGTAGTAGAGCAATCCGATACAAGGAAGGCTGAACAATACCGCAAACCAATCATTCCGCTCCAACTTATGATCATGGACTGTGTGGTGCGACTTGTGCCAGGTCCATAAAAATCCATGCATGATATATTTATGTGTAAACCACGCCACGAACTCCCAAAAGAGAAATGTAATAATCGCAATAAGAGCACAAAAAACGATCATAAAAATCTGCATGTCCAATATTTAACCATTTAACTACGGTAATGTTGGCATTCCATATGGTTATGTTGGTATTGCTAAATAGTAAGCATACTTTTGCATATCCAAAAGTGGGTTAAAATTATCACTATTAAGGAGCTTTTGAAACTCATTTAAAATTCCGGAACTTAAGTATACTTTAGGGTATGACGAGACGTGTGATATTGGCTGTTTCTGGCGTTATGATTTTGACGGCTTTAAGTGTCCTTTCCTGCAAGAAAGAACTAACTGCCTCTTCTGCACTAGATTCCGTTGACTACAATCTTCATATACGGCCCATTTTATCCGATCGTTGCTTTAAGTGTCATGGTCCGGACGCCAATGCGAGAAAGGCAGATCTAAGATTGGACATCGCCGAAGGTGCATTCGCTGGCCTCAAGGATAATCCTTCCGCACACCCTATTGTTCCAGGAAAACCAGAATTGTCGGAGGTATACCTGCGGATCTCAGCCGACGACACCTCTCAAGTAATGCCGCCCGTCAAATCAAATCTTAAGTTGACTGGCAGTGAAATTTCGCTAATTAAGAAATGGATTTCTCAGGGTGCGGTTTACAAACCTCATTGGGCGTTTATTCCGCCTAAACAGCCAGCAATTCCCGAAGTCGCAGACGAAGATTGGCCCCGTAATGAGATCGATCATTTTGTCCTGGCCAAAATCGAAGCGAAGGATCTTTCTCCAAATGAAGTTGCTGATAAAGAAAGGCTTTTGAAGCGGATTAGCTTTGATATAACAGGCTTGCCCCCGACAATTGAAATGCAGGAAAAGTTTCTGAACGACAATTCCGAGTCTGCCTATGAAAAAATTGTAGATCAACTCCTTGCGCTGCCTCAATATGGCGAAAAAATGGCTGCGTATTGGATGGACGTTGCGCGATATGCCGATTCCCATGGTTACCAGGATGACGGGTTGCGTACCATGTGGCCATGGCGGGACTGGGTTATTCACGCGTTCAACGAAAATTATCCGTATGACCAGTTCCTGACGTGGCAGTTGGCAGGTGACTTACTGCCCAACCCCACCAGGGAACAACTGCTGGCTACTGGATTTAACCGTAATCACAAAATTACCCAGGAAGGCGGCGTTATCGACGAAGAGTACCGGATAGAATATGTGACGGATCGGACTAATACTTTTGGCAAGACATTTTTGGCGCTAACTTTTGAATGCGCCAAATGCCACGATCATAAATACGATCCGATCTTGCAGAAGGACTATTACAGCACGTTTGCATTTTTTAACCAAGTGCCTGAAAAAGGTCTTCTGGGTGATATCATGCTGGCCTCGCTGGCGGATCCACCGAAGATGAAAATAACTTCAAAGGAGATTGACGGGATACTTTCCTTTATTAATAAGAAGGATACGGCAGCTGTAGAAGTCATGATCATGCAGGATGCGCCTGAAAAGAGACCAACATATTTGTTGAAGCGTGGTGCCTACGACGCACCCGCAGATAGGGTTCACGTTGGATTACCAAAAGCCATTATGCCTTTTGATTCAGTCAAATATGGGAACAATCGCTTAGGTTTGGCAAAGTGGCTAATTGATAAGAAGAATCCACTGACGTCACGGGTTTTTGTTAATCGTATGTGGCAGGAATTTTTCGGACGTGGACTCGTAAAGACTTCGGGAGATTTTGGAATGCAGGGCGAGATGCCGTCGCATCCTGAATTGCTGGATTGGCTGGCTACCGATTTCATTGCAAATGGATGGAACATAAAACGTTTGATTAAGCAGTTGGTTACCTCAGCAACTTATATGCAGACTACTGTAGTTTCGACAGAGAAGCTGGCCATAGATCCCGAAAATATTCTGCTGGCACGAGGACCGCGAACGAGGATGAGCGCTGAAACGATTCGCGATATGGCACTTGCCAGCAGCGGTTTACTTGTTAAAGAAATTGGTGGTCCCAGCGTCAAACCATATCAACCGAAAGGTATATGGGAGTTGGCGACGTCCGGTCGCGGTATTCTCGCTCGGTATGTTCAGGATCATGAGGACAAGCTCTATCGACGCGGCCTCTATAGCTTTATTAAAAGAACCGTTCCACCACCCGTTATGCTGGTATTTGATGCCAGTAATAGGGACCAGTGCGAAGTCAGTCGCTTAAGAACGAACACACCACTCCAAGCGCTGGTGATGTTAAATGATCCGCTTGTGCTCGAAGCTTCCCGGGTTTTTGCTGAAAAGCTGACACAACAGGAGCTTAGTACGGAAGAGAAAATTGCACACGCATTCCGTTCAATTGCCTGCAGGCAACCGAAGGATGAGGAGTTGAGTTTATTGCTGAAGTATTTTGAGGATGAAAAATCGAAATTTATAGCTTCTCCTGAGAAAGCAACGGATTTTATTCGCGTGGGTGAATATCCGCATGCGGATATTCAGGATATACCATCACTAGCTGCTTTAATGCAGATCGTACATACTATTTACAATATGGAGGAATCTATCACCAAAGCTTAGCGTATGGAAAATGAATTCTTAAAAAACAGATTCCACATTACGCGCAGACATTTTTTAGGAAAACTTAGTCTGGGTCTCGGCTCTGTCGCGTTGGGTTCTTTGCTAATTCCTGATCTCTTGAAATCAGAATATGACGATGTCCCGCAGATCAGCGGGCTCCCTCATTTCGCGCCCAAAGCGAAGCGGATTATCTACTTGTTTCAAAATGGAGCTCCTTCACAGCTGGAAAGCTTTGATTACAAGCCCTTGTTGAATAAAATGACTGGCGAGGAGCTTCCAGCGTCGATTCGAATGGGGCAACGGCTTACCGGTATGACCTCAGGTCAGGCTAAATTCCCGTTAGTTGGATCTTATTTTGGTTTCAAGCAATACGGCCAATCGGGAGCTTGGGTAAGCGAACTATTTCCCCACACAGCAAAGATTGTCGACGAGCTTTGCTTTATCAAGACCATGCACACGGAGGCGATCAATCACGATCCTGCACTTACTTTTATGCAGTCGGGTGCGCAGCAAGGAAATAGGCCGAGCATGGGTGCATGGCTCAGCTATGGGTTAGGAAGCGAGAACAAGAATTTACCTGCGTTCTGTGTTTTGCTTTCCAGAGGCCGTGGAAATGGTCAAGGCGTATATTCTAAACTGTGGACAAATGGTTTTCTGGATAGCGTCCATCAGGGAGTTCAGTTTAGTAGCAGCGAGGAGCGGGTTCTTTATCTGCAGGATCCATCTGGAAGAGATCGCGAGAGCACGCGCAAGATGCTGGATAACCTTGCACAACTTAACTCTCTTAACTACAAGGAATTTGGTGATCCTGAAATAGAAGCGAAAGTACAGCAATATGAAATGGCATACCGGATGCAGACCGCTGTACCTGAACTGTCAGATTTGTCGCACGAGCCCGACCACATTATCAAAATGTATGGTGCCGACTGCTTATCACCAGGTACCTATGCGTCGAACTGCCTGCTAGCCCGTAAGCTTTCAGAATCGGGAGTAAGGTTTGTTCAATTGTACCATCAGGGATGGGATCAGCATGACAACATGGTTGGCGACATGCCGCTGCAGGCACAGGATGTCGACCGAGCAACGGCTGCCCTAGTGTTGGATCTCAAACAGAGAGGATTATTGGAGGAGACCCTTGTCATCTGGGGTGGGGAGTTTGGAAGAACAAATTATTGTCAGGGTGATTTAAAGAAAAAAAATTATGGACGGGATCATCACCCTCGTAACTACACAATCTGGATGGCGGGAGGAGGAGTGAGACCTGGAATAGTATATGGTGAGACTGACGATTTTGGCTACAATATTGTGCGCAACCCGGTGCACGTCAACGATTTTCATGCAACTGTTTTGCACCTCATGGGCCTTAATCACGAACAGCTTACCTTCAAGCACCTGGGTCGCCGCTATCGTCTGACTGACGTGGCAGGCAAGGTTATACATGATCTGCTAGCGTAACCCTTTCATGATGTCGTTGAATAGGATCGCTTTAAATGTTATTTTTTGTATTCAGATCCTGCTGGTTTTTTTATTGATAGCCGGAGACAGGATTGTATTGCCGGCATGGTTACAGGTGGCGGGCAGGTTGCACCCACTTGTACTCCACCTGCCAATAGGTTTCCTGATTTTTCTCGCCGTAATCCATTTGTTTCCGAAACACGTGGATAAGGATTCCCTTCAGCGTCTTATTCACATCGGATTGGTCATCACATCACTCTTTGCCTCAATCGCCGCGCTGTTCGGATTTTTTTTAAGCCTTCAGGGAGAATACGGTACTGATGCCCTGATGCGCCATCGGACGGCGGGCGTATTGCTAAGTTGGTTTTGTTATGCACTTCTTCTTTTACATCGGGTCGACGAAAAACAGAGGTTCTTCTATGGATTCGGAGCCCTCACCTTGGTTACGCTGATAGTAGCCGGGCATACAGGAGCTGTGCTTACGCACGGCCAAAACTTTGTTCTTGCACCCATATTGGCAAATAAGGAACTTACAGTCGAAAACGCATCGGTATATGAGTTTGCCGTTCAGCCGATATTGGATCGAAAGTGTTTTTCCTGCCATAACGAAGTGAAAGCCAAGGGGGGTCTTGTGATGACTTCCATCGATAAGTTCAAGGAGGGAGGGAAACATGGGAAGCCGTGGGTGGAAGGGAAGCCGCAGGAAAGCCGGATGATTAAAGCATTTTACTTGCCATTGAGCCATGACGAGCATATGCCACCCGACGGTAGACCGCAACTTACTCCGGTCGAGATATCCACTATCGAAGCATGGATCAAGTCAGGTGCAGATTTCGAAAAGAAGCTAAATCAATTTGCTGATGGAGATTCTTTGAAATTCATCGTGGCATCTTTTGCCGCTTCCAAGTCCGATGCCCCCGTAGAAGAAAAAACGTATTCATTTTCTGCGGCTTCGGGCGATGTCGTAGAGAAATTGAACACCCCATATCGGTCAGTCTTTCCACTGTTCAAAGATAGTCCTGCCTTACAAGCTGATTTTTTTCTCAAAGGAAGCTTTCAAGTGGAATTTTTAAGGGAATTGAATTCAATATCCCAACAGCTGGTGGTCCTTAATTTATCCAAGATGCCTGTGGAGGACAAGGAACTGGAGTTTATTGCTACTTTCACCAACCTGGAGAATTTAAATCTGAACTTTACGCGCATCGAAGGCACTGGACTTCGGACGCTGGAGCCATTGGCTAATCTACAAACTTTATCGCTGGCGGGCACATCCGTAAAGGCTGGCGACATTGAACCATTGCTCTCACTGCCTCGTCTGCGGGAAGTTTACGTCTGGAACACTCAAATCGCCGAGGCAGAACGGGAGGCGTTAAGCAAGAAATATCCCGATGTTACAATAACCGGCAACCTATTCTCGGATAGCGAGACGCTGAAACTTGGGAAACCCAGGTTGGAAAATGACGGAGTAATCCGTAAGGGAGAACTTATATCCCTAAAGCACAGTATGCCAGGCGTTGTTATTAGATTGTCAAAAGACAAAACAGATCCCGATTCTATCAAATCTGATGTCTATGATAAACCATTCCCCGCTACGGAATCGATGGTGTTAAAAGCTAAGGCGTGCAAGGATGGATGGTTCTGCAGCGATGTGTTGAAGGCTACATGCTTTGTCGAGGGGATTGCACCTGTTAACGTCGAACTTCAGTCTAAGGCCGACGTTCAGTATCCGGGGAAAGGAGCTGAGGGCCTTACTGATATGCAAAAAGGTTTCGCAGATATTCTAAAGGAACCATCCTGGTTGGGCTATCGTGAAGGACCGTTTTCTACAAATTTTGATTTTGGTAAGAGCATATCATTGAAGAGCATTGTTATTAGTCATGCAGAAAATATCGGCGGGTTTGTCTTTCCTCCCCAAGAGGTTGAAATTTGGGCGGGGGATAATGTCCGCGAAATGAAAATGCTAAAGCAGCTAAAGCCTGTACAACCTACTGGTTATACGCCTAATGGAGTAGAAGCACTGCCGATACCGCTGGATTCAGGCGGTTCATACCGTTATTACAGGGTCGTAGCCAGGCCCTTGGCTAAACTTCCAACCTGGCACAATTCAAAAGGGGAGAGGGGTTGGTTATTCGTTGATGAGGTTTTCTTCTATTGAAAACTAGGATAGTGCGGTCTTAAAGACCGCGAGTGCGCGTTCCCTGGCAAACTTGTGATCGATGATTGGTTCAGGATATTTATCGCTGCCATATTCAGGAACCCAATTGCGGATGTATTTACCGTCGGGATCAAACTTATCGGCCTGCAGCTCAGGGTTGAAAACTCGAAAATAGGGTGCCGCATCGCAGCCGGAGCCGGCTGCCCATTGCCAACCTCCGTTATTAGAGGCGAGATCGTAGTCCAATAGTTTTTTCGCAAAATACGCTTCGCCCCACCGCCAGTCGATCAATAGGTGTTTGGTAAGAAAGCTTGCAGCAATCATGCGGACTCTATTATGCATAAATCCGGTATGGTTGAGTTCCCGCATTCCGGCATCGACAATGGGGTATCCCGTCTGGCCCTCACACCAGGCGTTGAATTCGTTTACATCATTTCGCCAATGGATGTTCTCGTAGGCGCGCTTGAATGACTGAGTCACAACATGCGGGAAATGCCAAAGTATCATTTGATAAAATTCTCGCCATACAAGCTCATTGAGCCACGCGTCGTTTTTCTTAAATGCGATTTGTACAAGCTTGCGGATACTGATTGTTCCGAAGCGCAAGTGAACACCAAGTCGTGTTGTCCCTTGCACACCCGGATAGTTCCGCTGCTTATGATATTTTTCAATAATTGGAATTCTAACGAGACGTTCCGGGAACTTGCTGTACGTTGCGTGGAAGCCTATGTCAGCAAGTCTGGGCAGTGGAAGTGATTTGCATGAAAGAAAGTACTGATGATACTTCTCCGACGGATAACTTTTTATATAGAAGGGGTTGATCTTGGCTTTCCACGCTTTAGCGTATGGTGTGAACACAGTGTATGGCTTCTTATCCTGCTTTAAGACCTCTCCTTTTTCAAAAATCACCTGATCTTTATATGTCTTAAAAATAATTCCTTTGTCGTTTAGGACCTGGTGAACAACTCTGTCGCGCCCGATACCATAGGGTTCATAATCGTGATTTGCATAGACGATTCTAGGTGTGAGTCGTTTAAAAATCTCAGCTGGCCGGCCATGCAAGACGAGTAACGAGCTACCCAATAATTCCAACTCATTTTTTAGATGAGCGAGCGACTGATGAATGAAGTCAACGCGCCTATCTTGCTTATCATCCAGGTCGTCGAGAATGCCAGTGTCAAAAATAAACAATGGGATTACTTTTCGGTTTTCCTTCAAGGCGTAATACAGAGCTGCATTATCGTTCAAACGCAGGTCTCGTCTCAGCCAGCAAACGGCTACGTCATCATGGATAATCTCAGCGCCGGCGGTGCTCAAAACTAAAAGTTTTCATGCAGCGAAAGGCTTCAGTTCAGGATGATTCAATATTAGTTTGAACCAGATGGTATAACGGTCGGGGTGCTGGTAAACATCCTCGCGTAAGTACTGCATAGTGACAAACTTCCAATCCTCAACTTCGTCCAGGTTGATAATTGGTGTCCCATCAAAAGTGCCAGTAAAGACATGGTCAAGTTCGTGCTCTGTCAGATCCTCGTTGAGTTTGCACTCATATATGAATTTATAGACATAGGTAGGTTGTAGGTCTATTCCCATTTCATATTTCAGTCTTTTACGCGTTGCATCATCTATTGATTCATTAAGCGTTGGATGGCTACAGCATGCATTTGTCCAAAGGCCACCGCTGTGATATTTATTTCGGGATCGCTTTTGGAGCAGCAGCTCGCCTTTGGAATTAAATATCAATATGGAAAACGCCCTGTGCAATATCCCCTGTCTATGCGCTTCCATTTTATCCATTGAGCCTAAGACGTTATCCTGCTCATCTACGAGAATGACCTTGTCCATCAAATTAAGTTAAGCTGATGTTTTACATATGAGTACGCGAGCAACCGGGCCTTGTCGGCGTTTGCAATTCGGATTCTGTCCTTAAGTATTGATTCCGGCGAGACATTTTTTATTTTCTTAAACAAAGAACGATAATATACATAAGCTACATATACGCCCAATCTTGAAGATCGCGGTAACCGTTTTATCCCTTGGATTGCGTGATTGAAGTCCTCTTCAATACTTTTTTCTATGTTCATTTTTGCACTAGCATCCCATTGACCCAAGTTGATTTCTGGAAAATAAATTCTCCCCAGCCCGTTGAAATCTGTGTTTAAATCCCGAAGGAAATTTACTTTCTGAAATGCTGCGCCCAGGCTTCTGGCAAAGGGGGAAAGTGTTTCGTATCGCGAAGTATCCCCTTCTAAAAAAACATGAAGGCACATGAGTCCAACCACTTCCGCGGAGCCCGTGATATATTCCTTTGATTCATCAACACTATAAGTCTTTTTATGGAGATCCATCTCCATGCTTTTGAAGAACTTCTCAATTAATTCCTTCTTTATACCATAACGACTAACGACGTGTTGAAAACTGTTCAGGATTGGATTGAGACTGATTCCCTCCTCGATGGCCTGAAATGTCGCTAGTTTGAATCTGTCTAATAAAACTTTTTTATTTAACTCGTGGAACGTATCCACAATTTCATCTGCAAAACGAACGAATCCGTAAATGGCGTAAATAGGATCTCGAAGGCGCTTATGAAAACATTGGATTCCAAGGGAAAAAGATGTGCTGTATTGATGAGCAGTAATTCGGCTGCATCGGGCTGAAACTTTATTAAAGGTTTGCATTGTGCCTCCAGGATTAAATACGCTCATGTCTTTTAATCAATTCTCTCGCGACCACTTCTCCTGATATCAGCGCTGGCGGTACGCCGGGTCCCGGCACCGTTAATTGTCCAGTATAAAACAAGTTAGCTACTTTTTTGCTGACGATCGAGGGTTTTAGTATGGCAGTTTGACGCAATGTATTGGCAAGGCCATACGCATTTCCCTTAAATGCATTATAATCTGCAGAGAAGTTATCAGGTGTATAGGTTCTCTGAAACACGATATGATCACCAAGTCGTTCTCCGGTAATATTTTCAATCCTGTTTATCACCATGTCAAAATATTTTTGAGCGACTTCGTCTGACGTCCGGAGACCTGTAGCCACAGGTATCAAAACAAAAACATTTTCATGCCCCGGCGGGGCAACCGTTGGATCCGTCTTCGAAGGACAGCAAACGTAAAATTGAGGGGAGGTCGGCCATTTCGGATCAGTGTAGATCTCATCAGCGTGTTTTTTGAAATCCTGGTCGAAAAATAGCGTGTGGTGCAGGAGTTTGTCGATTCTTTTATTTATCCCGAGATAAAATATGAGAGACGAAGGTGCCATCACTCTGTCATTCCAATAGTTGTCAGAATATATTCGATGAGACGATGGCAGAAGTTGCTGTTCAACGTGGTGGTAGTCCGCAGAGGCCACAACGTACTCAAAGGGTCTGAAAGTGTCCTTTACAATACATCCTGTTAATTTTCTTGAGGTTACTTCCAGTCTCTGGACAGGACTGTCATACTCGAACTCAACTCCCAATGAGGTGGCCAGTGATACCAATGCTTCTATAACTTTATATATTCCGCCTACAGGGTACCACGTACCCAGCGCCATATCTGCGTAGTTCATCAAACTATACAACGCAGGGGTTTCCTCAGCTCTTGCACCTAGAAATAAGACTGGAAATTCCAGCAGTTGAACTAATCGTTCAGACTTAAACTTTTTTTTTACATACGAGGACAAGGAGTCGAAGAGGTGTAATCTGAAAGAGTTTTTTACGATGTCTACGTCCAGCATTTCTCTTACGGACAGGCCTGGCTTGTACACCAGGTTCCCTATACCGATCCGGTATTTATACTCAGCCTCCTTGAGAAATATCAGTAGTTGTTTACCGCTTCCAGGCTCTAGCTGCTCGAACATTTTGTATAATCCTTCTACGCTAGCTGGCACATCAACTGCATCGTCTTTGCCAAATAGAATGCGATACGATGGATCCAATCTCTCTAAAGAATAATAGTCGGCGGGTGTTTTTCCGAAATGTTTGAAGAATCTTTCGAATACATCGGGCATCCAGTACCAACTCGGTCCCATGTCAAAAGTAAAGCCGAAGGCCGCGAATTTTCTTGCGCGCCCTCCGGCTATTGTATTCTTCTCAAAAACCGTGACCTGATAACCCTGTTTCGCCAGAAAGCAGGCGGCAGATAAGCCAGAAAAACCCGAACCAATAACTGCGATTCGCGTCATCTGGGCAAGTTAGACAAGAATGTTTTCAATAACCTTGAAGCCTTTTTTGGATTTCTTTCCTGGCGTGAAAAATTCTATTCTTCACAGTTCCTATCGGGATTCGTAAGTGATCCGCAATTTCATGATACTTATAACCCGTAGTATGCATTTTGAAAGGCGTAAGCAGTTCTTCCTTGATATTGTTTACATTTTTCCAGATCTCCTTGAATTCCAGACTTTCTTGAGGACGATTGAAAGTATGCTCTTCTTCTACGTTTAGAAAGTATAAATCCTTCGTAGTGTCGTTTGATGTCTTTGCACGTTGATTCTTGCGATAATTATTAATGAACGTGTTTCTCATAATTGTGAAAAGCCATCCTTTCAGGTTGGTGTCCTGCCTGAACTTATCACGATAAGTCAGGGCTTTGAGTATCGTATCCTGAACAAGATCCAGTGATTCATCCTTATCATGAGTGAATCTTCTGGTGAAAGTTTGCAATGTGCCTCGCAAGCCGGCTATCTGATGGGTGAATTCTATCGCAGTCATGGGTCTTTGGTTTAAAAATGTTTAATGATATTTGGATATCGTTAAACAAATATAGTGCTTAACCAAAACGCGCCAAGAATTCTGTTTGATTTTTCTGTTAAAAAGTTAAACAAAAATTAATTTAAAATTCATAACATTATAATAGACAATGGGTTATAAGGGTAGAGTTAAATGTATTTGCTGAGTTCCAGCGCTGTGGAGAAAGTTTGCACATTTGCCAGCTTAGAACCGTTGAATTTCTGGACCTGATAACCCGATGCAAGAATTTTTGTCTGTCCGAACTCGTTTGCAAGGCGTTCCAGGTACTTTTCGATGGGGTCAGGAGGGGTGGACGTAATAGAAGTGAGCATAAAGTCCGGTTGATGCACTTTGTACACACTCACCAAATCCTCGTGTGGCACATTTTGCCCAAGATAGTAGGTTCGATACCCGGCCTTGCGGATAAGAAAGTGGTAAAAAAGTAATCCAAGTTCATGCATTTCACCCTCCGGCAGGAATAACAGTATCTTTTTCTGAGTTTTCGGTGGAATTGGGAGTCCATCAATTGCAACAACGATTTTTTGCCTTATCAGATTTGAAATGAAATGCTCATGCGCGGGTGTGATATTCTGGGTTTGCCAGAGTATCCCTATTTTTTCAAGGAAGGGATAGATGATTTCAGTGATTGTCTGCTCAAATCCGAATCGCAGAATCAAGTTGTTCAAAATCTTCTCAAACAATTCCTCTTCCATATCGATCATGGCAATAACCATTTGATCGATATGTACACCCTTGTCATTTTGGAGTTCGCTGATCTCGAGGACCTTTCTATTCATGTCATCCAATGACATGTCTGCGATCTTTGAGATCTTAATACCATAGGTATTCAGCAGAGAGACATTAATAATTTTCTTGAGGTCCAGGTCGGAGTAGTAGCGGATATTCGTAGCGGTTCTTGATGGTTCAATGATCTTATGACGCTTTTCCCAAATCCGAATGGTATGCGCCTTGATCCCTGAAAGTTGTTCAAGTTCTTTAATTGAATACTGCCCCATCTTTCAGCATTTAAACTTTTAACAGGAGGGTCTACAAATTGTTTTTTTACACAGTGGGAACTGATAATTTCGGCTTGATGCCGGATGATTACTTAAAAATAGGAAAAGATTGGTTTGCCACCCGTGGCTGGAGTCCTTTTCAATTTCAAATTGAAACCTGGAACGCGTACTTGAATGGTGAAAGTGGTTTGGTGAATGCCCCCACAGGCAGCGGAAAGACGTATTCGCTTATGATGCCAGTGCTTTTAGAATTCATTCGCGATAATCCGGGCTATAAAACAAAAAGAAATAATGGCTTACAGGTAATCTGGATAACACCCATCCGGGCGCTGTCGAAGGAAATCGAACTCTCGGGAAAGAGGATCATCGAGGGTTTGGGTCTGCCCTGGAAAGTAGGAGTAAGGTCAGGTGATACACCCGTAACCGAAAGGAACAGGCAGAAGCTCAAGCCACCTGAATTATTAATCACTACACCGGAGAGCCTACACCTTCTGTTGGCTAAAAAGGGATACCCAGAATTTTTTGGCAGCCTCAAGGTGATCATCATCGACGAATGGCACGAGCTAATGGGATCGAAACGCGGTGTCCAGGTTGAGCTGGGGTTGTCGCGCCTCAAAACCATTGTAGCTGGCCTGAAGGTGTGGGGTATTTCCGCGACGATTGGAAACATGGACCAAGCTGTAGAGGCTCTTCTCGGGAACTACTTTCACGAAAAAAAGTACAGGGTTATTAAGGCCGACATCGAAAAACAAGTAGAAGTCATTTCAATCCTTCCGGACTCTCTTGAAAGAATGCCCTGGTCGGGACACCTGGGTATCCATTTGCTTCAACGGGTTGTTGACATCGTTAAGGGAAGTACCAGCACGTTAATTTTTACCAATACAAGATCGTTTGCTGAGATCTGGTACCAAAAGATGTTGGACAAGGCTCCTGAACTATCCGGGCTGATCGCGATGCACCATGGTTCGATAAGTCAGGAATTGAGAAATTGGGTAGAGGATCAGTTGCACGAAGGAAAACTTAAAGCTGTAGTATGTACCTCCAGTTTGGATCTTGGCGTGGATTTCCGTCCTGTTGAAACGGTTATTCAGGTAGGAGGGCCGAAAGGCGTTGCTCGTTTTCTACAACGGGCGGGCCGGAGCGGACACCAGCCTGGCGCGATTAGCAGGATCTATTTTTTGCCTACACATTCACTGGAACTGATGGAAGCAGCTGCCTTGCGCGAGGCGATCGGCCAAAAAATCGTGGAAGACCGCCTGCCTTACATACGATCCTTCGACGTGCTCATGCAATACCTTATGACGTTGGCAGTCTCAGACGGATTTAAGCCGGAGGATATTTTGCCGGAGGTTAGAAGTACATTTAGTTATTCCAGCATTACTGATGAAGAATGGTATTGGCTGCTGAACTTCATGACGACTGGCGGAGATTCACTACAGGCATATGATGAATATAGAAAAGTGATCATAGATCATGGTATTTACAAAGTAGATAACAGGGCAATCGCCATGCGTCATCGACTGTCAGTAGGTACAATTGTGGGCGATAGTTCTTTGTTTATCCGTTATGTGTCCGGCAAGTATCTGGGAACAATCGAGGAGTCGTTCATATCAAGATTAAGCCCTGGCGATGTGTTTTGGTTTGCAGGAAAAAACCTTGAGATGGTCCGGATCAAGGAAATGGAAGTACATGTCAGGAAGTCAAATCGCAGGTCCGGCCTCGTGCCCTCTTGGCAAGGAGGGCGCATGCCCCTTTCATCACAGATGAGTGCCATGATTCGGTATAAGCTCGCTGAAGTTGTCGATGGCAAAGAGCACGATGTAGAAATGAAATTCCTGAAGCCTCTATTTGAGTTGCAAAAATTCCGTTCACATTTGCCTGGCAGGCATGAATTTCTCATCGAATACTTCAACGGGCCGGAAGGCTACCATGTTTGGATGTATCCCTTCGAGGGTCGGTTTGTTCACGAAGGAATGGCTGCGCTGATGGCTTACCGAATCGCACAGATCCAGCCCATAACCTTTTCGTTGGCCATGAATGACTACGGGTTTGAATTGTTATCGGATCAACCTATCCCAATTGAAGAAGCAATCGAGACCAATATTCTGGGCAGCGATAATTTGATGAAAGACATTCAAGCCAGCATCAACTCCACGGAAATGGCAAGGAGGAAATTCCGCGACATCGCAGCCATTTCCGGCTTGGTGTTCAAAGGTTATCCAGGTAAGCCTATCAAAGACAGGCATCTCCAATCCTCATCCCAATTATTTTTCGACGTTTTTCATGATTACGAAGCTCACAATCTCTTGCTCCGGCAGGCTTTTGAAGAGGTAATGGATTTTCAATTGGAAGAGGCCCGTCTGCGGAGGGCTTTGGACCGTATTGCGGTACAAAAAATCATACTAACAACGCCAGACAAGCCTACGCCGTTTGGTTTCCCCATCATGGTGGATGGCATGCGCGAGAAGTTGACATCCGAGAAACTGGAAGACCGGATAAAGAGGATGGCACTGCAGTATGCAGAGTGAGAGGGTGGTAACAGGTGAGTGGTGACTGGTATCGGTTCAGGTAATCGGTAATCAATTTCAAAAGATCGATCTGAAGAGCAAGAACAACGTGCCTGCCATGATCATTACAACGGGGAGGGTAAGGAACCAGGCAATTAATATGTTCCGCACGGTTTCTGGCTGAAGGTTCTTAACTCCCCTGCTTGCGACCATACTACCAGCTATTCCGGAAGAGAGAACATGCGTAGTGCTAACGGGCAATCCATAGTAAGAAGACAATCCGATGGTACTGGCGGCGACTATTTCGGCACTCGCCCCCTGGGCGTAAGTAAGATGCTCCTTGCCAATCTTCTCACCAATCGTCTTAACAATCCGTTTCCAGCCGATCATTGTACCCAGACCCAATGAAAGTGAAATCATTAGAATAACCCATCGCGGTGAATAATCCGTGAGCTCGCGGACATTCTTTAACTCGTCTCGCAGCGTTTTCTTTTCTCCGGCACTCAGCTTGACATCATCATTTTTGGCAATAGCCGCCAGGTTGCGGTCCATTATCATAATGTCCTTTCGAACCAAAAACCGCTCGACTTTTGGGATAGCGTTGATCTGAACTAACGTAGCAAAGCGTTGTTGGAGGCGCTTATTCATGTCCTTCGCGTCTGTTAACTTTTCGCGATCTGACGCCGAAAGGATCATAGGATCTATTGCACTGGCAATCCGCTCAACTCTAGCCAAGGGAACCTGTAGTTTAGAGGGGTTAAAGCTATCATCCAGCGCAAAGTATGCCGGAACTATTCCGATCA
>JAICGJ010000046.1 GCA_025923195.1 Chryseolinea sp.
AAATCCACAGGTAAGCACTGATCTTGCTTGCGCTGATCTGCTGTGTGGCCGCTAATTCTGCATGGCTATTCATTATCTCAGCAGCTCATCGAACGTTAGGCTCACATAATAGAGTGCTCCAATGGATGGTGATCCATAGGCTTGGTAAACCTGGTTGTTGAATAAATTATTCGCGCCCAGTTTAAGGATTGATTTGATCGGTAGGACCTTGTAACTTACCTGTGCATCAAGGATGGACATAGCTTCAATTCTTCCCGGGCGTAATTGGTTAAATGTGCTTGTCCAATCATAGGCATCTTGCCAGCGCCACGCAAAATTGAAACCTAAATTACTTGTAACCCTGCTGTTTCCGAAGGTTA
Source organism: Chryseolinea sp. (assembly GCA_025923195.1). GTDB lineage: Bacteria > Bacteroidota > Bacteroidia > Cytophagales > Cyclobacteriaceae > Chryseolinea. The sequence goes on from JAICGJ010000046.1 coordinate 360, forward strand.
CTGTGGTTCTGTATTTGGGTGTATTGAATGCAGGGATATCATTTGGATTAGCATTTCGCAGGTCAAAATCTGCCCATGTAGCATTGCCACCTACCGTGTAGCCTTTGGGAAGAACGTAGGTCAAGCCTAACGTTGCACCTTGTGCGGTCACGCGATCACTGGCGTTGGTATACAACTGATAAAGGTGACTATTGCCGTTTAGGAGATCAAAAGCAGCAGCAGGATTAATCGTGCCATCGGACCCGAGAACAGGACTTTCCGGCTGCATCACTACCTGATTCAAAAGAAAATCATTATAACTGCTAAAATAGTAATTGGCATCGATAAACAGCTTGTTGTTGATCAACCCCTTATACCCAATCTCAAATGCTTTGACACGTTCAGGCTTGATGTAGGCAACGTTTGATTTTACCAACAAGTCTTTTGTTTGCATGACAGCCTGGTCAGGTGGAGTTCCTTGTGCAACGGCCTGGCCAAACGCACCGAAAAAAGGGCCGAGGGAAGTTGAGGTAAATGAATTTTCATAAACGTTCATTCCCTTACTGTTGTCCGGCACTCCACCCAAAATGGTGATGGGTCCTGCATTCAATTTTATATACTGATCGCCTGGCGTAGGATTCCTGAATCCTGTTTGAAACGATGTTCTGACATAATGATTTCTGGCTATGGTATAAACTGCGGACGTCCGGGGAGTTATACGACCTTCGAAGTTCTGGTTCTTGTCGTATCGCGCTGATGCCGTTACCTTAAGTTTTTCCTTTAGCAGCTTTTTGGAGACCTGTACAAATGCTCCACCTTCTTTGATTGTGATTTTCTTGTTTTTGTCATCAAACAATGTCCCGTTTGTGAACATATCATACATCCGGAAATTCCCACCCGCCAATACATCCAGTATTTTTATTTTGCTGCTAAAATCATATTGTCCTTCGACGTGATACAATTTGCTTTGACTTAGGATACCGGCACCACTCAGACCCTGTGTTCCAATCAGTCTCTCTTTTTGTTCATTGAATTCCGGAGAGCCGGGTAAAAATCGTCCCTGATCAGCAAATGTCCTCGCTTCTGCATGAATGGCTGCCGTAACACCAGTGATATTTCCATTGTAGGCTTCCTGGTAGCGAGTAAACCACATGTTATCGGCTTGGTCTTCTGAAACTATATTTCCATTTAGGTCTCTTACCCAAGTTTTATTAATGAGCTGGCCAAGGCCTTTGGCATTGTAGGAATCATGTGAATCTTCTGCGGTTGAATAGCCACGAATAAAGTAGTTCGCTCCTTTTAATTCCAGTCTATGTTGTTGTAGCGTAAAATTGTTAATGGAAAACCGATTACTGCCCGTATAGTTCGCTGTGCCTTTTCCAAAGTTATATTGATAAATAAGTTCCATGTTATCGGAAATGCGATAGTGCAAGGCACCATTTAACTTAAGGCTATAGACATCATAGTCTGTAAGATGGCGTTCTTCATAGCCTGTTCGGGACACACGTCCAACGCCCGCTAGCGTACGTGCTTCATCATCTCCATAAATATTCAATGCGTTTCGTGCGGGGTTATTATCACCGCGCAGTTCCTCGGGTGTTCCCGGATCGACATCGGTGTAGTTTGTTGCATACCAGTCGAGGCCTGTGAAATAGCCTGCGTTGATTTTAAAAGCAACTTTATTGTTGAACGCTTTTGCATAGCGCAATGCAATGTCATACAATGCATGCGGATCGGCATACTCCTCACTAACGTGGTTAACACCAACCTTGGTCTGCGCACTTAAACCTTGATATTGGTATGGATCCTTTGTTCTCAGCATCAAAATACCATTAAAGGCAACAGGCCCATAAAGCGCAGAAGCAGCTCCAGGTATAAGCTCTGCGCTCTCCATATCCAGGTCTGATGAACCGAAGAGGTTTCCAACAGCAAAGCCAAGGCCCGGAGTCTGGTTATCTACAAAATCCACTAATTGAAGAAATCGGGAATTGCCAGTGCTGTTAAACCCACGGGTATTGATTTGGCTGAATGTTAAACCACTCGTTACCATTTCAACGCCTTTGAGATTCTGGAGCCCTTCATAAAAAGTTACAGATGAGGTTTGACTAATATCTCTCATATCCATTTTTTCTATACTTACCGGCGATTGCAAAATACTTTCTTCTACACGTGAAGCAGAAAAAACCACTTCGTTCATGATCGCTGTTGCGGGGGTAAGTCTAATTGTAACAGTGGTTGCAGAAGATACTTCAAACTCCTGTTTTTCATAACCTACTACTGAAATTACAAGGGTGAAGGGTAACTTAACACCAGTGGTTAGTTCGAAATGTCCGCTTGCATCGGTGACGGTACCGGTAAGTTTTCCCTTGATTATTATGTTCACACCTGGAATCGCATCATTGCTTTCATTGTCTGATACGGTACCAGAGACTGTAGTATTCTGAGCAAAAGAGATTTGAAATGGTGCAAAAAGAAATATAATGAGTAAAAATTTTTTCATATGGTCGGTATTGAGTGGTGGTTTGGTGGCTTTCAGGAATGTGATTCCTTTTTAAGGTGATCGTAACCTTGGGGCAAGCGCTTATACCCATTATTAACAATGCGATCGGCAAGTCCATTATAAAACGCGGGATCTGTTGGCGTAACGGTTGAAAGGCCATCCACATAACGATTATAAAGACAAAAGAGCGCGGCTATCAAAACGGTGTCGTGAATTTCCAAGTCCGTTGCCCCGGCTTGTTTTGCACGTTGCACAGATTCGTCGGTAACGTTTTTACCACTTTGCTGTACTTGTTTCGCTATTGTAAGCAACGCTTTCATTTTTTCACTGACAGGCGAAGTTTCAATGTCTTTTTTTACTTTTTCCGAAGTATCACATTCACCTAAGAGCAAATCAGCAGCAGCAGTATGTGCAGTTGTACAAAATTTACATTCGTTGTTGTGAGAGACAATGGTAGCAATTAGCTCCCGCTCGCCCTCCGTCAACGTTGAGGGACCCCGAAGCAATAATTGTGTCAATTCCCGTATAGGCTGTGCCGAATCCTTTCTGTATTCCAGCAAACCGGTAATTCCTGGCAGATGTTCTTCAACAGGTATATAAGGCATAGGGGTAAATTTTTAAAAGGTATTCGGAAACGGTGCCCGCCAGCAACCCAAATCCAGCCGGCGGACCGTTCCTTTTTTATAAAGCGACCAGAGACATTCAATCTGGGGAGTTTTGAAGTTTTGATCCGGACGCATGACAAAAATTTAAGTCAGCAGTCCTCTTCAAGCCTACAGAAACAAGCTTTAGTATTTCGTCACAGTGTTTCGAGATAGAATGGTCCATCGGCATGCCCAAACTTCAGCTGATGGACGTATTCCAATCTCGAAAGCGAAGATAAAGCCGTCATAAAACAAATTGATGAGGGTGCAGGTCATAAAGCAAAACCCAAAATGCCTAGACTCGACACCGTCTTAGCAACGCTATGGCCACTGGCAAAACCCAAACAAAATGCCAGCAGATATTTTGTTACCAAAAACCAAATCAAAAACGTGACGGAATTAAATACTGCACTTCCTTATAAAGGAAGTTCGCGAATACTAATCTTTCAAAGACGCACGAAATGAATGTTCTGTCGGTTCAGAAAATTGCAGATCAACCGCGTTCAGGCGGATGGATAATGGTAGGATGAAACGAAGATCTTAAGATACTACAGGAGGATTCCTTCACAACATCCTTTTCCCAGCCCAAGGAAAGGTGCTGAACTGCGAAGGTCTGTGGTATATAATCTTTTATAAAATTGATAACTATTTTAGAACTTGAATGCTGATCAACTGGATTGTCGGTAAAAGTCTTGACAAAACTTGTAAGTGCTTCGTCAATCCGCTTGTTTTCGTGATCTTTTAAACAAACAACATACAGTGTATCATTTGCTAATTTTTGCTTGACCAGGCGGTAGAATTCGCCGTTGTGTTCAAAGTTTCCATCCACCCGCTCAAAACTTTTCGAATCCATAGCGTACGGTATTGAAATAGGAATCTTGATGGTTACTGTTTCGGAATCTGAATACTTCTCGGCATCAAGCCTTTGAATCATATCCTTGTCATTTTTATACTGCAGGCCCAGAAATACGCCATAATAGCCCATCACATTTAACAGGAGGAGGAAGCTAAACGCTATGGAGAATAGTTTTCTCAAGGTTCTGGTAAGTGTATTTGGTTCTACCAAACTAAATAAAATATTTAGATTTAAAAACAGCACCCATATTGGATGCGTTTCGAAGTTGGATAATCGTATCAATCTCAAATCCAGCCATATTTTATAGAAAGCGACCCTTCTGTCGTCATAAAGCATTAAAGCAGGTAAAAAAATCTTTTGTGGAATCACCACAACACTAACCCGATGATTACTTTATTTTTCAAAATTCATTACTAATCCTGGACGGGTCTGAATGATTTTTATACACTAAAAGATAAACCAGTGCTAATGCGGCTAAGGCAGCGCCGATGGCAAATGAAAGCACAAATCGCGATGGATCATTTGCGTAAATTAACCCCGACGCAAAAGCCCCAAAGCCGATGCCGAACTCCATAAAGATATAGACAGATGCAACCCCCCTTCCCTTGGATTTAGGGTCGCTCAAGTCTGTAGCCCAGGCCAATAATGTTGGAGATGAAGCTCCCTGTGCCAGCCCATACAATGAGACTCCTAAAGTCAATTGGAGCCGGCTATCCGCAAATGCAATTACCAGCATAGCGATTAATATGAAGACCGAGCAAACGCGAAGTACAGGCTTGCGCCCCCAAGTATCAGAAGCCTTGCCGCCAATGAGTCGAACCATGAGAGAGGCGATGGTCATGTATGTAAACAACAATCCTTTATTTCTGATTCCCACGTGTTCGCCGAAGTCGGGAATTAGTGTAAAGACAGAGCCGTAAGAATAAACCAGCAACAGCATGACAACGCTTGGGCCTAAGACGCGAGGTTCGAATAGATCCCTACGATCTACGGTTAGCAGCTTCCCGCTAAATGGTTGTTTTTCCTTGACCGTTTCTTTTATCCCCACAAGTATAATGGCTGATAACAATGCAAAGGCTGATGAACAGTAGAACATAACATTGAGACCAAACTGGTTGGTGAGCAACCCACCAACGGCTGGTCCACCCGCCATCCCGATCGAACTGGCTGTACCTAAGAGGCCCATGGCCTCGCCACGCCTTTCCGCTGGAATAATATCCGAAAGGTAGGCCGCTTGTCCCGTGGGTTTAAAGCCAGTTGAAAAACCATGGATTAGTCGGAGCAATAAAAATCCCATGACCGACGTGAACAATGGGTACAGCAGGCTGCATACAAAACAAACCAATGAGCCCACCATCATAACGGGCACCCTACCTACGGTGTCAGCGAGTTTGCCGCTAAATGGCCGGGATACCATCGCTGTAATGGTGAAAAGTGATATGATCAGACCCTTGTATTCCGGACCTCCCAGACTCGTTAGGTATCCTGGAAGATCTGGGATGAGCATATTAAAACTCGCAAAGAACAGCAATGAGCTGGCACAAAGTAGCCAGAATTGCATGTTATAAATTCGAGTTCTCTTCAACTGTAAATTGGATTGCTGAACCGAGTCTAAGCGTTCGTGCACCTGACCCTCGTTATCAGCCATAGATCAGGGATGCCACGCGATTAATTGCTTCTTGGTTGTATTTCCTGAGCACCTAAAAGGTAAGCTTTTATGAAATCGTCCAGGTCACCATCCAACACTGTTTGTGCATCGTGACGTTCTACGCTCGTGCGGGCATCTTTAACGAGTTTATACGGATGCAACACATAATTGCGGATCTGCGAGCCAAAGTCGATCTTCATTTTACCCGCCTCTACCTTGTCGCGTTCAGCATTTCTCTTTTCAATTTCGAGCTGGTATAACTTTGACTTTAACATTTGCATCGCACGCTCCCGATTCGCATGCTGCGAGCGTTCGACTTGACAAACAATAACAATACCGGTGGGCTTATGCGTAAGCTGAACTTTTGTCTCGACCTTGTTAACATTCTGGCCTCCGGCACCTCCTGACCTCGAGGTCTGGATTTCTATGTCTGCCGGGTTGACTTCAATTTCAATTGAGTCATCCACTTTCGGATAAACAAAAACAGAAGCAAAGGATGTATGGCGACGCTGATTTGAATCGAAGGGCGAAATCCGCACCAGGCGGTGAACACCTATTTCGGATTTGAGCTTACCATAAGCGAACGGGCCCTCCAGCTCAAGAGTTGCTGACTTGATACCTGCGACATCCCCCGATTGATAATCGATCTGCGTTACCTTGTAGCCACTTTTCTCTCCCCACATAATGTACATACGGTTAAGCATATCAGCCCAATCCTGGCTTTCGGTTCCACCAGCTCCCGGGTTGATTTCTATAACTGCGCTAAGCTGGTCTTCCTCCTGGCTCAGCATTTTTTTAAATTCCAATTCTTCGACTGCCTTGGCTGCCTTATGGTATTCGCGATCTAATTCCTCTTCCCCAACATCACCGGCGTCATGAAATTCATTAAGCACCTCCAGATCGTCCATTAATTTAGAGACATTGTCAAAAGCGTCTGTCCAAACTTTCTTTGTGCGAATACTCTTAAGTATAGCCTCTGCGTCTTTAGGCTTGTTCCAAAAATCAGCCTGCTGTGTAATTAGTTCTTCGTCTTTTACCTCAAGGCTCTTACGGTCGTAGTCAAAGATACCCCCTCAAGGCGCTAACACGGGCCTTTAAATCTTTCAATTGGTCTGTCGTCATGGATTACAAATTCTGTGTAAGGTGCAAATATATTGTAAAAGAAGAAATTTCTGGCTATTGCATATACTTTCTGTGGCAATGTCATTTGGTCAGGCATTTAACTCAATTTGAATCGTGAAAAATTTTTTACTGCAGAGGGAATTACCAAGAAAAATTACGCTGAGAAATCGAAGAGTTTCTGCCAGCGGTAAAAAAACTTCCAGATTGAAATGCAATTTATAAAGTATGCTGAGTAAACGACATCGTTTCCTGAAATATAAAATGCGGATCAGTGATAACTACACAAATGCTTTGTCCTCAACCGTTAGCAAACTGAACACCTTCGTTTTTGTCCGGGGCTGATTTACAGCCAGCCTGCGTTTCATCTTACGCGATGAAGCCAAGCTTCTGACAAGCGATGAGATTAGGGATCGGGAGTCTCCTTGTTGACAGGCTCCAGATAAAAAGGCGAACCTTCCGACACCGTGATTAGCCTGTACTTTCCTGTTAATTTCTGAGATTTCTTTTTGATGAGCATCATGGGCAAACCGACACCAACCATCGCTACTGACGCCGCGGTGACATCTTCGTTTAGCGAGGGCTCATCTCCATTGACAACGATTACGTTGAATTGATCAATTACAAAATACGCAACACCTGCCACAACAAGGAACTTCCCTATCAAATTCACCAACCCCGTGTGTGAAAAATAAACTCTGTCAATTTTGTGAAGGGGCACAACGGTGTCGTGTAGCACAACGGCCGTATCAAAAAGATTATTGATGTAACTATCGATTTTCTGCTTTTGCCCTTTTAAGGAAATAACAATCGCGTCGCCGGGGTTAAACCGCATTATCACTTCCTCGCGATTGAGCAGCACAAGTTGTTTCTGCGCCTGCCCAGTGCACGCGGCACATACCAACAAGGTTAACAGAAGAAACTTTTTGATACAGGGTGCGATCATTGTCAAAATTATTAAAATATTCGTGAGCCTTGTTTGTGACCAAACATAGAAGATTTGTATGGTCATCTCAAGAAAAGGGTAATTGTTGTGAAAATAGCGTCTCGAGAGTCTTTTAATTGTTGCATACCAAATGATGTCATGGCCTGAGGAAAGTTTACATGTCGCTTATCCGCTTACTACGTTAGGTTATATGCGTTACAACAATAATCGAATGATCATGAAGCTCGGAAACCAATAACTTGGATCATTCTTCGCGAAGCGGTCTATGACAACTAAATTTGGTTAAAAAAACGGATTTTTTTTAACCTTTTTACTTCGTAATTGTTTCCCCAACTTGTTCAGGATTTTTTGTACCTTCTCCCTCGTTTGTGGTTCTTTCATAGGCAATTGGATTGCTGTAGCCTAAACCAGTATCAGTCTATGCGGAGATTTTGGTCAAGTGTTGTAGGATCGTTAGGATCTTTGTTTCTAGTCACGAGTCTGTCTTATGCGCAGGACATTAAATTCAACCACATCACTACGAATGACGGCCTCGCCAACGGGAATGTAAGAACCATACTGCAGGACTATCAAGGCTTTTTCTGGTTTGGTACTGAAGATGGTTTACAACGCTATGATGGTTATTCCCTGGTGGATTATCGACATGATGCGGAAGATTCGATGAGCCTTTCCAGCAATTTTGTCTTTCGATTATTTGAAGATTCCAAAAAGAATTTGTGGGTGGGCATGATGGACGGTGGCCTTTGCTGGTACAATCGCCGGGAAAATAATTTTCGTTGCTTCAAAAATGATCCCACCGACTCGACCACCATAACTACCAACCTTGTTCGAGCAATTGCCGAAAGCTCCGATGGAAAATTATATGTTGGGTTGAAAGAAGGCGGATTCAGCTATTTCGTAATTCCAGACACCATTCCGAAGAAGATCGAATTTACTAACTTCCGCATCACGACCAGCACTAGCCCGGGATCCAGCTGGGTAAGCGATATTATCGAAGATAAAGACAAGACAATTCTGATTGCCCTCGTCGGTGGAGGTGTATACCGATACGATCGAAAGACGCAGGAACTGCATGAAATCCTTAGAGATACCATTTCGAAGCGTCCCCAGCAATTAACCCTTGATTCAAAAAACAGGCTTTGGATCAGTACCTGGGGCGATGGACTATACGTTTACGACCCTTCCTCTAAGCGCATTGCACACCATACGGCAGGACCTGACGCCCATCAGCTAGACCATAACCAGATTGAGGATGTTCATGAGGACGCAGAAGGCAATTTCTGGATATCGACAGACAATGGACTTAGTTTTTTACATTACAGTTTCGATCCCGTTGGCAGCTGTTATTTTGTTACTTACACCCACAATGAGTTTGAGCCATCCAGTATTTTAAGCAATTCAATTAAGGCGTTTTATATAGACCGGATGAATCGCCTTTGGATCGGCTCCTATTATGGAGGTGTAAATATTTATGATAAGAATGCATTAAAATTTAATCCGGTACGATCCAAAGTCTGGTCTGAAGGAAGCATAAGTAATAATAATGTTTCCGCATTTGCCGAGGATAGCCATGGAAATCTTTGGATTGGAACTGACGGAGGTGGACTGAATTATCTTGAGGGAGGAATATCAAACATTCGCAAAGATAGGTTCAAAAGAATAAACATCCGTTACAACGGGCAGCGTATTGAAAAAATTAAATGCCTGGAATTCGATAAAGACGGTAACTTGTGGATAGGGACATGGGGCCGTGGCTTGTTTCGATTTAATCCTCAGACTCGCCAATACCGTCACTATGGCGTTGACCCGGACGCTAATGCCGGGCTGCTGGCAGATCAAGTGATGATCGCGAAGACGGATCAATACGACAATTTGTGGATTGGTACATTTGGTGGAGGATTAAGCTATCTGAATAAGTCACAAGGCAGGTTCATTCATTTTCCTAATCTCGCCAGTTCCAAAAATAATTCTGATCGGTATAATATCAAGTCCATTCATATCGACAGGAAAGATCGCGTGTGGGTTGCCGCAGAAGTTAGAGGGCTGAATTTATACGATTCCTCGAGAGGCGAATTTAGAACCATCGAGAATTCTATTCTGAAAAAAGACCTTACCATACTTTCCATATATGAGGATCACGAAGGTACGCTATGGCTAGGCACGAATGCCATCGGCCTTGTGAGATACAATCCAGAATCTGGAATGACACAGCTTTACAATGAGAAGGATGGGTTTGCCAACAATGTAATTTACGCCATTGAGCAAGATCCGCGAACAGGAAATTTCTGGCTCAGTACTAACAAAGGTCTCTCTGAATTCAACCTTGAAAGAAAGTCTATAAGAAACTATAACCGTACTGACGGGCTACAAGGCAATCAATACAATCCCGAGAGTTCGTTCAGAAGTGCTGACGGAACTTTGCTGTTCGGTGGAATCAATGGCCTGGATGCCTTCATGCCGGCCACTATCAAGAGCAGTTCAAAATTGCCTGAAATAGTATTCACCAGCTTCTTTTTGAACAACGAGGAGGTCAATGTCAATAACTCTCGGTCACCACTTACCGAAAACATTATTCTATCAGAAACCATAGACCTCAAGAGTGATCAAAATTCCTTTAGTGCCGGCTTCGCTATGTTGGAATACAGTTTTTCCGACCGTAACCAATATGCATATATGCTTGAAGGTTTGGATGATACGTGGCAATACATCGGATCAGAGCGAAAAGCTACCTTCACAAATCTAAACCCAGGAACATACAGGCTCAAAGTCAAAGCCTCAAACAGTGACGGCGTGTGGACAACTGTGGATAAGGTACTGACTATTCGGATACGCCCCGCCTGGTGGCAAACGACATTATTCAAAATTGCCATGATTGGGTTGTTTATATTCACCGTCTTCTCAGTCGTTCGGATACGAATAAGTTACCTGGTGAAACAGAAGCGCAAACTGAAAAAGAAAGTGAAGATGAGGACACATGAGCTGCGGTTAAAGAATCAGGAGCTTATGGAAAAGATAGAGGAGATAGGACTTCAAAATAATACACTGCATCAACAGCAGGCACAAATAGTTGAAAAAAACAATGAAATACAGGCACAGAACGAAGAACTCACGTCACAGAATGATCAAATTATTCTTCAGCGGGAAAACCTACGCATAGCGGAACATAAACTGAAGGAAGTAAATGAGCAACTCGAGCAATTAGTCGACCAGCGAACCAGGAAACTGGAGGAAACAATTCAACAACTAGACAAGACCGTCACGGAACTGGATCGATTTGTTTACAGTGCATCGCACGATCTCAGCGCGCCATTAAAATCTGTTCTCGGACTCGTGCAAATCGCTAGAATTGAGAAAGAGGCAGACAGGGTGTGGGAATACTATAACCATATAGAATTCAGCGTCCAGAAGTTGGACCGCGTCATCAAGAGTATGGTAGAATTCTCGAGGAACTACCATTTAGATGTTCAGACCGCGTATTTCAATTTTCATGACCTGGTTGACGAGGTCCTACGCGAGCTTGCGTTCTGGCCGGAAGCAAAAAAGATTTCATTTAAGAATACCGTGGCTAAAGAGTCCGTAATCAGGAGCGACAGCCAACGGATGAAGGTAGTTCTGCATAACCTTATCAGCAACAGTGTCAAGTACGCCGACTTCACAAAAGCAGAGTCGTTTATTCATATAGACTTTAATCAAAATGGCCAGGGTAACACCATCATAATTTCGGACAACGGCATGGGTATTGAAAAGGAGAGGCAGTCGAGGATCTTTGAAATGTATTACCGAGCCACAGACCGATCTCATGGTTCCGGTCTCGGCTTGTTTATCGTCAAGGAGATCATTCTAAAGTTGGGTGGAACTATTGAAGTTAAATCTACCTATGGTGCGGGATCAAGCTTTGTGATACACATCCCCCCCGAGACAAAGGACGGCAGCGAAAATGGAATTGGCTGAAAGTCGGATATTGTCTTCCCGAGCATTACTGGCAAAGGCCGTAACCTGATCCGCATCGCAGTGGTTTGTGTTTTAATTAGAATGAATTGGCTCTGCATCATCCAATTTGGCCTGCCGCTTAGCATGATTGTACAGATACATCATGAGGGCAATCATCAGGATGTTCCACGCAAAATAGCAGAACAATCCAATTGTAGTCATAACCCAAGTAGCGTCGATCAGTGTCATGATAGCACTCAGTAGGCTTACGAAACCATTCACGATGAGCAGCAAATAAATCACTTTGCTATCGTGTTGATAGTACCCGGACAAAAGTATAGTGGCCAGGCCTAAGAAGCCGTAGCCCCACATTTCGTTCGCCCAACAAAATGAAAGCGGATTGGACATGGAAAAAATTTGAATGGCTGCGTCATATTCTGGTTTATAATTCACCGCTAGGTTTCTTACAAAAGAGATCTGCGAAACATAATTGAACATGATGAGCGTGGCAAAAATGATTGTCCAAGCAACTGCAAGTAACATGTGAAATTTTTTTACCGGGTTTGAACCTTTATAGTTAAGGTAGTGACCGGCGGTTACCATCAGCATACCTCCGACCAATAGAAACCCGAAGTAGTATGGGGTATCCTGAATGGTGTGGTAATTCTCCGCAAACAATGCCGACGATTCCCATGGAGGCTGAGGATTTACAACGCTGACAATGAAAAAGGCGACCGGTCCCGACATTATGTATCCGATCAAAGCGACCAGCGCACCGTAAGAAATAAGCCGATTGCAGTGCAGTCTCATGCTCGCAATAAAACGATACCAGGGGTGAATCTCCCTGCAAAAAGTCAATTTTAGAAATGATTTTGATCAGGCGAATCAGAACCCAGTCTTGATGCCCTGCTTCACAGCGCGTTCGTATTTTTTCTTGTCGAAGCGGTATAGAAATGGCGCCTTGTGTGCCCCGCCAGTTTTCCGTTCGGATAGTCTTTCCAGCACGTCGAGGGCAAGCATTTTCTTTTGGAAGTTCCTTCGGTCAAGCGAGGTATCCAGAATAGTTTCGTACAACTTTTGAAGGTCAGGCATGGTGAATTTCTCAGGCAACAGATTGTAGCCCACGGGATGGTCGTTGAGGCTGATGCGCAAAGCTTCCAATGCCTTTATAATAATGCTGTTATGATCGTATATAAGCTTGGGAACACGATGGATATCGAACCACTTACAATCTTCACTGAGCCAGTCAGGTCGGGGTGTTACTTTGGAAAATTCGACCAGCGCCCAGTAGCCAACTGTGACGAATCTATCCATCACCCAACTCGTTGCTGCCCCGATAAGATCAAAAGATTGCTTACTCCGCATGCGATCCGGATCACCAAAGGCCTGGAATTGCCGAAGGTAAATGTTTTCCAATCCTGTGCGTTCATTCAATACACGCTTTGCGGAGTCATCTAGGGATTCGTCACGCTTGACAAAACCTCCCGGCAGGCACCACGGCCCTGAGTCCTTCCACTTTAAAAGCAGTACCTTAAGCTGATTGTCATGGAATCCGAAAGTCACGCAGTCGATGGAAATATGCGGTAAGAATATTTTGTCACCCCTTAGAAGAAAGTCTCGTAGTCTCTTTTCATATGATTCCATCGGGGCCAAATATCACCAATAGCCTGCATTTCGCAATCCGCCTCCATCTGCCAACTAAATTTATCATTGTGTATGGATAACACATTAAAAAAAAGTATCATTGTGTTGCTACTACACATTGTATAGCGATAAGCAAAGGCTGGGACAACCGAGCTTATCGATGCGCTCCAAGACGGCGCGTGTATTGCTGGGGATTTGCCAATGCTACTAAGGGTTGCAGCACTTATCGTACCGCAACTTCAACGTTCTTTACAGTGATCATTTATAAATCGAGTGGGTATCCTTATGACTGATCATACTGTAATGGGGTTGCGAAGGACCTTAAACCTAGTTAAGAACTATGATAAATTCGTTTATCATATTTGTTGATAGGTTTTAGGATCCTTTGCTTTACCTCTCTTCAAGCCTCGTTCATCATTCGATATTCGTTATTCCTTGTTCGTTATTCATAAACGCCCCTGACTGCCGTCAGGCAGGGAATATCGAACAGGGAACACTGAATAACGAACACCGAACAAGGAATGATGAAGGCGGGATCAACGTTTCTGTTCCAGTCTCATTTTTTTTCAGTTTCCCACCATCTTTTAACCAGCACACCTTTGGTTCAAGCCTCGTTCATCATTCGATATTCGTTATTCCTTGTTCGTTATTCATAAACGCCCCTGACTGCCGTCAGGCAGGGAATATCGAACACTGAATATCAAACAAGGAACACTGAATAACGAACACTGAACAAGGAACACCGAACAAGGAATGATGACCATCTCGACGGATAATACCCGAAATCTGCCGCATCCACCCCTTTCCTGTGATAATGGATTCCCGAAATTTGTTTTCAAAAAGATGCAGTATGGATCCAATATTTCTATCGGAGGAAATCAAAAAAACCCTCGAAGAATTCATTAGCCACATTTCCGGGCTGACTAACGAAGAACTTAACACCATTCCTTTTGCAGGCAGCTGGACCGCCGGCCAGGTGGCCGATCATATCCTCAAGTCAACGGATGGTATACCCGATAGCCGGACAGAGCAAGTGTCCCGGCCGCCTGACCAACAAGTGGAGGCGATCAAGTCCACGTTCTTGGATTTTACAATCAAATTTCAATCACCGGAATTTATCATTCCGGCAACCGGGCCTTTCGAAACAGATGTAATAACATCTAAGTTGGAACGAATAAAAAAGCAAAATGTCGCAATAGCGTTAACGAAGGATCTTTCAAGATTATGCACGGAATTTGACTTCCCCGGTTTTGGCCACCTAACGCGATACGAGTGGCTTAAGTTTATTGTGTTTCACACCCAACGTCATATCCACCAGCTCAAAAAAATCAAGCACGCGCTTTTAAACCAAAGCCAAGCTAGAGCGATAAAGTGAATTGAAGATGTTTAGTAAATTGCTATTCTATTAAGAAACAATGAATAGCATACAAATACGAAGCGCTACACTTGACGATCTTCCAACCTTGTTAAGATTTGAGCAGGGAATTATCTCGGCCGAACGACCTTTTGATCCAACACTTCTTCCAGGTGAATTTCACTATTATGATCTCGCCGCAAGAATACGCGATCCGGATGCAGAAGTCGTCGTGGCCGAAGACAATGGCAGAGTCGTTGCCGGAGGAAGCGCCATTATAAAAGAAGGCAAAACTTATAATACTTTCCATAACTACGCCTTCCTGGGTTTCATGTTTGTAGAGCCTGGCTACAGAGGCAAAGGTCTGAATCGGCTAATCATCGAAAGGCTAGTGGATTGGTCGCACCTGAAGGGCATGAAAGAAATCAGGCTGCAGGTGTACAGCGATAATTTGAATGCGATACATGCTTATGAAAAAGTTGGGTTCAAAAAAATTCTGACCGAGATGAGAATGGGATGACGACCAGATGAGCATTGTCCATAACCGGACCACTTCGTCCATCTTCGATCGCCGGTTGCCCAAGATACCTTTAGAATCCACTATAACAGGACCATAACCACCTGGCACAATACTTGGCCCTCTCCCTGTCATGATTAGAAATTACCTCCTCATCGCTTTCCGCAACATGCGTCATAACAAGCTTTTCATATTGATCAACGTATGCGGTATGGGTATCGCCATTGCGTGTTGCATTGTCGTCTATTTAGCATACAAGTACGACGCCACCTTTGATAGCGTTCATAGGAATAAAGACAAGATTTACAGGGTGAGCGCAGTGCATGAATTTGAGAATGACGTGAAGCGTTTTGGATACGTGGCGTTGCCTCTTGGCGAAATCGTTAAGAAGACATTTGATGACGTTGAAAAATCATCACGTTATATTCACTCGACTTCCAACTTTAAACGTGACAACGACTTATTTGTCAGCAATCTTTCATATGTAGATCCCGATTTTTTTCAAATGTTCTCTTTTGATTTTGTCGCGGGCAGCCCCTCAGGACTTGAAGATAAAACAAGCGTCTTTATCAGTGAGAGCATGGCCACGAGGCTGTTCGGCAGTCCTACAGGTGCTGTTGGCAAAAATATAACGCAAGTGTATGGAACTGAGCTGAAGGAAGTTAAAATTGCAGCAGTTTTCAAAGAGCAGCCCATGAACTCTAGCTTTTACAGAAGCGGAGGATCAGCTTATATGAATTTTGAAAATTGTAAGAACGAGCGCAAGGACCACCGCGATGATAACTGGAAAGCTGAAACAACGTTGTTTGTTCAGATCAACGAACCCGAACATGTTAGTAATGTCCATCAACAACTTCAGCGCTATACGGAGAACAATAACGCAGCCAGGAATGAATTCCAGGTGCGCGAGTTTGCTCTTGAGCCCTTGGGAACTATGGCACACAGCGACAGATCGGATGGAGTACAGGCGCGGACTTTTGCCGCCCCTCCCGTTGCAGCAATCATCGGATCGGTAGTGATGGGTGCTTTGATTTTGCTCATTGCATGTTTCAATCTCACAAACACTGCTGTCGCGATTTCCGCCAGGAGGTTAAAGGAGATCGGCATACGAAAAGTGATGGGCAGCATGCGGCTGCAGCTCATCGTCCAATTTATCGGAGAAACTACATTGATATGTTTTCTTGGATTAATAGTTGGCCTGGGGCTAGCTGACCTGCTGATCGAAGGATGGAACACCATTACCATGAATATGATTCACCTCAGGCCACACTCGTATCTGAATGACCCTGAATTTATTGTATTCATGATGGCGATTTTAGTTCTTACAGGTATTATTGCGGGCAGCTATCCGGCATTTTACATCAGCAGGTTCCGGCCAGTGAATATTCTAAAGGGAAAGGTAAGATTTGGCGGCACAAATTATTTCACCCGTATACTGCTCGGCTTACAGCTTGCATTTTCATTAATGGCAATTGTCAGCGCTATCGGATTCTATCAGAATGCACGATATCAGCAGGAATATGATCTAGGTTTTGACATCCGTGGCTCAGTGGTCGTCTGGATAGATAATGAGACAGAGTTCCATACCTATCGCAATGCGCTGCAGGCAAATCCTGATATCATCTCCATCGCCGGGGCTCGCAGTGGAATTTTCACGGACAGAACGCATGAACCAGTTAGGCATGAGGCCAAAGAGATTGAAGTCGATATCATTGATGTGGGGGATAATTACCTCAAGACCATGGATCTCAAACTTCTAAGCGGCAGAGATTTTGCCAAGGATTCAGAAACCGATTACAAGGAATCCACCATCATTACTCAAAAAATGGCCGATGTTTTCGGCTGGGAAAACCCGCTTGGCAAAGAAGTCATCTGGAGAGACAGTGTCAGACTGTATGTTATTGGTGTCGTCAGGGACGTTTATACCATGGGTCTCTGGAAAGAAATGGAGCCCATGATGATCAGGTATGTGCGGCCAGGAGCATATAGCCAAATCGTTATCAGTACCGACGCGAGCAAGGTCTCAGCTGTAAATGCATTCATGACTGCCGCCTGGAACAGTATATTCCCCTACAGGCTTTATAACGGTCGCATGCTGGTTTCCGAACTCCAGGAAATAAATGCGCTGAATTCAAATATCGTTTACTTATATGGATTCTTGGGCGCAATAGCAATGATGCTTTCATCAACTGGCCTCTTCACACTAGTTTCACTCAACATCATTAATAGGATGAAGGAAATTGGAGTCCGTAAAGTGTTAGGCGCTTCTGTCATCAATATCACGCGAATTGTCAACATGGAATTCATCATCATCCTTATAATAGCGTCGATCGTCGGATGTTGGGCAGGGCTGGGCTGGACATCCACAATTATGAGTACAGTCTGGAAGTACTATCAAGGCGTGAGTATTCTTACGTTCGTGATTGCGATGGGCATTCTACTGTTTATTTCATTCATGACAATCGGCTATAAGGTGCTCAACGTCTCCATGATGAATCCTGTCAATATACTGCGAGACGAATAGAGCAGACGTAGGTGCATTAGATGAGAAAGATTGCTATCAAGATCAGTATCACGAGCCGGAGTCATTACTTGCGACGTGATTCCATAAGACTTTGAGGTGGAGTAGAATTATTGCTAACTTTCCGGCGGATTCCATTTCTGATGCATCTCAAAACCGACGTCCGGTCCGTGTCAAATAGTGAATTGAATTCTGGCCAACGGAGATATTCATTCTTGACCTACCTCATCGTGTTTGCCATAATTCACACGGGTAGTCACATCTCATTGTTGTCGCGGCATGATTTAAGCGTATCCGAGTTTTACCTGCCAACTGCATTATCGATCGCCCTTATACATTGGTTCGGGCCGCGAGTCATTTTACCCATCGTATATATTAATGCTGTTGGTACTTCATATCTCTGGGGTAACCCTATCGAGCGCTGGCCACTATGGTTTCTATTCGCCATTCCCGAAACACTTTTTGCATTTCTTTCATGGTACCTTTTCAGAATTGTTTATCGCGGTAAGTATTGGCTACCCAACATATATAACTTGATCTTGTTTCTTTTGCTGGGGGTAGCAATACCTTCAGTTGTTGCTGCATTTCTATTGCAGCCCATGCTGCTGTTGACCGGCAGCCAGGATCCAGGAAATTTCTGGTCTTACGTAGCAAGTAATATTCTTAGCGAGTTCTCCACAACTTTTTGTCTCACACTTCCGGCCTTGTACTACCTGACACCATACCTAAAACAAAAAGGGCTGTTGTATGAAGCCAATCCAGAAATTGCCATGGTTAAAATGCCAGTCAGGAATGAAAAGATAGAATTGGCAATAATATTTACGGCCATGTTGGCGCTTGTATTCTTAATTGAATTTGCCCGGTTCTGGTATGTCTACGGATTCTTCTCGTTGTATATCGCAATTCGCTTGGGATTTGGACCATCTATTATTTCCAATCTTTATATTTTACTGATCACCTATGTCCTGCCTAAACTTCTCACGGGTTTTGGCAAGAACGATGTAGGAGATTTTACCGATGTCAACAGTATTTTTTTAGGAGCAAACTCGCTATTTGTGTTTGCTGCAATCACAGGACGGGTAATCAGCGATGTGCGAATTGCTGAAACGAAATTAATGAATCAAAACGCTGAACTTGCGATAACGAATCATGAACTGGATCGATTTGTTTACAGCGTTTCGCACGATCTCAGTGCGCCTCTTAAATCAATCTTGGGTCTCATTCACGTTAACAGAATTACACCAGACACAAGCGACTATCAAAATAGTCTTAATAGGATTGAAACATGCGTACTTATGCTAGAGGATTTTATTTCAGAGATTCTCGACTATTCCCGGAACAAACGACAGCAGTTGAGTATTGAAAATCTTGCTTTGAAAGAACTTTGCGACGACGTACTTGATAACCTTCACCACATGCCCAACTTTACATCCATCTCGTTCGACGTACAGTTGGAGGAACCTCATGTACGACAAGATAGAATAAGACTTAAGATGATACTGCATAATTTATTATCGAATGCAATAACTTTTCAGAAAAAACTGGCCGACCATAAACCCTATATTAAAATTTTATCCCGAAGAGTGAGCGATGATATTCTCATTCAGGTCGAAGATAATGGTGAAGGAATAAAACCAGAACAACAGGATCTGATATTTAACATGTTTTACCGGGGAAGCATACAATCAACAGGTTCAGGGCTCGGCTTGTACATTGCTAAAGAGGCCGCCATCAAAATAAAAGCTAGCATTAGTGTGAAATCTGAGTATGGAAAAGGATCGATATTTACGCTGAGCCTGAAAAATTTGGGTTGAGGTGTCGGCTCCGGTCGATATTGTGTCTTTTATCCCATTCGTCTCTAGTAATAGTCATGTTTAATGCGACCCATTCAATTCCATCCGTCTTTGTAAACATCTTCTTATTTGGATTAAGCGTAAATCCTGCCTTCTCATAACATTTCATACCGGACACATTCCAGTCATAAACATTAAGCTCAACCATCCGAACGCCAAGCCTCGAAAATGAATAGTACAGAAGTTCATTTATGAGGACCAATCCAAGTCCCTTTCCGCGATTTGATCTATCACCGATAAGTACCTTGTCAAGTTTGCATATCCCATCATCCATCAAATAGATTTCAGCATGTCCAATAGTTTTGCTTTGTTCTACGTCAACAACATTGAATGCATAACTTTTCTTGTCATCAAGATACTTTTGAAGTTGAAGGTCTGTTAATGGATAAGAAAAAACTGTTCCAGCAATGGTAATTAACAATTCTCTGCTGTCGATCCAGGAAATTAGCGTACCAAAGTCGGCCGGCGTAAACGGTTCAAGTTTAATGATGGTTGTTGTATTCTTATCTTGAATCATGCTGTGGGTCTCTCATATTTAAATTCAACTGCTCCGGATTTACCCGCGCGGACGTGAACCAAATCCAGTTTGATGCGATGATTCACTTCTTTGAACAAGGGTGTTCCCTTGCCAAGAATTATCGGAAAAACGGCTATTCGGAATTCATCGATTAAATCTAAATTCAAGAATGTCGAGATCAAACCTGATCCTCCGTACAACCAGATGTTTTTTCCCGGCTGCTGCTTGAGGTTAGACACAAATTCGCTGATCCCTGATTTTACAAGTTTCGGCTGGCCTGGAAAATTTTCTTTCCTCGATGAGAATACATATTTAGACATGCCGTTCAGAGTGCTATAAAAATTTTTTTCAAAATCGGGGCCGTCATCGGGGGGATTGTAATTACCCCATGTTTCGTAACTTACACGTCCATACAATACTGTATCTATTTCTTTCAGGAATTTGTTCAGGACATCTCCTGTCTCCTCATCAAATGTCAGCCAGTCTATCTCACGGTTAGGCCCTTCAATGAAGCCATCAAATGACGTCGCGAGGGACAAGATTACTCTCTTCATTTAACTCTCCTTCCTGTTAAAATTTTCTTAAGTTAACTGATGTCCGTCAATTCAATCACCTTATCGTCTTTGAACTTAAAGACTGATTTTCCTTTAAGATTTATTTCATAGCCTGCCTTCAAACTATTGGGAAAGTCAGACGCCAAAACAGCACTATAGTCAATTTCAACTTCCGTACAGTCCCCATAGTGTTTGAATGAGACAACTGATTGCTTCCGTGCTGAAAATAGATTCAGCGCCTGCTCCGCCTGTCTTTTGAAGTCGGATAGTCCAGCAAGTACAATATTGCTTTGGCCTCCCGAAATATTCTCGAATCTTATCGCAGGATCGAAGTCGGTCACCATCTTCTCTACATCAAAGCCATTGTAGCCGGAAACATAGTTTTGTATTATCGACTCTCTTTCTTTAGCGTTTCGAATCGCACTCATCTTCTAAGGATTTTTTTTACATGTAGGGTCGCCTGCAGGTACAAAGGTGACATAGTTGGGACGACCTTTCCTATAATTGTTTGAAGCATCAACATGGGAAAACAAGGCTAATTCTAAAAAGTTTTAATCTCTTATTTGACATCGTCTTGCAGAGTGGCTTCTACCTCTTTCAACTCATCCTTGAAATATTGTTCATCCGGCGCAAGCTCTATAGCTCTACGCAGATTTAATATTGCTAATTCGCGATTGCCCGATCGCCCGTATGCAATACCCAAGTGAGCGTAGGCATAGGGTGAGTCAGGATGAAGCTCAAGATTAAATTTAAATATCTCCACTGCCGTTCTGAACACCTTCTGGTCTAATAAGAGATATCCCGGGTATGTCATAGCTCCCTCGTCTTCTTTCCAAAGGTAATATCGGCGCTTCGTGGTATCTTGTTCCGTATCGTGATAAAAGGACTTTGCCTCTTCTAGCCCATCTTTGACCAGCACCTCTGCAAAGTCAATTCCAATTTGTCTTTTTACGATGCCAGGTTCCTGCCCCAAAACCAAATCGAGCACCGCGTGAGCGATGTCCCTACTCTGACACAATTCATAGTTGCATGCCACCATCACCGATATATTTTTCTCGGGCACCAGGAGTAAAAAACTTCTGAATCCAGTATCTCCTCCGCTATGAGTGACAGTTTTAAATCCCTTATATTCGTTTAAAAACCAACTCATTCCAACGGCAGGTTTGTCGGTGAGATTGACCGAGTTGGTCCATAGTAAATAATAGGAAGAATCAGCAAGAATTTGAATATCCTTATAGACTCCGCGATGCAAGTGAGCCTTTGCGTAGTTGATCATTTCGATGACATTTGAATTCAGCGTGCTGCTGGGTGCGTGGATCCTGTTATAGGGATAGACATCGCTCACAATCGCCTTACCAGCCCATACATGTCCACTCACGCGAAGTGAGTCGGGGATTTCCGGATAAATAAAACTACTGTGGTACATCTCTAACGGCTCCAGGATATTATTCTTTACATACGTTTCGAAGGGCATTCCGGAGACGTTGGTAATTACGACACCCAATATTTCATAGGCTGTATTGCTATAAGACCAATCCCTGCCTGGCACGAAAAGCATCTCATCGTGTTCCAGGCTGCGAACGTACCTTTCTGGCGCACCATCGTCATTCTGCGGTTTATCCCATTGGTAATCCTGCACGTCGCTTATCCCGGAAGTATGATTCAACATTTGCTTTATCGTGATCTCCTGATACTGATCTCCCTTTTGCTTAAAATAAGGAATGTAGGTAATCACTTTTTCATCAAGATTGATTTTTTCTTCTTCAACTAGCTGTAAAATAGCCGTCGCCACGAATGTCTTTGATACAGACGCCCAGTGAAAATTATAGGAAGGCTTCATGGGCTCCCTGCTTGAGACGCTCCTAAAGCCAAATGACCCGGTATACAGCACGGTGTCGTTTCGCGTAGCAGCGACAGCCAGGCCAACAATTTGCTGCCTGTCAACTAATTCGGACAGATAGGAATCAACCATCTTTCTTACTTTTGAATCCGGCGTGTGGCGACCAGGTTGACTACATCCGATAACAAAGAAAACCAGCAGTGTATAAATGAAGTATCTCATTCGTATGTTGACTTTAATGATGTCACTGAACTGACGTGGGAATTTAAGTCACATTAATGCTTAGCCCTGATATTTCTGGGGTGCCTTTCCCGTCCACCGCTTAAATGCACGCGAGAAGGCGCTAAGTTCATTGTAACCTAAAATAGCCGAAATTTCTTTGATCTGATGTTTGCCGGATTCAAGATAATGAATGGCAAGGGATTTTCTAACGGAGTCTGCTAATTGTTGGAATGTGACGGATTCTTCCTGGAGCCGGCGTTGGAGGCTGCGCGGCGACATGTTGAAATTTCCTGCGACGTCTTCCAAAGAAAGAATGCCCAGGTAAGAATTTTTCATCAGGTAATCCATAATCTTTACCTGAAATGCGATAGAAGCGGGGGTACCTTCTGTCGAAGATTGGCTCACCTTCTGAAGCAATAATTGCTGCACCTCGTAGTTGGCCGTGAGAATTGGTTCGTCCCAATACCGGTTGCTAAATTCAAGAGTATAATTTGATTTCTTTGTCACTGGCTTGCAGCGAAGGACTCGTTCGTATTCTTTGATATTGCTCAACTTATAGGGATATTCGACAGTTTCCGGATGAATTTTCTGCAGCACGAAGCCATTCATTTCATGTACGGCAAAGACCATCAGGAGGTCGGCAATTTGTCGGGCGACGAAATCGTCCTGATTAAAGCTGGTCGGGATAAGCTGGATGGAAAAACTTTTTTGACGCCTTTTTACATCCATTATAAATAAATTAGTAACGGCAGGGGTAAACGACGCGGCAATCCTGACTGCCTCACCGACTGTCTCGCTGCTCTTGATGATTTCCCCCACGGCACCAAGGGCTGCAAGCTGTAGAGACTCTCCGAAATGCAAACCAAACAAGGGGTCGTCGCAAAGGTGGCTTGCGTTCTTCCAAAGGTCAGCGCTCTGTTTTGCAGAGATGGTGGTGTTGTTTATTTTCTTAAGGGCTTCCAGATCAATTCCGGAAAGATGGCACAACCTTTCGGCAGAAACCCCGCGCTGCACGGCGTAAGCCAATAGGCTTAGAACAAATTGCCTTTGTTGTTCATCCATCATGTAAAAATATGATTAGTAAAGACAAATAGAGCCCGCACACCAAGGGTGAGTTTTTGTTGTGCGGGCATCTCAATGTGTCTCACTTTGTCAGTGTTAGCTTTTTCAATCCATTTGCCTGCAGATAAGCCATCAAAGCAACCCATCCGGCAACTGCGGCAATCGCTAAATAGCCGACGATCGATAACCCAAACATTTGGAGTACAACAACAGCTACGCTTGTGACTACCCACAGTACGTCGAGCATAACAATAAAGCGGACGGCTGCTTCACCAATTGGCTTTGACCGGCTGACGATTCCCACGATCCCAGCAAATACGACAAGGAAAATACCGACCCCAACAATGGCTGAAATCCCACTCACTCCGAAAATAGTTGCAATAGTGGCTGGAAATAAAATCAATCCCAGACCCGTTGCTCCCGAACTGACCGCGTTGAGGAGCAGAACATTTTTTAGTGCTGTCATAAGATATTCGTTTGATGTGATTAATGAAACAAAATTAGCGCTGGCACCATGCGCGATAGTTACCTTACTACGACATGCGCTTACCTTTTCACGACATTGAATTATGGCGGTTCACAGCATATACCACTCAAGAATCTTGAAACACTTTAACAACAACATTTCCTTTCTTGTGGAATTTCTCGACGTAAGCATGGGCTTCTCTAATTTGTTCGAGCGTGTATGTTCTGTCTATCACTGTCCGGAGGTTACCGGATTCAATTAATTTCTTCAATACCAATAGATCATCTGGACTCTTCTTCGGCGAACCTTCAACAGAAACGTATTTTCCATTCGGTTTCATCACATTTCTGCACGATGCCTTAGAAATTTTTCCCACGGCATCCAGAATTACATCAAACTGTAATTTCATTGTCAAAAAATCTTCTTTGGTGTAATCTATAACCCTATCTGCGCCAAGTGATTTTACGAGATCCACATTTGAAGTGCTGCATACAGCTGTAACACTGGCTCCAAAATACTTGGCCAACTGCACAGCGAACGTACCAACGCTCCCTGATGCTCCATAAATAAGCACGTGGTCATCAGATTTTGTGCCTGACTGTTTCAAAAGCCGCAGGGCCGTGAGGCCACCAATTGGAACTGTCGCTGCTTCATCGAATGTCATATTGAAAGGCTTAATAGCAATGACATCGTTTTCGGGAAGGCAACGGTATTCGGCATACGCCCCAAACTTAAATCCGCAAGACGCAAAAACGCTGTCGCCTTTCTTGAACGATTTAACATTTTTACCTGCTTCTTCAACTACTCCCGCCAGTTCAAATCCCAGTATTTTTACTTTCGTTGGTTTGAATAAACCCCCAAAAATTCTAACTAGAAATGGATCGGCTTTGCGCATACGCCAGTCTCCTGCAGTCACAGATGTCGAATATACTTTTATCAAGACTTCATTGTCTTGAGGCGTTGGCTTTCTGACATCCCTTATTTCCAGTACGTCGGGCGTTCCATATTTTTCATAAACAACCGCTTTCATTATAAATGGGTTATTCAATAATCATTCATAACTGCATTTCGAATTCTATATTTTACAAGTCATCACATGTCTCCGTGTTCCTGCTTTTTTCACAAAATTGAATCCAGCTTTCTCAAATGTGCTTACAAAGCCCATAAACCTATAACTCGGAGAGTCGGGCTCGACAGGATAGGCCTCCACATACTTTGCTCCATTTTTCTTCGCATACTTCTTAGCGTTCTCGATAAGTTGGTCAACAAGGCCTTGATTTCTAAACTCCCGCTTAATAAAGAAACATGCGATGGACCATACTTTATCAAGATCTTCTTTGCCGCCCAGCCGTTGATACGTTTCCCTGGGCGCGACCGAACACCAGGCAATTGCCACATCCTCTACGTATGCCAATAGCCCGATTGGGGTTTCTGTCTGAACTCGTTTCTTTATGAATTTCTTTCTACTTGGCGACGTATTATTTTTTAGCTCCTCCTTTGTCATCCGCCAGGCCATACACCAGCAATAACTTGGTGCTCCCTTCGACTTAAAGAGGCGTTCGAAGTCGCTCCAGGTTGTTTTATCAACCGGTTTTATTGTGATGCCGTTGCTTGCCACAATAAGAAAAATATTTTTTTATTTCGAATAATTATGATCACTATGATCTAAGCACAGTCCTTATTTCAGTTGTTGTGCTTTATACAGCAAAGTCTGTTGCTTGAGCAGGAAGTTATGGATAGCCTCGGCATCCTCCTCAGTGAGAGAATTACTGAAGTTGGCCATACCATTTTCCGATAGAATTCCTTTTAATACAATATCCTTGAACAAAAGATGTTTCGCTTCAGCCATCTTTGACAAATCGGGATGCTGCGATAAGTGTCGATCGCCAAATTTACCATGGCATATATCGCAGTAGAAATTGTAGAGATAGGCGCCCCTGGCGATCAATTCATCTTTTATTTTCACGGCAGGTGGTGCCGGCGTTGCAATCGGCTTGCGCTTCGGTGGCAGCGGCGTTTCGCCTCCTCCCAGTTTAAACGCAATTATCCGGCCTCTGTTCTCATACTCAAATATTACTGCGTCTGACAAATAGCCACTGGTCTCCGCTCCTCCGTAGGCGGCCATCACGGCGACATATTGCTCGCCACCTACACTATACGTTGTAGGAGCCGCCATAATCCCATTACCGGTAAAAATGGATTTCAATTTTTCTCCGGTCTTTGCGTCATGCACATTAAAATAACCTGTCCTTGTTCCCTGAAACACAAGCTCGGGGGTCGACATGACACCTCCATCGGGGCCTCCCTCAGGAAATTTCCAGGCCTCCTGTTGGGTAATCGGATTCCATGCGAGCAGGCTTTCCGTCCTTATGGTATCTTCTGATTTCTTTACCTGATCAAGGACATGCTTCCTGAACTTATACATCTCGGCGTAGTCGAGATTGGTATTGTCTACATCGGGTAGCCACTGGTAGGTTTCAAAAGTCTTGAACACTTGTGGCACTGAGCGTTCAGGTATATAAACCAATCCTGTTGTTGGGTTGTAAGACATCGGTTGCCAGACATGACCGCCGCCCAAAAAAGGAACTACCAATTTTGGTTTGTCTTTATACCATTGCCCTTGCTCTGTTAACACGGGCCTTCCGGTCTTCAGATCAACATGACTCGCCCAGTTTACCCTCGTATATTTCTCTGCCGAGATGAGTTCTCCGGTAGCTCTATCAAGCACATAAAAAAATCCATTCTTCGGAGCCTGCATCAAAACCTTACGCAACTTGCCTTTTATCTCCATATCCGCCAATACGATATTTTGAGTAGCGGTGTAATCCCAAATCTCGGCGGGAGTCGTCTGATAGTACCAAACCAATTTTCCGTTGTCGGGATTGATGGCAAGTATGGAGGCAAGAAATAAATTATCACCTCCCGAAGGGCTTCTGAACCAAATCGGGTATGGTGCAGCATTCCCTGTGCCGACATAAAGCAAATTGAGTTCCGGGTCGTATGCTGATTCGCCCCAAACAGTTCCGCCTCCTCCACTTTGCCAATGTGATTTGGTATCCCAAGTTTTTGCCGCCATTTCCATTTCAGGGCTTTCATATCCGTTTGCCGGATCACCCGGGACTATAAAGAAGCGCCATTTTTCCTCTCCTGTTTTTAAGTCGTATGCAGTAACATAACCACGGACCCCATACTCGGAACCAGAGTTACCGATCATGACGATGCTACCCGCCACCTGCGGCGGACTAGTTATTGTGTAGGCTTTCGTTCTGTCTGAGAAGGTGTCTGTCGTCCAAATAACCTTACCGTCTTGCGTATCCAAGCAAACAAGATATCCATCAAGCGTCCCAACATAAACTCTTCCTTCCCAAACCGCCAAGCCGCGATTAACTACATCACAGCAAGCTCTGCGTCCATATGATGGATCGACTTTGGGCTTGAATGTCCAAAGCTCTTTTCCAGTCTTGGCGTCGAGAGCATATACTGCTCCCCACGCCCCAGATGTAAACATGATCCCATCAACTACAATAGGTGTTGCTTCCAACCCCCGGGGTACGTTACCGATATAAGTACTTGCATCGTACTCCCACGCATAGCCAAGCTCCGCGACGTTCTCCCGGTTAATTTGATTGAGAGGAGAATAATGCTGCATGTCCTGATTCCCTCCTGTTGTCAGCCAGTCAGCGGCCTCGCGATTTCTTAAACGATCTTGGTCGATCCATGCGTTAGGTTTTTCGTTTCGACAACCAATTGCGAAAACGAATAGTAATGCGAAGTACTTATAGTTTTTCAAAGGTGTAATGTTGAGGTCAGTAAAGATAATAATATTGTACTTCAAGGATGAGATCCAAAAATGAAATGTAGTCGAACAATTCCCGGCCCGCCCCTGTTTGCAAGCCGGCGGATAAATCAAAACTCAATTTCTAAGTAGCCACTGTCTCTGGAGAGAAGCTTATTCAATTATCGTATCAATTTTCTTGAGGATGGCGTCCATTTCCTGCGCATCCTTTTTGATCCTATGAAGGGCGCTAGTCGATGATTTACGTTTATCTTCTATCTCAATAAGATCGATCAGGCCCAACACGCGCGCTAGGGAAGCACGAACATGGTGAGAATTGACAAAGGCAAATTCCTTCAAAATTTCTGCTTTTCGTTGCGACTCATTAACCTTTCCTAAAATCATTTCTTCCAGGTCGTTCCGGAGTATGTTGAGCTCGCCTTGCTGCTGATGAAGCTGGTCGGTCTGTTCCATTAGTTTCTCGGAAGACTTTTTCAATCGTGAGTTAGTCCTCTCCACAGATTCCCTGAAAGAAAAAAAATTCTCTTTAAGATAATAGGTAATTAAAATCAGTACGATGGTATTGACAAAAAAATCGATCTCGCTGGACATTAGAGAATATTTGCTGTTAAAAGCAGAGTATGAATTCAGGACTGTTGTGAAACTGAATAGAACTATGGCGGCACCATAGGCAAGCAGGGTCATGACCTGAAGAAATCCATGCGAGGTGATAACGATCGCGATCATTACAACCAGCAACAAATACGGCACACCACCGTCCCACCCACCGGCATTGTTCCACGTTAGAATGGAGGTGATGAGTATCTGAAAGTAGAATATGATAAAAGCAACTTTAAAGTGCTTCCGGTGTAGATAGTATATTAGGGCCAAAAGTAACAGATTGAAGGCGCCCAACAGAAGAATAGAGGTCGGCGAATCAATCACGAACTCATGCACAAGTCTGACAAGTCGAAAAATGAATGCTATGATCAATCCATAATGGAAAACTCGCTCTTCAAACCGATGAATTATATCCATGCTAGTTGTCGGTACGTTGATGTCGCTTTAGTTCGCTTTTGAGATTCTTAACCACAACCGTGAGCTCGTCTACCTGCTCTTTTAGTTTACCTTCCAAAGCACCGTTGTCGCTGAGATCTGCAACACACTTTCTAATTCTTTTAAGGGGTATCTGTAGCGATTCAGTCGATAGCCAAATGTAATCTTTCATGGCTCTGTTTTGGCGATCGATCTCATTTGAGTGATTCTTAATTTCCTCCTCAAGCCTTCCGTTTACTTTTTGAAGAAACTGTTTCTGATCTTTGAGTTCTTTCTGCTGCTGTCTGATTGTTTCCACCTGTCCGCTTAATTTTACACGAAGCTCCATGACGCGGCTGCTTTCCCTTACAAGTGCATTTTTAAAATAGAGAATTATAAGCAGGAGAGTTAGCAGTGTTGTAAGGTAGGTGTCGAGGCTTGTAGAATTATATTTGAAGAAGCTCTGCGTTAGCCATCCTTCATACCGCAGATCCAGGTTGGCTGCCACGATCAGCAGCACATACAAGATCATCAGAAAAACCAATTGTTTCCTGCTGTAGGCAAGCACAAAGATAACGCCCAGTCCCATGATGTTATACTCGGTCGCTCCGAGCAAACCACCGAATTGTACGTAACTAAAAATTAAAAGAACGAGCAGGATTATTCCTATAATAAGCGGAATACTTCGAATCTTGCGTTTGTAAATCAAGAAGCACAAGCTGCAGAAAACGAGCAGGATCAGGACATCAATTATTAACCCCGTTGAATTGGTCCTGTTGATTATATCCTGCACAACTGATTTTAGCGTCCGGATTCCTGCAATAGCCGAAACGACAAACCAAACCTGTAATTCGAATGGTCTGGTCTGCAAGTCCTTGAAGAAAGAGGGCGTCTTGGAATTACTTTTCAACAGAGCGGATATTGATATAGCAGGGCAAAGATACTAATATCTTTTCATTTTTGTCCTTTTGCTTAGGCCAGCGGTTGCCAATTCAAATGAATTGCTTTTTCTCCCGGTACGAGTAACCCAGCAGCGCTAGCCGACTGCAAGATATCATTTGCGTTCCAGCTGAAAAAATTTAAACCTCTTAAGTAGGGTCTGCTGAAAATGTTGAAATAATTAACCTTATTACCTTAGTAGCTAAGGCATATTAGCTTATGCTCTACCTTATTACCTTATTGATCTGGGTGAAATCGATAATTAATGCTGATGGATTGCAGTCTCTATCCTAAGGGTAATAAGGTTGATTCATGAATATTCTTCATGCTGCTAAGGTAATAAGGTTTTTAAGTGCAAGATATTTAAGGTTGTACCCTCTTTTTCTTTATTCCGAGCGACCTTGTCCAGGGGTGTCGGTGCAATAATTTTGAATTCGTTTGAAAGTTCGGGGATGCATTTTTCGAAACTTTGATGCTTGCCATGGCGCCTTGAAGTAATATTAATGGCATTCCTTTCACATTGCTATTAATGATTACTACATGAATTATCAAGGCAGATTAGACAATGGTCATATCAACTGTTGGTGAATAAAAGTACGTGTTGAAGATTTCATAACAAAAATAAATATAGACATGATTTATCGAAACCAGCACGATCGATATCTATGTTTTAGCTATAGCTTATGATGTAACATTACTGGTATGTAAAACGTGTGAACAAAAAGAATTCCTAAACTATGGTTACGATTATTACTATTTGACAACTTAAGAGGGCCGTCTCTAATATTCCCTTTACATAACCTTTCAAGTTCGCATTTCATCCTCGACTGAAAACTTGAAACGGCCCATCAGAAAGCTTACAATTTCGCGGAAACTACAGCTTGTTTACGAAGCTCAGGCACATGCTTATAAACGGCATCACCGTGCCAGTCTTCAAAGTACTTATCAATTTTCGCAAGAAATTCTTTGCGCTTGGCTTCATCTGGCCAAAATGCCTTTTCCAATTTTTCATTTTCTTCCACGGATTTCTCCATATCCGAAATAGAACTGAATACATAGGCCTCTATGTAGTCGCGACTATCGGCACCCCATAGGTGTCGCGAGGGATAATAACCTTTCACAAAGCTGTTTTTCAAGGTCACATTTTGATTGTACTCGTTCATCAGTTTAGTAAAGTCTTCTGCCTTACCATCTGTGGGATAAGCCCTCCGGCCAGTCCGCACATAGTAGATGTGTTCAGTTGTCGCCGTGAATAGTTTGGCGTTAGGCAAGATTGACCGGATCTCGTCGGAATGTTCGCTCGTGTAGTAGGACCTTTGCTTGTCAAAGAAAGCTTTTCGTTGTGCTTCATCAGGCCAGGCGGCTTTGGCAAGCTCCTCATTCTTTAGCTCCGCTTTTTCCAGGTCAGCCCAGGTACGATAGGAGGTCGTAAACAGCACTTCAGAATTGTCATTCGTGTAATAGTGCACTAACACGTTGGTGCCCACGATCAGATCATTTTTTTGAGTGACCTTGTCAAAGTATTCCTTTTCGTGGGCTTTCCATTGGTCGACGGTAAATTCTGTATTTGGATTAAAGTGCACCCGTGTGATGACAAGGAATTGGGGATCATTCTGGGCCCACACCAATGATGGCAAAAATGCCAGGCATAGCATTACGCTCGTAACGCCGAGAGATTTTCTAATAAACATGGATGATAAGTTTAGGTTTTATGAAAGGTTAGTCCTATCAAGGTAAGTAATTAAATGGAGCATTTACTTTTTATTCTCAGGAAAACTGTATTTGCTTCAATCTGCCGTTTATTAGTGGATCTCCTGCTCAGATCATGACAAAACCAGTTAACCGGGATAACAAAATGAAGGCTTGGACCAGATTGATTTCATACATTTTCGATACGCAATAAGATTATATTCTCTGCACTTCTTGAGCAGATTCATGAATTTGCTTTTGATATCATTGGCTACGACACCGCCATGGTAACAATAAAGCTTCCCAATATAGAGCGCTGAAATCTTCTTCACGGACTCGATAGCCTGATTTAAATCCAGGGCGAACTGGGGATTAGCTATTTCTAATTCACCATTTTCAACGACCACCGCGTCATTGGCAATAAGAAGTTTCTCGGTTGGAAAGTAAATGGAAATATGACCCGGCGTGTGGCCAAGCGTATTTACAATTTTGAGATTTTTTTGAAGGCGGTGTCAAATTCAAACGTCTCATCAACGGGAACACGTTTGATCGCTTTCAATTCGTTTTGAAACTGTTTCCCCCATTCTTTATTTTCCGGTGGAAGCAAATCAAACAAATCCTCCTCCTGCTTTAATCGCAGTGATTTTGATTGGCCTGAAATGTAAGGTGCCTCGATCTTCGAGGCATAAACTTTGGCTGAGGGATTGATTGCTTTTATTTCATGTAACCCACCGACATGGTCAATGTCATCATGTGAAATAATTATTCCGGTCAACTGGCCGATGTCAATATTATGTTTATGGAGTTCCGTTGATATGGCCTCTAACGAGCCCGCATAGCCACTCAATCAGCAATATTTCACTATCGAATCGAACTAGGCTAGGACAGAGCGTAATACTTTGCCCTGAGTAAATTACTTCAATTCGCAGATTCAGGATATCCATTGAATAATCTTAGTGCTGCGTACGGATTCATGTGCCAGTAACCCTAGGACACGGACCCGCCGGGAGAATGTTGAAATTCCTTTCTAAAAACCTCCGTTAAGAGTCTCCTTCAATCTCATCGAGATGGTCTTCGCGGCAAAACCAGCGAAGAAACTGGAGCGCTCTTTTTGAAGGCATGTCTTTCATTATTCAGATTTTAAGCTATTCACAGGATTCATCAACGCCGCTTTGATGGCCTGAAAACTCACAGTCAATAAACTTAGGATCAACGCACCGATCACCGTAGCTAGCAATAACCACCACGAAATTTCAATTCGGTACTGGTATCTCTGCAGCCAGCTATTCATAAAATAATATGCAATGGGAATAGCAATGAAACAAGATATCATTACCAGCATAACGAAGTCTTTGGATAACATTTGCCAGAGATCAGAAACTGAGGCGCCTAAGACTTTACGAATGCCTATTTCCTTAGTACGTTGTTCTGCCACGAATGAAGCAAGACCAAATAATCCAAGACAACTGATAACAATCGCGAGTACGGCCAGAACCGATGCCAACGTTCCAATACGTTCTTCAATTTTAAATTTTGCAGCATAAGCATCGCTTGCAAATCTGTAGTCAAAGGGCGCGGAGGGAATGATTCTCTTGAATACACTTTCAATTACACCTAGCGAATTATAGGTGTTTGTTTGGGTATCAATCTTTACGAGGACCCATCCCTTGTACCCCTGAAGAAAAAAAATCATTGGCTTGGAAGGCTCAAAGGGTGAACTCATTACCATATCCTTTACCACACCTATGATTGTGAAGTCTCCTCCATCAAAAAATTCAGTATCCCATTTTACTATGCTGCCGACAGGGTTTTTCAAACCCATGTATTTTACAGCTGTTTCATTGACGATGAATGCCATGGAATCACTCATTATCTCTTTTGAAAAATCGCGCCCCTCAACGAATTGCCAGCCAACAGTTTTTCCATAGTCAGGACTCACAGAAATGGTACCAAAGCTCTCCTGTAAATCCGTGTCCTTCCCTTCCCAATCAAAACCGGCATTAAATCCCCATATGCTGGTAACCGCACTTGCGGATTCAGCCACCGCTGACACCGTTCCGGAATTTTTCAATTCAGTGCTCAACACATTTGATTTACCCTCGAACTCCGGGGACGTCTTTCTAATCATGACCAACCCATCACGCGAATAGCCTACT
>JAICGJ010000047.1 GCA_025923195.1 Chryseolinea sp.
ATCTATTTGTGTGGGGTGCGTACAAGATGTTGCTTGTGCACCTTATTAGAAAGGATAAGCAGGAGAGATCTGATTGAAAACTTACGCACAAGGCTTTGTTGTCGCTGCCTTCCAGTACACGGGTTCTAGCCGAGTAGGCACACCAACAACCGATCAACATTAGTGTGGGAATGATAAATATGAAACAAAAATTAGCATGGGGAGAAATAAACATATTGAGAGAGATGGTCAAGAAACTACGAAAATTTTTGATGACAGAAGTTTAGATGTTGATTATCGCACATTGAAGCCAATTCTAAGAACTGGAATGGTTGTATTGGATGTTGGGTGTGGAACAGGAGCAATCTCCAGGGATATTGCGAACACTGTGACTGACAGCGGAAAAGTAATTGGAATTGATAATACTAAAAAATTCATAGATAGTGGGAAACAAACCTATAAGGACATCAAGAACTTGGAATTAATCCACGTTGATTTGTTCGATTTCGAGCCACAAGAAAAATTTGACCTGATAGTCGCTGCGCGTGTATTGCAATGGTTAAATAATCCAAGAGAGGCTCTTTTGAAAATGAAAGATTTACTTAAATCAAATGGGCAAATATCTATACTTGATTACAACCATGAGAGATTAGAATGGATTCCCAAGCCTCCTCGATCTATGGAGTTGTTTTACACGACATTTTTACAATGGAGGGAAGATGCGGGAATGAATAATAAAATTGCTGACGATTTATCAGATATGATGCAGGAAGTCGGTTTTCATTCAGTGGAGGTGATAAATTCAAATGAGCATTACGAACGAACAAGAGAAGATTTCAAATCCAAGGTAGGTATTTGGTCAAAAGTAGCAGGGTTAACGCAAATGGTTGACGAAGGATATATTGAAAATGATTTGAGGCTCAGAGCTATTGAAGAGTATAACAATTGGGTGGATAATGAAGCGATTTCAATGACAATGATACTAAATGAGGTGAGAGGAAAGAATTAAGACAGCCACCAAAGCATAAAAATCTATGGCGAGCATAAGTTTTAAGAAATTTATCTCATTAAATCTACTGGTAGGGATGTAGTGGACTTCTAAGTTCAAACACGGCGGGTATGCTAACGTTAAGAATAATGACGCTTAAATAAACAAATCTGTTTATGGAAGAAAGAACAACTAAGATAATCGCTTCAATAGGCCTCCTCATCGGGGGCATCTTTGGGATGATCGGTTCATTTGCGCCTTCCTCATCACTTCGTGGGCTTGCCTGGTTGATTGATGGGGTTGGTCTCGTTTTAGCAACTGCCTTGCTCACAATGTATTACTTTAGGAAGGGATTCGACGTTACTGCTGCGGGCTTCATGATTTTCGCTATCGGGGAAGGCTTGATCCTTTCATCCTCTGGAATTAATCTGGATGATAACGTTGTATCTTTCGGCGCAGGAACTAGCTTATGGGCGGCATCCCTTTTCGTAATTAGCTTTCAAAAAACACATCCCACAATTATACGAGGCACCGGTTTGCTCGCAGCAATTTTGTTTTCGTTTGTGTCTGTTCAAATTTTTACCGGTCAACCTCTTAACGCATTGACAAAGCCCTTGCCATTTTACGCTTATCCGATTTTTGTGATAACAATATTTGGTTGGGCATGGACACTGTTAAGAAAGCCTTCGCCGGCTGACCGCCAAACATGTGACTGAGAAACGCATCAGTGGTTTCCAACGATACTGGCGGACGAAAAGGTGTTAAACGGCATTGTTAGGACTGCATTTTAATTCTTTGTTTCACGCAAAGGGCGCTAAGGCATAACGCAAAGATGGCAAAGGGTAAGGGAAGCTAGAACTGCTCCCGGAATTCAACATTCTGCATCGACATTAAAGATGCATCGAAACCTAATGCCAATTAAAAAGACCTTCGCGTCCTTTGGATTTTCACTTTGCTTACTTTGCGAGAACTGCATTTTAATCTTGGTTCACGCAAAGAGCGCTAAGGCATGACGCAAAGGTGTCAAAGGGTAAGGGACAAGAGAACCACTTTCGACGGACACCAGGATACAACCCTAAGAATGAGGATGGGTGAACCGTAGAAATAAATGATTATCCAATAACGGATGCGAACGGGCTTTCAATTTTCCGATTCTTCCGGAAAGTTTTTATGTATACTGAGTAACCTTCCTAATTATTCAGAGTATATCCCTTATACCCAAAATTCAATGCTTATGAAACTTTACCGCCGCCTCCTGTTTTTTACCCTGATCATTTTCCTAGCTCCGATGTTCGGCCTATCACAAGAGTCAACAAACCAAAATGAGGAATCATCAAAATCTTCTCCTTTAAGAAAAATTGCGAGCGGATCCGGCGAGGTGGATCTTAATGTCCACATTAATGAGATAATGCTGGAGGAAAACATTGAAATGTCCATCGAAAATGCTATGA
The DNA here is from genome assembly GCA_025923195.1 of Chryseolinea sp. Taxonomy (GTDB): domain Bacteria; phylum Bacteroidota; class Bacteroidia; order Cytophagales; family Cyclobacteriaceae; genus Chryseolinea. The sequence continues at coordinate 2,419 of JAICGJ010000047.1, forward strand.
AATCTGTCGATGTTGTACTTGAAAACCTGGACTTGCAGATTGACCCAATCGCCATCGACCTCGCGGATTTGAATATAGAAATCGAACCTGTAGAAATCAATATCCCTAGTATAGACATTGAAATCGAGCCGGTTGAGGTTGACTTGGATGATTTGGATATTGACGTCGACATAGATGATGAAGATTTCTTCTACCACGATGACGATCAAGATTCAACCGAGGATGAAGAATTAAAGCCAATCGACCACCACAAAAACAAGGACAAAAACAAAGACGAATTGAAGGACAAATCCGGCAAGGAGAAGGACAAGTCGGATAAGGAAAAGTCGAAAGGGCTTAAGAAGCTCAATTAATCCCCCGAAATACTGTGAGCCTTCATAGTTTGATTTGTAGTATCACGCCAGATCCTTTCTCGACAACAGTCCACCCTCACACTTTTCTAATAGTCAACTGATCGTATGACCCAAATGGGTTATTGATTTCGATTTCCGCCGAAATTATTTTGATGGTCGAAATAATACGGTCATGAAAGCCTTTCGACTTTCCACAAAAAACATTCTATGCGCCCTGATAACAGTGATTTTTTCCGGGATTCTAATTTCCTGTGACGACGATGATGAACCGCCAACGCCTGAAGTAACGGCAATTAATCCATCATCTGCAATGCCTAACACCTTGATCTCAATAACAGGGCAGGGATTTAGCCCGGTATTCAGCGACAACAAAGTCATGTTCAACGGGAAGGAAGGGTTGGTATCGAACGCGTCGCCGACGCAGCTCAACGTGATTGTGCCGATGGAGGCACAAACCGGACCAGTTTCGGTATCGATAAATGGTAGAACCGCAATCAATCAACCGGTGTTTACAATAATTCCGTTGCCTGTGGAAATCGCTAGTATCATGCCAACGTCGGGTGGCTATAATACTGTGGTGACCATTAATGGTGCGAACTTCTTTCCGACTGCATCGAATAATACAGTCACATTTAACGGAATTCCCGGAACCGTTGAAGCGGCGACAATGATAAGCTTAACCGTGCGGGTTCCGGCGCGCGCAGGATCAGGGGCCGTCGTCGTTAACGGTGTGGCTGCTGGTACGCAATTTACGTACAGACCAGATGTGTATATCGTCGGGCACCTCTACGACAATACTGGATATTCGAGGGTAACTTATTGGAAGAATGGAAAGCCGACAACAATTTCTAACACTGGCCTCAATACGTATGGGAACGACATTGCATTAATTGGCGACGACGTCTACGTGACAGGTACCCGATACGTAGCAACTCATAATGTAGCTCGCTTGTGGAAGAATGGAACCGAAATACCATTAACAAATGATGCCACTCCGTCTCACGCTGACCGGATCTTCACGGCAGGAAATGATGTGTACATAGCAGGACATGAAGGATCAGGAAAGATTGTGGCAAAATATTGGAAGAATGGCACTCCAGTAAATCTCACCGACGGCACTTCGACGGCATCGGCAAATACGATCGTTGTTAACGGTGAGGATGTCTACGTTTCTGGCAATTCAATACACGCGAATGGAAACACAGTAGCCACTTATTGGAAGAATGGTATAGCACATACAATTTCGAGCAAGGTCACCTTTGCGCATGGCCTTTTTGTTGTTGGTAATGACGTTTACACAACAGGGTCTGAGCGGAACACAGGGCCAGGCGTCGGGTTTGTCACTTACTGGAAGAATGATTCTCCCGTTTACCTGGGACCCGGGCTTGCTGGAAGTGCGGGTTACGATATTGTTGTGGTAGGTGAGGATGTTTATGTGGCAGGTGTCGAGGACAATGCTCAAATTGTAAGAATTGCCAAATATTGGAAGAATGGTGCTCCTGTTGTATTGAGTGATGGCTCTCGCCCGGCGTTCGCGCACGCCATCGATGTGATCGGCGATGATGTGTATGTGGTGGGACACGAATACAACGCCGCTAACAGAACCGTTGTAAAACTTTGGAAAAACGGTATACCCACTGCCATCACAGACGGAGGTTACTTTGCAGGGGCGGAAGGAATCTTTCTGCGATAGAGCGGTTGAATCTTTGAGACGTACTACCGTTACAACTCCCAACCCTTTCACTATCCCAAAAAAAAGTAAATGCAATAAGCGCAGAGGCCGCGGAGGTGAATACACGCAGAGTTCGCAGAGTATTTCATCGAGGGCTCTGCGTATTCTGCGCATGCCCGCCGCAGAGTGACGCAGGCAGGTACTTTTCTCCGCGTCCATCGCGGTTAAATCTTTGAGCGGTACTACCGTTACATCTCCGTACCTTTTCACTATCCCAAAAAAATGTAAATGCAATAAGCGCAGAGACCGCGGAGGTGAATACACGCAGAGTTCGCGGAAGATATTCACCGAGCGACTGTGACTGTTACGCGCCTTCTTGCCACAACCGTCAGGCGACGGGCAGAGTTCTACTCATTCCTAAGTGTGTTTGCTGGGTTTGTGTTCGCGGCTCTCAACGACTCATAGCTGATTGTCAGCAGCGCGATAGTGAGCGCACTGAGCCCGGCAAAGAGGAATGGCGCCATGTTGAGCGTCGTCCTATATTCAAAGCCCTGTAACCAATTTTGCATAGCATACCATGATAACGGTACGGCTACTATGAAAGCCACCAGCACAAGCTTTACGAATTCCTTCGACATCATGCCGAGAATTTGGGTGGCACTTGCGCCCATAACCTTTCGGACACCAATTTCTTTCAGCCTCCGCTCTGCCATGAAAGAGGATAATCCATACAGCCCCAGGCAGCAGATGATCGTGGCAATGACGGAGAAGTAAGTTATGATCTTAGAAATTCGCCGGTCTTCGTTGTACAGCTTCTCTATGTTGTCATCCAGGAACGAATACTCAAACGGCGCATCCGAGACCTGACTTTTCCAAATGGTCTCAATGGAGGCTATGGTTTCAGAAAACACGGAAGGGTTGACGCTTGTGACCATAAAGTTGTACTGATTCGTGCTGTCGGCGATTTCGAAGGTGACGGGGACGATCGGGTCCTTCAGCGAAGTTTGATTATAATCTTCCATCACGCCGATGACCTGGAAATCATATTGCTGTCCTTGCCAATCGAAGTAAAGCTTTTGTCCGATCATATTATCAGGATCGATTCCGAATTTATTGGCGGAAGCGCGGTTGATGATGAGCCGGCCTTGAGACTCGGCCTCGCGGTTGTTCGTGAACGCGCGTCCTGCAATCAACTTAATCCCTAGAAGTTCCATGTATCCGGCGTCGATGGTGTTTCTTCGATTAAGAATCGCATTATCCATATTGCCCCCTTCCAGGTAGAACACCATATCGTTAAAGATTTGGGAGCCCGGCGGATAATTGGACGCGGATACCCCATTGATCGAACCCATTTGTTCAAGTTCAGTTTTTAATGACGCGTACTTTTGTTTGGCTTCACCCGTCCGAAGGGGTATGATGATTTTGGCTTCCGGATCGAACCCCAGGTCCTTATCTTTCATAAATGAAAGTTGTTTGGAGATCACGAACATTCCGCATACGAGCACGATAGCCACTATGAATTGAAAGATCACCAGCCCTTGGCGCAATTTTCCTGAGGCGTTGTTCAATGCAAATTTACCCTTCAGTACCTCGGCAGGTTTGAACGATGACATATAGAATGCGGGATAGCTACCGGCAATTAGGCCGGTGATGAGGGTCAGTAAAAGCAAGGCTATGCCGAAATACGGGATATTGTCCTGGTTGAAAGAGATGTTCTTGCCGGAAAGCTCATTAAACCCGGGGAGTGCAACTTGTACCAGGACAGTGCTGATCAATATAGCGATGACGACGATAATCAGTGCCTCTCCAAGTATTTGTCGTACCAGACTACTTCTAAACGCGCCCATAGCTTTTCTGATGCCAATCTCGGAAGCGCGTTTGGCGGCTTTCGCTGTTGAAAGATTCATGAAGTTAATGCACGCCAATAACAGGATAAACAACGCAATGGAAACAATGATATAGATATACGTTATTCGCTGGGTTTTGTCAACGGGAGACTTTAGATAGATGTCCTTCACGGGCTCAAGAAACAAGGTTTTGGTGATACCCAATGCCTTCATGTCCTCCGAACCGTATTTCACCAGCACTTCGTTGATTTTCTTTTCTATAGACGGTTGTGAATGCCCGGGTACTAGCTTGATGTAGGCTTGAACAAAATTTTGCCCAGCCCACTCGTTGGACGCTTCGGGATTTGTGCGAATGTATTGGCCGAATCCTTCACTCATCATGGAGGTGATTAAACTGGCGCTCAGGAAGCTGTCGTTGTGTTTGAAAACTCCCGTTACTTTAAAGTTAACAGCGGCACCTCCTTGGCTGATGAGGATGCTCTTGTTCAACGCCGATTCGTTGCCAAATAGTTTACCTGCCAAGGTTTCGGAAATGACGACGGTGTTGGCGTCGACTAATGCTTTTTTTGCATTGCCTTCCTTGAATTCATAGGTGAGCACATCGAAGAGGGTTGAGTCTGCTATGTAAGCATTTGACTCGTAGAATTTGTTGTCTTCGTATTGAATCAGGCTTTCGTTAAAAGATGCAACGACACGGGTAGCTGCCTCGATTTCCGGCAACTCGTCTTTCAGCGTCATGGTTATCGGAGGCGAAACAGAGCCAAGCTTATCAAACCCAACGAGACCAGCGCCAAACTGAGTGTCGATCCGATAGAGATCATCCAAACGCTGATGATGTCGGTCATAACTGAATTCGTCGTGCACATAAAGCGACAGCAAAAGGCAACAGGTAACACCCAGGGATAAACCAAATATGTTGATGAAAGAAAAAACCTTTGTCCTGATAATGTTGCGGAACGCAATCTTGAAGTAATTCTTAAGCATGAGTAATGGTTTGGATGTTTTGAAGTCAAACTTAATGCCACGGGTCAAATTCCACTTAATAGCCACTTCAGGGCTGATCTACGGTACATAAACGAACGGAGGTGGTCGAGAACGGACAGACGACCGCGTTATGGTATGTCGGGGCAGATTTGAATGGCTTTCCGTGGATGCCGCAAGCTGGCAATGATTAATATTGAAATTGCAAATGGTGCAAGGGACTCCCTGTTCCAGGAACTGCCGCATGATCCAATAGCATCATACTAGCTGCTTTCAAGATTTACACATGCATTGGCCGAAGGAATTTTAGGCCGAACGGATTGACCGACCAAATTTTAGACGAAAAATTTGAAGTCAGTGGTGATCTTGAAAGATCGGCGCGGACAACTCAAATAAGTTGTGGCCGCGACTTGCACGGCCAAGAAGACGAGCCTCATTGATGGGGATAAGTTTGGATTATACCGACTTCAGTTTGTAAGCAAATACGAAACTTAAAAAAAATACGAGATTTGTGTACTAATCGGTAAACAATTTATGCGTTCGTTGCGTTCAAGGATAAAACAACAGCAATTATGACGGCAGGCAGACCTAAGGACTTCGACGAGGCAGCAGTACTTGATAAAGCCGTTGACATTTTTTGGAAGCAGGGTTACGAAGCTACAAACCTCGAGGAGTTGCTGGCGGCAATGCAGATGGGGAAGGGCAGCATGTATCATAATTTCGGCAACAAGCGCGAAGTTTTTAAACTCGCGTTGAATAGATTCATGGAAAATTTTGGCAAATGGCTTGAGAACGCAATATTGAATTCGAATGATCCAGTGAAGTTCATCAAAGATTTCTTCCGCGGCATAGCCAGACAGGACTCCAACGATCATAAAAAAGGATGTTTTCTGGGGAATACGGTGGCTGAGCTCGCGTGTATTGATCCTGCGCTGGAGAAGGTTGCTGCTGATCACCTGGAGAAAATTGAGCTGATATTTTATGCTCATATCAAAGAGGCACACAAGTCTGGAAAGCTCAAAACCAAAGAAGATCCGCGATTGTTGGCGCGTCACCTGATCAATTTGTGGAATGGAATTAATATTACAAGGCGCATGTACTCACGTTCAAGAGATCTTTTGCCCCTGATAGAATTGCAACTAAGAGTGCTTCACTAAATTTTTTTACTTAATTATGTACCAAACGGTAAACAATACTAAAATAAATTTCAACTATTAAAAATTAGAAGAATGAAAACATTTAATGTCCCACGAAGAGATGAAGTTTCGAACACCAATCAAGTTTTGTTCGATAGTCTCAGCAGGTCACTCGGCATGGTTCCTAACCTGTACGCAACGATGGCCTATTCTGATAGTGGCCTGGCGAGGTACTTGGCATTTCAAGGCGGCAAAAGTTCATTGAGCAACAAGGAAAAAGAAGCAGTGAACCTTGTGGTCAGCGAAGTCAATGGGTGTCGCTATTGCCAAAGTGCCCACACAGTGTTGGGAAAAATGAATGGCTTCTCAGAATCAGATACAATAGATCTGCGCGCTGGATTAAGCCTGAGTCCAAAGTTAGATGCGCTGGTCAAATTGACCAAAGACATCACAGAAACAAAGGGGCGCGTAGCTGAATCAGCACTCGAAGCTTTCTATGTGGCTGGATATAATGACGGAAATCTCATTGACCTCATCCTTCAAATCAGTGACAAGATTGCTATGAATTATCTGCATAACCTGACACAGATAGAGATCGACTTTCCTTTGGCGACTGAACTAGCTCCTGCCAAGATTTAACTTACGTGAAACGAAACTATCCGTCATTTTTTTTGACGGATAGTTTACCATACAGTACAAAATATATCCGCTTTGGATTTTTAGTCAGGGGGGTTCATCAATCAAACCTACAGTTTGTGATTCTGCTGTGTTTTTTTGAAGCGCCAACTTCGTATTGATTCGCCGTGCTCCTATAGGGATTTAGGAATCGGCATTTACTGCTTCGTCAGGTCCACCACATCGTTATTCATATTCATGAAAAGAATTATGCTACAGGGGGCATGAGGCTTCAATTGTGTCACAGCTTGAGCTCATTCGCCAAATTGAAATTTCCAAGTACCGAGCTCGGTCGTCAAGTCGGCAGCCAGTTTCATGGAGACTTCTTTAAAAACTTTGCTATAGAAAGCGCAGATCGTGAGTCATTTACATTAATATATATGAGTTCTTAACAATTTTGTAATTATCATCGTCATTCGGTAATTTCAAAGTAGGCGAAGGCCGGTGGGCCTGATATTCCTGTGGGCCTGATATTATTATTGAGTTGGCCTAATGGGTATGAGATGGTAAAGGAAGTGACTTTCTCATTGAGATTTTGGCGTCTAACATAAGACCCTCAACATGTTATACGATATTGTTGCCATGGTCACGGCGGGTGTTGCGCTGGCTATCGGCAGTATTAGCTTTGTAGTCGGGATTGGAACTAAGGACAGGACTGACTTAGTGTTTGGCGTAATGGGCCTGACTCTTTTTGTATTTTTACTCCTGCCACCAGCTGGATTCATTCTTGGTGATCACGCTCCTTATCCTCCAGAAATTCTTATTAAACGGATCTTCATATTTAGTTACTATGCTTTGATTCCGTGGTTCATCGCCTTGTATGTCGGTTTTAAAAGCAACAAAGTACCATTTTTAATATCTGCTTATGTCCTGATTTGCTACGTTCTTATGTTTACGGAGACGGAAGACCGCGCAAAGCCCCTTTGGTCCGTCTATGTCATACTAGCCTTCGGTTCGGTCTTGGTCTATGGAATAGTCGCAACCTTCAAACAGTATAAAATAGATAAAGCGAAAGCATGGTGGCTTAGCGCTGCCTTTGGCGTATATGGTTTTTTATTCCTGTTGACGGCATTCAACCAACTGGGTAACAACTTCATTGCGGACGCCCTCGCCCTCGAACTTTTCTTTCCTATGCACTTCCACGCTTTGATGTTGATGCTAATCATGGGACTAAGGGTTGTAATGAACGTCATTGAGAAATTTAAATTGGAGCGGATTGTAGCAGCCAGAGATCGAAGATGGGGCACCTTCATGCAATCTGCGCCCATGGTAGTTCTTGAACTTGATAGGTTAGGAAATATTGTCTATCTCAATAATTTTGGCGTAACCTTGCTTGGTTATCCGGACCTCGCCTCAGTACTCCATCTAAACTGGTTTGAAAATTTCCTGCCTTCATCCGATGCGCCGCAGCGGCGAGCATCATATGAGCAAGTACTACGGGAAGATCATGTAGAGCCCTTCTTACATAACACAATCCGCACACATCAGGGTAACTATATTCACATGAGCTGGGTTAATTTTCTTAATCATGACGAAGAGGGCAGAGTGACAGGCATAACCAGAATAGGTCGGGACTTAACCAGTGAGGACAGCGCGAATCAATTAATAAGTCAGCTAAAGAACCAAGTTGAAACGGAGGCTCTCGATTTCACGGCTTTCAACAGGGCAGACTTAACACAGGAAATTATAGGGACTAGCAAAGCGATTTCATATGCAATTCAAAAGGCCAGTCAAGTTGCCACCACACATGCTCCCGTTCTAATAGAGGGCGAAACAGGTGTGGGAAAAGACTTGCTCGCAGAACTTATCTTTAAGAATAGTTCAAGGAATAGCAGTCCATTTGTGAAGGTAAACTGCGGAGCCTTACCTGAAGATCTAATTGAGGATGAACTCTTTGGCCACGAAAAGGGGGCTTTCACTACTGCTATACAAGCCCGAAAAGGCAGGTTTGAGCTGGCTGATGGAGGAACCATTTTCCTTGATGAAGTAGGTGAGCTGCCTCTCGAAATGCAGCCCAAGTTGCTTCGGGTTTTGCAGAACGGCGAATTCGAACGTATCGGCGGACAAAAAACGCTCAAGGTTGATGTGCGTATCATCGCTGCCACTAATCGCGATCTGTCCGCAGAAGTACAACATGGCCGCTTTCGCTCTGACTTATTTTACAGGTTGAATGTTTTTCCAATTACCATACCCGCACTGCGTCACCGCAAGGAAGATTTGCCATTGTTGATCAATTATTACATTGCCCGTAAATGCAGAACGTATGGCAAAGAAATGCGTGACATCTCGAAATCAGACCTTCAGAAGCTCATCGATTATCCATGGCCTGGAAATGTTCGGGAGTTGCAAAATGTTATCGAACGAGCCGTTATTTCCAGCACCGGTTCGACCCTGAGGATGGACTGGTTCTTATCGCAGACTACCGTCGACGAATCGCAGGGCTTTACCATGGTGGAGATCGAGCGTCAGCACATATTGAAAGTGATGGAAGAGTGCCAATGGAAAATAAACGGCTTACGTGGCGCCGCGGAAATTTTGAATATGCATCCAAACACGTTACGATCTAAGATGAAGAAGCTTGGAATTTTCCGTCCCGGAGCTCCGGCCTCTGAGTCTGTTATTTTCTAATTCCATTAAAAATATCCGCTGATATTTCGTAGGGACGCTTCCGAACGAGGCTTCGTTACCCATCTTATGCCTTGTAGGCGTTGGATCACGATATTTCGTGAGTATCTCGAAATTCGCATTAGCAGGCCAACGCTGTGGATACCGGTTGTCAAACGCGGGGTAACAGCTAAATTCCTCTTTTTCAATACATTATTGTATATAATGAAGAGACCATGAAGTTTGGTACAAACCTTGGAATGCTTGATAACTCAAACAACCTCCCTGCCATGGACAATGAACATTTATACTTCCTCAAGGTATCAGGAACGGTCCAGCCAGCTAAGCAACGGGAGTTCAAGCAGACAGTTCTTTTCGTCTTCAACCATTTGCCGAGTTCGTGCATCAGTCGCAATTTGGCTCTGGATCTCCATCAGCCAGACTTATATCACGTGTACTGTTTGTGGAGATCGCGCGAAGCGTTAATTGCATTCAGGTCCAGCAACGAATTTGTATTGTTGAAAGGAGCATTTGAAACGTTGGGCACGTATCGTGATACTATTGCCGGTGTGAGAACGGACATTAATTTGTTTGAGGTCAGCGATGTTTTCGACAATTTCCTCTCATCTGCCTCAACGCCACGTATCCGTTCGAAATCTTTACCTGAAACCTTTCAGAAGGTTGCCGTAAAGGCAGACCGAGAGTACACCGCTAGCCGAAAATAATAAGAACACCATCATTATGGCACCAAAAAAAGCCCTAGTTCCTAATCGTTGCGCCCGTTTGGGTTTAATAGCACGGGTCGTTCCAGGAAGATCGCACGCGAAAGACGAAGAGTCAAAAACGTTGTGGAAACTCGGTTTCAGTGTAACGAACACAGGGTTCAACTCCGATCAGGGATTTGATCCATTATGGAAAGCATGGACTGCGCGAACAGCCGAGATAGGTGGCTCAACGAGATTTGACTATTTATTTTATGGGACCAGCAAGATCATCGTTGGGTAATTCATCATGCAAAACGATAGCCCTGAAGCACGCGAATTCAAGAAGCGCAAAGTTAACTTTTATTAAAAACCACCAAACACGAATATGAGTCCAACTTTCTTCACTATGAAAACAGTTCTGATCGCATCGTTTGTTTTCCTTGTGCAAAATATTCCATACGCTCAGGTTTATTCAAACAAAGAAGTTGGAAAAAAGAATGCTGATCTGATTGATAGCCTGAAGGCTTCCGAGTATCCGTATGCATTGCCTATTCTCGGTAAGGAGGCCACGAAACGCGGATTCACACTTCCCTATTCCGCCGGGATTGGAATCAACTACCTATGGCAAGAGTCAGACCTCGTAATCGATAACCTTCAAATCGGTTTTAACAACGGGCCATTGTACAGTCTAAGCGAGGTGATCCGATTTGACAATGCGACCTCGACGGCGTCAGGGGTGAACATTCGACCTGACGTCTGGCTGTTCCCGTTCCTGAACATTTATGGCATTGTAGCACAAGCCAGTCCATCGACGGCAGTCGGTTTCGGAGTGTATGTGCCGGATGCTGATGGCAACTGGAACAACGTGATATCACTAAACACGGAAGCAAATTTTGAGGCAACGACGTTTGGCTTCGGATTGACGCCTACGATTGGCGTTGGAGGAGGATGGATGGCATTAGACATGAACTTTACCTGGAGTGACATTGCCGAGCTTGACAAACCCGCATTTGCCACGGTGTTCGGTCCCCGTTTTGGTAAGACTTTCAAATTCAAGAATCCGGAAAGTAATATCGCGGTCTGGGTGGGGGGATTCAGATTACATCTGAACACAGGCACCAACGGATCGCTTGCATTGAATGAAGTGCTCGACACGGAAGGGCTACAGGCAAAAGTCGACAATGGTATCGCAAAGGTTGAAGATAGCCAGCAGCAAGTAGATGCCTGGTGGAACGGTCTTACATCGATAGAGCAAAAAAATCCAGTTAACGTTGCTAAATACGAGACAGCAAACCGTGCGCTGACTGCCGCCGGTAATTTTCTCAATGGTCTGGACGAATCCCTTAATGACGAACAGCGTGCAACGGTGCAATATTCACTGGATAAGCGCCCGAAAGACATGTGGAATTTTATTATTGGCTCACAATACCAATACAACCGACATTGGATGGTGCGGTTTGAATATGGTTTTCTGGGGTCGCGTAATCAAATCATTGCAGGACTTCAATATAGATTTGGACTATAATGAACAAAAGTAAAATTAATATGAATCATTCCGTATCTGCTTGCTGCAATGCCGGCTTTCAACCACCCTAATTACTCCAAATGCATTTAACCTTAACATTTGTAACTTTAGACCATACACAATTTAACAAATAACATATAATTCAATTTTACCTCTAACTATTTCAATTATGAAAACGAAACTGTTCGTTGCCGCAGCCTCTCTCGTTCTTGCGGCATGTTACCCTAACGGGCCGGAGTATGCTGAAGACACTGACGTTGTCATTACATCTTTTGATGAAGGATACAATTTCTCCGACAAACAAACTTTCGCCATGCCAGATAAAATCGTAGTTGATGTGGAAATCGATGAAGGCGATACCACTTATGAATACATGGCGGACAAATTTGCAACTCCTATCCTGGAGACTATTCAGGGAAACATGGAAGAACTGGGATACAACCGTGTAGACGTTGACGAAGATCCTGATTTGTTGCTAACACCTGCCGGTTTTACGTCCACCACCTATTTTTACAGCTACTGGTACGATTGGTGGTACGGAGGCTATTGGGGATGGGGATGGGGTTGGTATTATCCACCTTACTATACTGTAAGCAGCTACACAACGGGCACGATGGTTATGGTGCTATCTGATCCTAACCAGGCAAGTGACAGTCCAATTAACCGGTCGCCGACAATATGGCTATCTGCCGCTAATGGCTTGCTGTCAGGAGCCTACGACATCAGCAGGATCACTAATTCAATCGATCAGTCCTTCGAACAATCCCCCTATTTGAAAACCAACTAACCATCTTGATTATGAAAAAGATCTTAATATTCATTATGCTTGGATTGTCCGCCACGCAGTTGTGGGGGCAAAGCAATTTTTCAATTACGTATGCCATGGGACTTCCAGTAGGAGACGTAAAAGATTATATAAGTCAGGCAAGTTTCCGGGGTATTGCAGCCGACTATCGCTACAACATCAATCCGACAATGGCACTGGGCGTCGGTTTTGCGTGGCACACATTTTACGACGAACGACCCAGCGACACGTACACGATTGAAAATGTTTCGCTTACGGGAAAACAGTTCAGATACAGCAACCATGTGCCTATGCTAGCTACTGCAACCTATTTTATGGAAGCTAATGAAATGTTTCACCCCTATGCTACGGTTGGGATAGGCGTAACATATACGAGGCGCAATACCGACATGAACCTCTACACATTAGAACAAGAGGCATGGAACTTTACCCTTCAGCCTGAAATTGGTGTTCAGATCCATACAGCTGACCTTATGGGCTTTGTGATATCTGCAAAATACCTGAATGGATTCCAGAGTGGAAGTGAATTACATGATCCGCAATCATTCTTTTCCTTGCATGTTGGCTTCTGTTTCTTCTAAGGCATTGCAAGCATAAAAAATTCAATGTGCATTTTAACAGAAATCGAACAAATTCAATATGGATGGCAATCTATACTTGCCGTCCCATAGTTGATTCCGGGCGTGACCGTCACGCCCACGCTGTTGCAATTGGTGGGTTCATGTTTTAGGCTAGGTCCTTGATGGCCCCGACGGTGTACGTAGTGAAGAAGGATAAAATTTAATATCCAAGTATTTTATGTTCAATCCAAAATTTGCCGTCATAACGAGAAGCGCTATTGCAGCCATTAGCCTCCTCTGTGCTTTCACTTCTTCATATGCACAATGGCCAAAGGAACTAACCGCCAAAAACGGTGCAGTGATCACTGTCTATCAGCCACAGCCGGAGAAGCTGCGTGGCGACCGGGTCGACGGTCGCGCCGCATTTTCAGCGCAGGAAAGTTCCGAAGGTGAACTGTTGTTTGGCGTTTTTTGGTACACTGCCGTTATCAGTACCAACCGCGACGAACGTACGGTGACCTTGGAAAGTATTCGCGTGAGTGAAGTCAAATTGCCGGGGATCGATGATACCGTTAAGGTGCGAAAACTAAAGCAGCTGCTTGAGTCTGAAATTCCAAAGTGGGAACTAACGGGGTCGCTGGATGAACTCATTTCAACTATTGAGCAGGAACAGGCTTTTGCCGCTGACGAACTGAAGAATGATCCCCCTGTGATCCACTATGCAACGCAGCCGACCACACTGGTACTGTTGGATGGGGAACCGCGTGTTCAAGAAGACAAAGAGTTGAAGGCGAAACGCGTGATTAATTCACCTTTCCTCATTATCGAAAATGCCACGGATAAGAAATTCTACCTATACGGAGGCGAGTATTGGTATGTCTCAGCTTCCGTCAAAGAGGGGTATGCACATACGTCATCGCTACCGAAGTTCATTCAGGATATTGATAAAAAACTGAAGGAACAGAAAAAGGAAAAAACCGTCAAGCCTGAATCAGGCCCGCCGGAAATTTTGATCAGCACTGTACCGGCGGAACTCATTCAATCGAAGGGCACCGCAGCATTTGCAAACATTACTGGCACATCTCTTCTCTACGTTTCAAATTCCGACGACGATATTTTCAAATACGTCGATGACCAATTGTATTATGTTTTGATATCGGGCAGGTGGTACACCGCGTCAAAGCTGGAGGGCCCTTGGACATTTATTGAATCCGATAAGCTTCCGGCCGATTTTGCAAAGATCCCTGAAGGCTCGCCAAAAGATAATGTGCTATCTGCCGTGGCAGGAACAGCTGCAAGTCTGGATGCGATCCGTGATGCGCAGGTGCCGCAAACAGCGAAGGTGGACCGCAAAACGGCGACGTGTACGGTAACCTATGATGGCGAACCAAAATTTGAAAAGATTGAAGGAACTTCTCTTGAGCTTGCAATGAACACAAGCAGTACGGTCATAAAATCAGGTGCCAAATATTATTGCGTTGACAAAGGCGTCTGGTTTGAGTCGTCTAAGGCAAAAGGTCCGTGGAAGGTAAGCGATGAACGTCCGAAAGAAGTCGATAAGATTCCAGCAAGCTCGCCTGCCTACAATGTAAAATATGTTTATATCTACGAGTCGACGCCAGAGGTTGTATATGTGGGCTACACGCCAGGATATATGGGCTGCTATGTGTATGGTCCAACCGTTGTATATGGCACAGGCTACTATTATTCGCCGTGGTATGGTCCCTACTACTATCCGCGACCTGCAACCTACGGTTTCAGTATGCACTACAACCCATGGACGGGCTGGAGCATGGGCTTTCATTATAGCGCCGGATGGTTTAACTTTTCTATCTATGGCGGAGGAGGATACTGGGGACCGCCAGTCTATAGACCTCCATTTTATCCGCCGTATCACGGCGGCATGTACGGCGGGCGGCCTGTACAAATCAATCACTACGGTGATATTAACATCGACCGTTCTAATAACATTTACAATAACAGAAACGACGTGTCGACGCGCGATGTAAAGCGCGGACAAGCTTCTCAGAATCCTAGTGTGTCGACACGCGACCGAAATACGAGGCCAACCCAGCAACCGGGCGTCAGTCAGCAGCCGGCCGCAAAGGGACGCGCGAACGATGTTTACTCTGACAGGAACGGCAACGTGTATCAACGCGATAATAAAGGAAACTGGAATCAACGAGACGGCAGCCAGTGGAAGCAAACGCAGCAGTCTTCACAAATGAATCGTGACTACCAAAACAGGCAACGCGGGGCACAACAGAATACAGGCTTCAATCAAACGAATCGTGGTGGCAACATGGGAGGCAATTATGGTGGAGGTGCTCGAATGGGAGGCGGACGCAGACGTTAAGCAAACGTGTTATCATGCAGCGTATAATTCAAACACTTTTAATGATTTCAGCTTCGAACCCGCAATAACAATCATGAAGAGAAAGTCCTTTCTATGTGCAATTAAATGCATCTCGGAAATTTACAAATGATGAACTAACTTAATAATATGAAAAAAAGATTTTCATTAACTGCGATCCTGTCGTTTGTCTTGATTGTAATGTGCCAAGCGCAGGGTGTTCGGTTGAACGGATATGCGACCTATGTGTTTGACGACAAATTTGACACATATTACTCAAGTACAGAGTATATTGAAGGACGAATAAATGGTGGATTGTTATGGGGTGTGGGCATCGAAGTCAAAATCCGCGACAATACGGGTGCCGAGCTAATTTATTTTCGGCAGGATACCGAGGCCCCGGTACGCTTTTATCGCAATGGCGACCAGAACCGAACAATCGACCTGGGTATCAACTACATCATGTTGGCAGGCGCACGCACCGTTCAGTTAAGTGATAAGATCGAACCTTACGGAGGTGTTATGCTGGGAGTAGCTGTCTTCAGCAACAAGAATCCTCGCGCTGATGAAATTGAAAGTGCTACGAAATTCGCGTGGGGTTTGCGCATCGGAACCAACGTATGGCTATCCGAAAAGGTCGGATTGAAGTTGCAGGCACAATTGCTATCAGCCGTTCAATCGTTGGGAGGCGGACTGTATGTTGGAACGGGTGGTGCCGGCGCCGGAGTAAGCTCCTACAGCACACTGTTCCAATTTGGATTGGGAGGGGGACTTGTCGTAAAAGTAAAATAACCCTACCATTTATGAATAACAACCATCAAAATAATTACTACTATGAAAACCTTTATCTACTTCTTTTTATGTCTGCTAGCAGTCAGTTGTTCTTCCATACAAACAAGTTATGATTACGACAAGAACGCGGATTTTTCTAAATATAAACGCTACGTTTTCACAGAACATGCCATGAATCTTCAGGGCTTGCAGGAACTTGACCGCAATCGAATCCTGTCGGCAATCGAAGCTGAAATGACAAAGCTCGGTTATGAAAAATCCGAAACGCCTGACGTCTTAGTCGATATTCATGTAAAAACTGAAGAGCAGATGAGCGCGACAGCTACGACCTCAGGTGGCGGCTACCGTGGCTACGGATATGGCGGAGGGTTTACGACGACAAACGTAAACTATAACAAGTATACAGAAGGCACATTATTCGTCGACATTGTTGACAAGGGGACTGAAAAAATAGTATGGCAGGGGCGTGGAACAAAAACGCTAAATGAACGAGCTACGCCGGAGCGCAAAGAAGCAAATATCAAGGAAGCCGTGGCTGCAATCTTCAGGCAATATCCAAAACCCAAATAGTGGATGTTCTCCTAGAAAAAGACGCATGGAACACAACCATTAACGCCGCCTGTGAGATGAATATGAGGGTGCTGTGGAGCTAAGGATCCATAGGTATGAATCCGCTATGGGGTAGACCGCACGTTACTTGACCAGTACCCTCCGTTCGCGCAAGACATGGTTTATGACTACCACTCGTGCCTGGCTTTCGGCAGACATTAAATCCTTGCTTACGTCATCCTTTTTGTTTCTTAGGTAACTATTTCTGGAAAAGAGCGCAGCGGCGCGGGTCGGAGCCATAAGCTTGGACGGCAAGATGCATTTAGGAACAATATCATAACCGGCTCCACAATCTATGTATTGTGTCCTTTTGCCATGCAAAATTTTCTTTTTGTGAAAACCATATCCTTTTATCACACCGTCCGTATAAGCCTGTCATTGAGAATCCATATTCGACCCATGAAGTACACATCTATTCTGATCAGAACCAAATCCGCACTCTTGCTTTTGATTTTCCTAACGACCCTCACTGCGAAGGCGCAAGATTATTGGGATAAAATTCCCAACCTGACTTCGCAGTGTTACAGTGACAATGATGATTTTGGAAAAAAGATACAGCTTCTGAGATCCGAGGTTAAAGGTAAACTCGAAATGAGTAAGAAGGCCCTTGAAGAAAAGGCTAGGAAGATAACGCCAGAGGCGCAGATGGCCATGGCAGCGAAATATCAGAACATGACACCGGATCAAATCATCAAAATGCAAAATGAGATGATGGAGATGACCCAACTGCAAACGGAATTTCAACAAATTGCTTCTGCAATGGAAACACGTTTTAATCAACTTGAATCTGATTTCAGATCAGAGTTTGGAAAAAGACTGGGTCCGATTGAAGAGGAATACCAGAAACTTCCTGATGGCGAAGGTACACCACAATGGGCTATCAAGAAAGGGGAGGAGTTGATGACCCAGTATAACAAAGAGTACGAATCGATCTGCGATAAATATTTCACTTCACCCGATGCCATCTTCAAGACATGGCTCAATGATTTCAATAAGTTTCTCCTCGAAAAAGAAGTTCCCTTTAATCAAAAGATGATGAAGATGGAGTACGGGAAATATGGACTCACTCCTGATGAATCCGTAGCCGGACTTATGGCAGTTGACAAATACCTTGAAAGATGCGCGTCGATATCTAACCTACGCAAGCAGTATCCGTAACTATAAAGAGCGAAAAAGCAAAGTCAGCGTCAATCGCTCAGTTGCGTACCATTTAATAACTTGGCAGTGCTTCTTACAGTCCCCAGTGTCGAAACCAATTCATTTTGTTTTGAAGGTATCTGATAAGGGAACACCTGCGCTCACCAGGTATAAGAGGGTGATAGGAACGGTTGCACCAAGATAACAGATAACTTTCAGCCAATGCGATTGTTACGGAGGTCAAAGTCTGCATTTTGTCACCTCCAAAATTTTGGTAGTGCGCGGCTTACAATTGTCCAAATCAACCTACAAGAAAGTCCATTTGCTACCCCCAATCTAGTTGTATTGGAGCAATATATTTGTGTTGTAATATTTCTACAAAAACAAATCCACAGAAAAATGGCAACAAAAGATTTCACTACCACGCTGCTGGTAGATCAGACTCCGGAAGAAGCGTTTAGCGCCATCAACAATGTCAGGGGATGGTGGTCAGAAGAAATTGAGGGCGATACATACGAACTCAATGCTCAGTTCGATTATCACTATAAAGACGTCCATACATGCAAAATAAAATTGATAGAATTTGTCCCATCTAAAAAAGTAGTTTGGCTTGTAATGGATAACTATTTCAATTTTACGGAAGATAAGAGCGAATGGAAGGATACAAAAATCAGCTTCGAAATCTCAAGAAAGGATAATAAAACGGAAATCCGCTTCACACACCTCGGTTTAGTTCCCGAATATGAATGTTACAATATTTGCCGGGACGCATGGAGCAATTATATAGGCCATAGCTTACTGAATCTCATAGTGACAGGCAAAGGCAACCCAAATCCTAAGGAAGGAGGCTTCAATGAACAGTTACTTGAGCAACATCAAAAATCATTATCATGAAAGCAAATGATTATCATACAAGTATTACGGTTGATGCGACACCAGCTGAAGCATTCATGTTCATCAATAGCGTCGCAAAATGGTGGACTGAGAATTTGGAAGGCAGCTCTCAAAAACTGAATGATGAGTTTACGGTTCGCTTTGGCGACGTTCACTATTCAAAACAAAAATTAGTAGAATGCATTCCGAAAAAGAAAGTTGTGTGGCTGGTGACGGACAGCAAACTCAATTTTATTAAAGACAAGCAGGAATGGACGAATACCAAAATTAGCTTTGAATTGTTTATCCGCGGCAACAAAACGGAGATTCATTTCACACACTTCGGTTTGTCACCGGAGGTCGAGTGTTATGATGCCTGCTCAAATGCATGGAGCCAGTACATACGGGGAAGCTTACTGCAGTTAATCACTACCGGCAAAGGCGAGCCGGAGCTGAGAGCCGAAAGCGAAAAGCTAAAAGCATAAGGGACCTCGCCTGATCTTGATCGATGCCTAATTGAAGCCGACACCACAGATTGCTGAATTTATAACAGCGGGAGAAGTTCACGACAGTCCAAGCAAGGATTAAAGTAATCTATGTATTACTAAAATCTTGCTAAATAACATACTTAAGAGAGATTCTGCTTTTTGAGAGAAGGTGGGTACCTGCAACTTTTCCTACTTTGACTCGATAATTGTAAGTGCAGAGCGTCTCTATGGATCCCTATAAAGTCCTGGGTGTTAAAAGTAAAGCTTCTATCGACGAAATACGGAGGGCCTATCGCAACCTTGCAAAAAAGTACCATCCTGACGTAAACTCGGATTCCAAGGCAGATGAGAGGATAGCTGAAATCAACGCCGCATATGAGCAACTGAGCGACCCTGACAGTAGACGGGCTTATGACACCCGTTTTTCATCGGGGCAGGCAGAACAGGAAGAAGACCCTGTCGAAGAATACAAGCGGGAATACAGGCGGCAGAAAATTAATGAGGTCCAGGAAGAGGCCGGAGGGAAAGCGGAACGTCAAGCGCAATGGTATAGAGTAATTCGAACGCTTTGTTATCCCATTGGCGTTTTTAGCATTCTTGTGATTGCAGATTTTTTTCTTCCCGTCAATACAGAGATTGATTATCCAGTTTACGGCTATCAAAGGACTGTTGGCGGGAAGTATGACTCAACCGTGGTGTCTTACATGAAAACAAATCAGTACGAATTTGAAGTTCCTGGTAATGTCCATCTCGACTACGATTATTACGCAAAGGAAAAAAAATTTGTTTCTCTGGAATTCACACCGATATTCAAAACGTTAAGGACAATAGGAGTTGACCATGACGAGTACATGCTGGTGTATCCAGCTCCGGACTCAATTTACTTTCCCCTTTTCTTTCCGATCCCCTATATCCTACTCGTCCTTTCGGCCATAGTCATATGGAAAAAGAAATATACCATGACGCGATATTCAATGTCATTTATACCTGTTGTAATTGCTTTGGTATTTCTCACCATTATGATTAGCAAGCAAGTTTGAAAAGATGCACGCTCAGGTCAGTATCACTTGGATAAATGAGTTGTAGGTACCATCTGAAAAACACGAATGATAAACGCCCGCTGGTAAGATGCCTAAGGGTTTTAAGATAAGCATTTCAAGCTGCCAGTAATACATCTGACGTATCTTGGCAAGTTATGGTAAGAGATCACTTCCATTAAAAGAAGAGCGTGAGAAAGCAAAAGACCCATTTGTCGGGTACTAATTTTATTTAAAACCAAGTCGGTCAATGACGGAGTAAGGATTATTGACTCAAAAATCGAACCTCAAGTTCTGTAACTGGTATAATGGGATTTACAGGGTAGCGAGCAAGGTATTAAGTTCTATTCTGGATTTTACGAGCTTAGCCTGCAGATTCGTCATCATCACTTCTTTCCTACCATAATCGAAATTAAAATCACTGTCATGCAGATGAGCAAACATTAGTTTTAATTTAGCTTTCTTTCTTCGCCAGTGGGGATCGGTAGTATGCATGTGTTTCAGATAATTAAGACTTTTTGACAATAGACCGTTCAAAAATTTTTTCTCCTTCATTGGATTATATAAAAATACGGAACCAGGCGGTTCCGTATTTACTAAACCTAACGGTTCAGGTTGTGATAAAATTAGTTCAGATCTGATTTGTCTCTTGCAGCTTCGGCTTTTTCGGCTTGCTTATCAGCTTGCTTACGTTGTTTTTGTGCTTTCTTTTCGCTTTTCAATGCGTTCTTTGACTGTTTAGCTGCATCATCAGCTTCTCCTTCGATGCGCGCTGCCTCTTTTGCCTTGGCCTTTGTTTCGGACTGTTCATTTTTAGCATCTGTCATTTTTTCTACATCTTCAGCCCTTTGAGTCTGCGCTTTGTCGCGCTCATAGACAGCCTGTATGCTATCCATCTGTTTGTATTCAAACTTGCTTACAGGAGAATCCTGCGCGGATAACTCAAATGTGAAGAACGACGCGGCACTAACCGCGATTAAAGTAAGAATGTTTTTGTATTTCATAATGTTGTGTTTACATAGTAAATAAAATCGGCCTAAAAACTTCACACCTATCGTTGTAGCAGTGAATAAGTTGAATGGGGCCAACGGTTGATTTCAGATTATAGCTACCTCAAACTTGTATGTAAAGGTATAGTACCGCGAAGTAGAAAGTATTACATCAGATTTTAATAACTTGCATCATTCACTGATTGTGCCTTTACGGCAGCAAATCGAATGATTCTCGATTTGTTCAATGTTCGCTAACATCCATATGAAGTTATATATCAAATACATGGTGAGCCTCCGATGCAAGATGATGGTGAAGGCCGAACTTGACAAGCTTGGCCTTCGCTATGGTACTGTCGACCTTGGAATGGTTGAAATGCTGGAAGACGTTACCGAACAACAGCACGAACAACTGAAGGTCAACTTGC
The DNA here is from genome assembly GCA_025923195.1 of Chryseolinea sp. Taxonomy (GTDB): domain Bacteria; phylum Bacteroidota; class Bacteroidia; order Cytophagales; family Cyclobacteriaceae; genus Chryseolinea. The sequence goes on from JAICGJ010000047.1 coordinate 23,987, forward strand.
TAAAGTCAGGATTGGAGTTGTTGGACGATAAAAGGAGTATTTTGATTGAAAAAATAAAAAACGTAATTGTTGAAATGATACATTATTCGGATGAAATTCCAAAAACGAATTATTCTGATTACATCAGTCAAAAACTAAATTACGATTACACGTACCTGTCCAACATCTTCTCAGAGGTAAAGGGTATAACAATACAGCAATTCATTATCATCAATAAGATTGAAAGGGTGAAAGAGTTGTTGCTATATGATCAATTGAATCTTACGGAAATCTCATATAAGCTGCATTACAGCAGTGTGGCTCACCTTTCCAACCAGTTTAAAAAAATCACCGGCCTTTCGCCCTCATTTTTTAAAAAATTGAAAAAGAAGCGCCACGAAAATCTGGAGAACATGTAACATATGTAAACACTCCTGCATGCGATGTAAGACTTTCCTTCTTTAAAATGCTCTCCTTTGCGAAGGATATCAAACCTCAGATCTTTCTTAGAAGGTTTACAATCCTTCCAGTATTGGCGGATTAGCGGTTTGGAACTTTCAATAAATTTGACCTATGCAAATCCTATATAATAATGCTTTAAATACCATGAAGAAAGATACACCAAATTTTAACCGTGACCCACGCAATGAAAAACATCTGTTGGAATTGGAGAAATCAAAAGTGCACATCATTGTTGAAATACTGGAATATGTACCTCATGCAGTAGTAAACAAAACCATTATAAAAAAATCTACTGGTAATGTTTCCGTTTCATCCTTTGATGCTGGTGAAGAATTGGAAGAAAAAACTTCACCATTCGACATATACATTCAAATAATTGACGGCGCTGCCGAAGTCGGTATTAATGATAAGAGTTACAAACTTAGGTTAGGAGAAGGAATAATTATCCCTGCTCATGCGTTGCATCGGTTCAATGCTAACGAGCAATTTAAAATGGTTTCAACAATTATCAAAAACGGATACGAAGACTAGATAGATCACTGTTTTCAACTGATCCTGCCCAAGGTAGTGTGAATATGGGAAATATGTAACCCTTTAAAAAAAGAGTGTAACGGATTGATGAGGAGAGTTGACGTCCTTTGATTTGAGATACAAGTAACTAACCAAATAATATGGATATAGTAAACAGTAAAATTATCGAACCTTTTAAAATTATTGGAGATTGGGATGTTCAGTCGAAAAAACTCAAGGAAAAATATTCCGAGCTTACGGATGAAGACTTAAAGTACGAGCCGGGCAAAGAGCTGGACTTACTTGCCAGGGTAGAAGCACGCTTGAATAAAAAACGTGATGAAGTAATCCATATTATTAAGAGAGGTCGGACTCAGGGTTTTAAGGCCTTTTAATGACGTATATGTCTGTCGTTCGCAAAACAAAAAGGCAGGTGAAGACCTGTCTTTTTCTTTTTTACAATGATGAATGTTAGTGTATAGTCTAATTTTAGTCATGATTCCCAGCCTAAGGAATATTTATAATTGGATGTATCGCAATGATTTGTCTTAGTTGATCCTATTGTCCAAAGGCACTGATTATGTGGTGTTCCCTTTTTTCTTGAATTTTAATTTATGATTGCTATTGTCGACACGACACCGTTTTACAAAAGACTTGCATTTATTCTTGTGAGTCTGTCGATTCTCGGCGTATTAGTCTACCTTGCTCAAGGTATCTTAAAACCCTTGTTCTTCGCTATTTTACTATCAGTGTTATTGCTGCCGGTAACTAATTTTCTTCGCAGATGGAAATTCAATAAAGTTTTCTCAGTACTCGTTACGGTCATACTCTCTTCGATTGTTATTCTGGCGATAGCATATTTCATGTCGCGCCAGATGTTCAGTTTTTTGGATGATTTTGAAAAAGTCCAGGGACGACTCGATGACATGTTCAATTCACTGCAGCAATGGGTAAGACACGAATTTGGCATCACGATCGCAAGACAAGATCAGTACATTCAGAGCACCGGAGAACGGATTGATGCAACAAAAATAGTAAGGGGGACATTCGTCTCAGTGACAGGGATACTATCGTACGTTATTTTTCTACCCACTTACACATTTCTGATGTTGTACTATAAAGACCTTATCAAGAAATTCCTTGTGGCTGCGTTTAACATCAGCAGTGAGAAGAACGTTCGGGAGATACTGAGTGAGTCGCGTTCTGTTTCGCACCAGTATATTGTTGGATTGCTCATTGAGATGGTGATCGTGTTTGCGTTAAATGCCATTGGGTTCATTATACTGGGCATACAATATGCGCTTTTCCTCGCACTGGTAGGGGCGTTGCTTAACCTGGTGCCCTACGTGGGAATGCTAACAGCGAATATTATTTGCATGATCATCACGTTTGTGTTTTCCGAAAATATCTTCGATGTGGTGTGGGTTGGTGTAATACTTGCCGTTGTGCAAATAATTGATAATAATATTCTCATGCCTCGCATCGTGGGTTCCAAAGTAAAAATTAATGCATTGGTGACGTTGCTGGGTGTGATAACAGGTGGAGCAATCTGGGGTGTTGCTGGCATGTTCCTCTCGATCCCGGCCCTTGGTGTCCTGAAAGTAATTTTTGACAGGGTGCAGGGCCTCAAGCCCTACGGTATCATCCTGGGAGTAGAGTCCTACTTGCCTGCGGAAAAATCTCCCAAAGAGTAGAGCCCGCCATCAAACTGATTTCGGACCAAACCAGAAAAGGTAGAAGATTCTTATCAGAATCGCCGGCAGGGAGTTACGCTTAATGTCAGATAGTGAAGCTGGGGAGTAATAAGGTAATAAGGTTATTTATCACTTAATGGCTGAGCTACTAAGGTAATAAGGTTCGAGAGAGTCAGAATTAAAGTAATACCATTTCCGCCTACTCGCTATAAAGCAGGTGCTTGGATTGAGAGGTCGCCGATTATTATAGTTTCTTATAGCAACGATGATTTAATTTCAATGGCAAGCGAAGGTCGTGGCCCAATTCACGCCACTTAGGGCAAATTCTGTTGTGGAAAGTCACGCCAGCCGGGCGACGGCGTAATATCCTATGAGTTGTTCCAATCTACGTATAGATAGTTCGTCTATTTTCCGCCCCGGACGCGAGCGTATAGCGTCCATGATTAGAGCCAATGGCCCTTGCAGCAGCGGAGCAGCCAATGCCGGGGGTAAAAATCCATAGCAGATACTATTATTTGATTACCACTTGAATCAATTGACTAAAAGTTTCATTTCGTGACCCGCAGGCGCATCCGTGGTTGCCGGTTAAGCTTTTGGTTTTTCTATTGATATGCCAGGGATAAAAACTGTCATCCCAAACCTTATTACCTTAGTAACATTATCGTGTAATTCTACAAGGACCTTATTACACTTCTCGACAAAGACCCCAACCTTATATAGTCTATTGTGAACGTTCACGATCACCTTGTCGCCTCATCAACGTGTATACCTTAGCGTAAAGAGATTTAGCACTCTGCACGAACTTTCGTTATATTGTACTGTGGATTGGCCAAATGTGATGCCAGCCTTACCGCCCACGAGAGATACGCCTGCGAGGCTCGCCGGAAATTAACTGCATTCGTCACACCTAAAATTGATCTGCTCACCATCGTAACCTATTTATTCCCAATTCCCTATATCCCAATACCCTATATCCCATACCCTAAACCCTATACCATAAACCATAGAGACCACCTCTGCCCCATGATCTGATGTCCTCAACTAAGACAAACGGCGTTTTCCATTTATATTTAACTCGAGGTGATAAGGGACCATGTTAATTCGAAAAAACACAAAAACATTTAAGACAATCCTCGAAATAGTCACGGCATGCAAGGACAGGCCCGACCGGGAGAAACTCATACGCCTTTACATAACCAAGGCCGGGAATTCGATCGAAGACCGCATAAGCGTTGAGGGAATTCAGGGCGACGCAGCGCTCTTTTACGACTTGAATTATCATTCAGTGTTGAGCAACCTGGAATCATCGGAACGTCAGCTGCACCAAAGTGATGAGATCCCCGGCATTTATTTCTTTCACAGCACATCTAATAAAGTGTGGGATGAAACGCCTTTTGAATTTGATGAGGCAATAAAAAAGGAGTTTGCTTCCCTTCCTGATCTTCCTGTGGTTAGGAAAAAGAGTAAGACGGAAAAATATGTTTTCCCTGATCCAAAGGTAAAGCCAGAACCGACGGCCAGGAAATCCGAAATGGCTCCAACGAAAAAGGAAAAAGCCGCGGTGAAAAAAGCTCCGAAAGCGGTCGATAAAGGACCACGACAACCAGACTATAAGCTTAAACACAAAATAGAGTTCACCGACCTGGATAAAGTTATTTTTAGGAATCCACGGGTAACGAAAAAGGATGTTCTCGATTATTACCACAAAATTTCTGAACACATTTTACCTTATCTGAAGGATCGGCCGCTATCAATTCAAAGTTCAAAAGGCAGCCGGACTGCAGAATTTAAAACTCTAAGTGATTTTCCCGAGCATGTAGAACTCCCAGACTGGCTTCAAACCACTGCAGCGAAAAAGGGAGAAGAGAGCATGTTATTGTGTAATGACAAAAGCCATTTATTATTCTATGTTGAGATGGGAGGAGTACAATTTGATTGTAGCCATTCGAAGACGAAGTCACCAGGAACCCCAGACTACATTGTTATTAAATTTGATTGCGATTCGGAATTTAAAAAGACCATCGACGTAACAGTAGCTGCGAGAGCAATCTTATCAGGTCTGCAGTTGCCATCTTTCGTGAAAAGCGATGGACAGTCGGCACTTCATATTTATATTCCCCTCGACAACAAAAGTAAATTTGAAGCGAGCAAGGCAGCCGCCGAATACATCTGTAAACTGCTCCGCCTCAAGATACCTGATCTTGTTAGTTTGCATGGATCGGATGACCACAGCTATGGGAAGGTTACGTTAAACTATATGCTAAACAAAGAAGGAGAGAGCCTGATAGTGCCGTATTCTCTCGTATCGGGAGAATCACCAACAGTGGCGACACCGTTGTTGTGGGATGAAGTTGAGGATGGACTCCAGTTGGAAGACTTTAATCACGAAACAATTCTCAAGCGGCTTAAGCAAGACCCGTTTGAAAAACTTTTCAAGAAGAAGGTTAATGCGGAAGCGCTGGTGGAGAGGATGGAGGACAACTATGGGTTCCTGTTCTAAAGGCCGATCGCGGGTTAATGCCACCAAGAAAACACCGATGATGGTTCAGGCTTTTCGGATACATGGACAATGGCCAATGACGTGGTACATTTTGTAGCCCTACCTTTTTGACCACCGATGCTTACTTTCTTTATATCCCTGTACCTCTTCTTCCCATGCGTCAGGTTTAGTCCGGGTCAGAAAAGCGATTGCTCGATCTGCTGTCTTGGCAGCCTCGTCATAATTTTGCATGCGTTCTAAGATATCGAAGCGTTGTCTTAGGATCCATCTTTCGTCACCGGCTTTAAGCGCTTGATCAAGCCAGGCTAGAATTTGTTCGGGATCGTCATTATTCATAAAATAGAAGAAAGCTGCCTGCGAAAGCCGTTCCGGATCGTCAGGATTTTGCTCCATTGATTTCCTAATCTCCGAAACAGCCCTTTCATAGGAAAGAGTTTTTATAGGAAACGAGATCTGCGTGTTTTCCCAAGACAAAAAAAAGACTGCGTCGTATTTGACAATGTCTATGGACATGGTCAACGACTCATAGTAACGATCGGATTTCCGGGGAGTGACTTTGAATGAAATAGCTTCTGTCCTCGTGTCATACTCGATGGGATCTCCATACGGTTTGGTTGTATCGGAATTCAGCATGACTTTCCATTCCATCTCGTCAGGAATCGTAACGAGTGCATACGCTCCAGCTGGAATTGTCTTGCCGTTGATTTCTACCGGAGTATCGAAAGAGATCATTGAGCATTTTCCCGCGCCGGTTCGCCAAAGCTTTCCATACGGGACCAATTCACCCATTATTTTTCGTTGTCTCGCTGCTGGTCGCCCGTTTTGAACGATGAATGTAGTGTACCCCACCTTCTCCTTTACAATTGCCTGCGGACTTAACTCAGGTAATTGGATCTGAGCGAATGAAAATTCATGTATCAGGATAAGCGTTGCTAGGACATACTTCATAAGACATTTTTTTCCAAGATGCTGATTTGTTTTTGTTGGATTTGTTAAAGGGTTGTTAAAGATATCTTTTGATGCTGTTTGGCCTCGATAAAGAATTTCGTAAGGTTATTGTGGGGGATCTTGCTCACTTTTTTTCGAAGGTGTCCGTCAGAGTCCCAAGGCGGGGCACTGTGCGGAGACAATGAGTGCTTGGTTGTTGTAAGTGATAGTTGGCACAATTTACTGCTTTCCCGATGGGCGGAAGGTATCGCAGCAGCGTCTCCTGTTTCAGGCACGCTGTGTTATAAAATTCATTGTTAGTTATGTTAGTGAATTTTTTTCACTGTTGCGGGTGAAGACACAACTCCAGCATGCACCGACACGGGCGTCGCGAAGAGCTATCGACTTCTTTCCATCTTCAAAACCAAAGGCGTGTCCTCTATTAAAAAATAGTAAGATCCGTTTACAATTTTTATATTGATCATCATGAGGTCTTCATCGAGTGACCCTACAAAGACCATCCGCTCTTTGGATCGTATGTGCCACATTTTGTTGTTCATGGATTCAAGCTCGCGGAACTCCGTTGGTGCGTTGGCCGGAAGCTGGAGAAGGAATAGTCCATTGGGTCTGAAATTAAATTTTGAGTTGACGAGTCCACGTCTCGCCTTTTCAATAGTCGCTTTTTCTCCCGGTGTTCGCCCGATCGGTTTTGTTACAGACACCTCCTTGGTGGTCCAGACCCCTACGATTTTCTCGCGGTTAAATGTTTGTCCGATGGCGAGGAAAGAGCCAAGGAAAAAAAGCATTATGAGGAAAATTCTGTTCATGTAACGCGGTGACTTTGGTGTTGCATCGGTGCTGATACTACTTCGCTCATTACTTAGACACAACATCGCTGTTGATCATTTTGTCGCGCAAGCTAGGTAGAGTATACAGTAACGAATAAGTTTGGTAAAACTTATGCAAGGAACGATAGTGATTGCAAAAAATAAAGAGGTTGCAGATACTAAGGCGATAGCGCAAATGGTCGGATCACAGTCTTTGACTTAAAGATAGAAAAATGCGGACTCAATGCTCAGCCGGTAGACAGTTTTCTGGTCCCTTGTCGGTCTCGGTAAGAATGACGAAAGATTATAGCTATAACGATTGATGGTAGAAATCATTTTACAAGATGCACCCATCCCTTTTTTATTACGGACTCGTTCCGGCAGCTTCTATATGAAAGCATCCAGTAGTATACACCGGATGGTTCGTCTCGTCCCGTCCAACCAGAAGTGTTACTTGTCGCGAATATTTTCTCACCATATCTGTTAAATATTTCAAGATTAAAATCTGTGTAATTGGTTTCTTGATCAAACCAAACCATGAATGTCTCATTGGTATTGTCGCCATTTGGGGTGAAAACATTTGGAATAAATAGACTGTCAGGTGGGGAAAAGCTGAAGTATTTCCAGTCGCTTGTACCAGAGCAAAAAGGTGAAGTCGCTTCAACCATATAGAATCCCGTTCTGTCAACGGAAAGCAGTGACGATTCCTGGTTTTGCTGCTGAGGTATATCCTCAATTGTCGGCTTGAAGAACCACTGATACGTTTCATTGAACTTTCTGTTGTTCACTTGCATCTCAATAGTAGTCCCAAAGCAAATTTGGGCGATCTCATCCGCACCTGGATTGACTTCAATCTTGCGCTGAGCCGGTTCCAGCCTGATCGTATTGCCTTCGCGGGTACACGAGCCGTTAGCGACAGTAACAAAATATGTACCGACGCTAGGTGCAAGGCTGCTAAACAGATTTTGACCTTCCGCGACAATCCGGGGGGCTGCATCCGGAGGATCGTAATAATATCGATAATATCCGGGCTGATGATTATCGATCCCGATCGGTATAGCGTCGGAGTCACAAAAATTTCCCGAAGGGGAAAGTTGTGGAGTATCTAATTCTTCGATGAGGAGTGTAATTTTCTTTGAAAATGTGCAACCGTTTGGCGTATCATAGGCATAGTCAATACTGTACTGCCCAGGGGCCACGCCTGCGGGATTGAGCACGCCGCTACTTTCTACTACGGGTCCGCTCCATATTCCATCAGTTGGGGTCACCTGTAACGCCACGGGCGTCGCGTCGTTACAAATGTTTACAAACTCAGGTGCTGTAATTGGATTCTCTTCCAGATCTAGTACTTTGAAGGCTGACGCGGCCGGACAATATGGATTGGCCACATTTACGCGATAAATCCCTGGCAGGTTCGCGGAATGGGATGATCCAACGGTGGAAAGAAGGTTTTCAACTTGATTTGCGCCCGATTGGTAGAACCACGTGTATGTATTCTCATTGCCGGACGCATTGATTTGCAGCAAGATGTCATTGTCTGTTTCTGAACAAAACACAGGTGGATTTGCTGACCACGAAAGTATAGGTGTCGTGGCGACAATGACGTCCGTCTGAGTCTCGCCATTACAGCCAGCTATCTTATAGGATATTTTGTGAATTCCTGGTCCCGCAACGTTCGGGTCAAACAGCGCAAGACTGGCGTCGGTGATTCCAGTGCCTTCCCACAGCCCTCCTGACGGGTAGCCTTGAAGTTGTATTACGCTGCTACCCTCGCACACTGGTCGTACAGGTTCGACAGTTGGAGGTAGCGTAAGGGTATAAACAGCGCCTGAATGTGTCGCATCCGGCTGGCTTTCCTGATAAGCACCAATCATAAGTTCTCGCCCTTCTACCTTGATCCGACTTCCAAATTTATCAGCTTGATCCTGAAATATACCCTCGTAACGTGATATTTGTCGCGTTGAGCTCCAATTGAAGTCTAGTGCTTGAATAACGTAGGCGTTACCTGCATTCCCGTTCTCTCGTACCGGATTAAGAAGAATTTCTGTCTGTGGTGCACCGGCAACAAGTACGTTGCCCGAAACGTCGAAGTCCCGACCGAACAAATCTCCCTCAAGGGGAATCTCGGCTGAAATAATACCTACCGGATTGTAGACTGCTGGCGTATTAGCCCATCCTCCGTCAGGTTTCTTATAAACAAAAACTGCGCCTGATCCCCAAACACCCCCCGTAGGATAAGCGCAATCGCTCACGAACAAGTGCGTGTCCGTTAGTTTGATACGAGATGCAAACGCATTGGTCGAGCCATTCAGGGGATAAACTGTCGATATGATAGCCCAGTTTCCGATTTGATCCTTTTCAAAAAAAAATACGTTGCCTGGCAGGGCATTGCCCCCTCCGTTAGAAGTTATGCAACCGATAGCCAGTGTTCCTTCGTTAAAAGAAAAAGTTAATTCCCCTCGATGTGCGGCCCCTGAATTACCCAGCGGCAACGACTGACTCAGCTGAAACTGTGAACCTTCAAGTTCATAGACCAACGCTGTTGATTTGAACTCCGACGACTCGTGTGACGCAATAACAAGTGTATTTCCCGCAATCGCGACGTCGTGGTCGAGGATGTAGTTCTTACCTCCGCTCGAAGACGAACGTATGGTTTGAACATGTTCCAGATCTGCCCAGTCGCTTTTTCTTTTGTAAACAAATACGGCACCGTCGTAGTTGTACAGTCCGGCGCCTATTATGAGATAATTGTCGTTCGCTGCAATAGCATGGCCAAAACGTGAATCAGGGGTGATTTCAAATGGTGGCGATATTTTCTTTCGAAAGATCCATTGACCACCATTCTTTTCATAAATGGAAACGGCACCAAGAGCGGCGTTGTGTCCATCCAGCGCTGCACCCACAAACAAGAAGTTATCCTTTACATATATATCTTGACCAAACTGGTGGTCCGTTGTAGTCTCGATTCGGTCATGTACGTATTGTCTAAAATCGGGCTGAAGAACGGGTTCAACCGGCAAAACGAATACGGTACCTGCGGCGCGTTGCAAGCGGTTATCGTAAGCATCGCTTACCATTAAGTATACCCCA
>JAICGJ010000048.1 GCA_025923195.1 Chryseolinea sp.
GGGAACGCATAGCCTTCGGGTGGTCTGCGTTCCCTCCATGATGATATTCGCCATTGCCGCAATTCCTCATTGTCTTCCTCCGCTGGCATCATGGATATATATTGTGCCAGGCGGACTTTATTGCCGCTCTTGTTGGGTCTGATGCCATGAGGCTGGGTGCTGTTAAATATCAAAAGATCTCCAGCTTCCATGAGTACCTTTACAATTTCAAATCCTGTTACATCAGGCTTAAAATGATCTCTGTCTTCTGGCTGCGTCAATTTCCACGTATCATATGTTCGATATAGTTCTGGCACACATTGAAAGCCTCCCATGTTTTCATCAGTTTGATCCGCTAAAGCTAAAACCCCCTGAACATTCTGAGGCCTGGTTTCTGGATCGTAGTCCCAATGAATAAAGCCTTTATATTCATATCCGGGACGGATGGGAAGATTCAAATTGGCGCGGTCTATCGTTACCCACAATTTCTCTGTGCCCCAGATGTCAGCAAATGCCTGGTGAATTTTTGGGTGCTGCCGGTTCTCCCACAGAAATTGATGGTTATATACTTCAACCATTCCCGTATTGGTTAGCTCCTTCATCTTCATTTCCGCTCTTGGAGGTGCGTACCAGGTCTCTGGATCATTGGGGTCCTTCTCCTCGAACTCCCAAAGGAAATTTGCCAGTCGTTCAACCTGATGCCTGGGCACCGCATTTTTGATGACGATGTAACCATTGTGTATCCAGAATTGCCAATCACTTTCAGAAAGAACACGAAGTGGTTCGCCGTTGCTTCTGTCATTAAGCTTTATTGCGCTGCTTTTTGCAGTTGATGGGTTGCCGGGGATGTCTTTGTGTGCATTGGCGATACCCATAGTTGGAGTCATTGTAGCTTGTTTCATAGAAAACTTTCTTGCTTGATTATGGATCAAAGTTCAGGCTTGGACGCAAAGTTTTCAGCCTCCCCAATGATCATTATTTGCTCTGTATTAACATCTTTTTCCATTTTTCAAGGCATTTAGGGAAATTACAGAAAAATTCTACATGAAAATACAAAAAGAGATAGTATTGCCCGATCCAGGGCAATCGTTCAAGCTCTTCACGCCCAGTCTGAAAAATTATTTCTTTTGGCATTATCACCCGGAATACGAACTGGTCTACGTGGAGGCCAGCAATGGCATACGCCATGTCGGACAACACATCTCCAGTTACATGGGTAGCGATTTGGTTTTGATCGGACCTAATGTACCTCATCTGAATTTTGATTATGGGATAGAAACAGAGTATCGGCAAGTTGTCGTACAGCTGAAAGAGAATTTTCTCGGTGACGCGTTCATCGAAACGCCAGAATTTCATGCCATAAAAAAACTGTTTGAAAAAGCGTACCTGGGATTATCGTTTAGTGGTAAGACAAAAAAATCGGTAGCCGAAAAGCTGAGAAATATGCAGGGACGGTCACACTTTGACCAGCTTTTAGATTTGTTGGAAGTCTTTCAGATTCTTGCGACATCGAGAGAAGTGACTAAACTTAATGAGCAGGACACGAGTATCAAACTCTTCATGGACGATAAGATTCGAATGGGTGCTATCTATAAATACATACATTCAAATTATGATAACCGTCCCGATGTTAAAGAGGTAGCGAGAAGCGTCCATTTAAGTACACCAGCATTCTGCCGGTATTTTAAGAAGCAGACAAAAATGACCTTTACAGATTTTGTTAATCAATATAGGATCACTCAAGCGAAAACATTGCTCTTAAAAGATGTGAGCGTTTCAGAAGCTTGTTTTGAAGTAGGATTTGAAAGTCTTTCATATTTCAATAAATTATTCAACAAATTAACCGGAGAAAATCCTTCTTCTTTCAGGCGGAAGCATTCGTTGAGAGGTTAGATGTCACTACTTTGCGGAATGGGCAACTTCACAATCGTTCGCGGCATGAGCATTTCTGATGCTCGAGCACTCATCCGTCCCAGATCAAAGTGCAATGTCAAACAGGAAATGATATTTTGCCCATCGACACCGTTGGAACTTTTGATCTGTTGCCAAAATTTAACCTGCCGCCGGCAAGGCTTTCATTTGCCAGCACAGCAAAAAGCACTGCCTCTTTGGCATCTCCCGATATTCCGAGTTCATCCATCTTACGAAAGTCGGCTTGGGGGAGTAACGATTTGATTCCCGACAACATAAGTGGGTTATGGGCACCCCCGCCGCTCAGAAAGATCTTCGGTTTCCTTCTCAAATTCACTGCCCTTCTGATGGCAGCGGAAATCGTTTCAGCACTGAAACGGGTTAGCGTTGCCAACAGGTCCTCCAGTGAAATTGAATGCATGCCAGACCGATCGATGGCGCGCTGTACATAGCTCATGCTGAAAAGTTCAGGGCCCGTTGTCTTCGGAAAAGGCAGTTCAAAAAAATTGTCGGCTATCAGCTCCTCCAGCAACACTTCAATAACTTTCCCTGTCTTTGCAATCATTGAATCTTTATCAAAATAGAGGCCTTGTCGATGCTGACGGACGGCCTGATCGATAAGTGTGTTACCCGGACCGGTATCTGTCACAAATACTTTTTTTGCATCAGCCGAGCCAGGTAGATAGGTGAAATTCCCAATACCGCCGATGTTTAACATGATTCTGTCTTCTCCTTTTTTTGAGAAGAGGAGATAATCGCCATAGACGGCAAGTGGTGCACCTTCGCCTCCCGCAGCGATATGTTTCTGACGAAAGTCGCTGAGCGTTATAATACCTGTCTTTACGGCCACATGATCGCCATCTCCCGCCTGAAACGTAGAATCGATAGTTGCTCCAGCGGTAATTGCTTTCGGGGCGTGAAAAACGGTCTGGCCATGCGAAGCGACAACGTCAACGGTGGCGGGTTTTATGTTCCACTTCTTCAAGCATCCAAGTACAATTTCGCCGTGAAGCTGTCCGATCCAGGCGTTCAACTCACACAGGCGTTGGAAATCCACCTTTGGCTTGGCAAAAACTTCGAGTATCCGTTCCTTGGTATGCTGACTGTAGGCAACGGTACTGAATCTAACAAGATTTACCACCGTGGACTTGCCGTGGCCCGAGATCTTGCACAATGCAACATCAAGCCCGTCGAGTGAAGTGCCTGACATAAGTCCAACAATATGTCGTGTTTTTTTGGAGGCGATGCGCGCGAGTGTCTTAATGTTTGAGTTCATTCCTGTGCCATAGATAATGCCTAAAGACAAATTTGGGAAAAAGTGCAGTAGAAGCGAAAAACTTCTCACTGGCTGGGACTAATTATTTCTTAATGTAACCTCAGTTTATCCAACTTTCAGCTGAACTATTAAGAATACTGATTTATAATGTTGATAGCGCGCTGAGAAATCAGCTGATTGGTGGATGCACAGAAGTAACGGGCGGCACGAATCGGCGACTGGTTGAACTTGGATAATAGTGATATTCTGCGGGTATGCCTGGGGTTGTAGGATGCCTTTTATTTCTTCCGTTTTACCTCCTTGTCCTTAGTGCTCTTGCCTTTCCGGCTTTCCTGCACGTTTACATCAATTACGTACGAAACAGTAAGACTGATCACCTTTTCATTTGAGCGAAGGTTGTCAGTAAATCCCAGAGTCCGGTTTGATGCACTGGTTTTAGTACCGAAGAACGTATGGCCAGAGGTAAATCTTAACTCGGTGGAGATTTTTCGGTTTTGTTTTAGCGGGGCAATAAATCCAACACCAATGTCGATCCCAAATAACCATCTATTTTCGTCGACCACATACATCTTATCAAAATCGGGCTCTGTTGGGTCTTGCGGCATCTCTGTAAACAAGACGTTGTAGTCATAAGAACCGCCAGCGCTTATTTTCCCTTTTCCCGATATCCAGTAGCTAACATGCGGACCAATACCAACAAACCATTGAGATGGGATATCGGGGCCAAGGTTAAGAGGGAACGATCTTCGGAGTAACATCGCAACGTCGCCGAAATAGTACGTGGCATCATTCTTCCAGGTGTCGTCATTAAAAGATATTTTTCGACCTTTTTGTGAGAACCCAAACTCTGTCTGCAGAGAGTAATTATTCTTCAAAGGAAAACATATAAGGCCCGCGGCGTAAAAGCCTGGCTTTATCTTGTGAGAATAATCATCCTTGTCGTCTTTGTCGCCAAAGCTATTCCAGGACATCAATGGCCCGGCCTTGACCCCTAACGAAAATTTCAGGCCGTACGACAGCACACTGCCCAAACTGAGCACCAAACACAGAAATATAATTCGTATCACAACCATTGATTACTCTTGTAAGATTATAGGCTTAACTGTTGGGTCTAATTGTATTTCTCAGCCGTCCTTGTAGGGGAATTGACCGCTTATTTTGTTTGATAAAATGTAAAAAAAATTCAAGTGCCGTCTTATGACTAAAATTCAATGTTAATCAATTTTTTGCATTGCCTGTTCTTCAAATTCCCTCTTCCGCAGGAATTCAAGTCGAGCGTGCATTAAGCGTAGTTCAAAGTACGTTAAAGGAGTTTCAAAGACTATAAGCGCCGATAAACTGTGAAAGTGGTGATTCAAAGTCAATGCAGTCAACTCACCTGCTAATTGTTAGCCTGACGGTTACAACTAGCATACAAGAGAGATCAATTTTTTAGCCATGGAGTATTCGGACATTCCAGGTGAAACTGAGCGTAGGAAATGAAGATAGTTACCGCAACTCTTTTTTACATGATAGCTTTCTGCGCTGCTGCTCAGAAACCCGTTGTCACTGGGGTGGAACCTATGTCTCCGTATCCCACTAAGAGTATTCTAATTAAGGGCAGTGGGTTCGGGAACACTTCGGCAAACCTTCACGTTTCCTTCGATCAGGCAAAGGGGACTGTGATTAATTCTTCTGACGCCTTGATTGAAGTTAGTGTGCCACCTCAGGCTCGACTTCACAACGTTGAGGTCACAAATCTGACAAGCCATCTTTCCTCTAAATCACCCGTTAAGGTTATGCCGGTCTTTAGCGGAGAAGGATTTGTTGCATCAAAATTAGCAGCGCCCCTTTCGTTCACCAGTACGACTGCGGTGTTTGATGTCTGTTCCTGCGACTTGAACAACGACAACAAACCTGATTTGGTAGGTACTAAATTTGAGAACATCGCCACCGATTTAATTGTCCTGCAAAATCAGAGCACCCCTGGAAATCTCTCGTTCACAAAATTGGATAAATCCAATTTGTCTTCCTTGAATATGAATGCGCCTACTGGTCACGTTGCATGCGGTGACCTTAATGGCGATGGGAAGCCGGACCTGGTGGCTTCGCGAAGCGGCACAACCGCCAACAGCATTTTCGTTATACGCAATATTAGCGGCGCCAACCCCGACTTTGCACCCCCGGTTGAACTGGTTCTCGAAACCGGCCATTTTGCCCGCCAGATTTCCATCCATGATTTGAATGACGATGGGAAACCGGAAATAATTGTCGCGAACTCCTTCAACAATGTTTTGTATATTTTTTCAAACCAGAGCTCGTCAGGCACTCTCTCGATTGATCCCACACCTGTCAAGGTGACTCTGAGCGGCATACCAAATTCGCTGGCATTGGAGGTACAGGATTTCGATGGTGATCTGAAACCTGATATCATGTTTACACAAAATCAGGGACCTAATATTTACATTCTGAAAAATCGCAGCGCTGGATCAATTAGTTTTTCAGCACCCGTATCCTTCACCCTGCCGGGATCCTTCAACGACATAACGTCAGCGGATTTTAACAACGATGGAAAACTGGATATAGTCGTTACGAGTGTCTTTAATGCGCAAGCATTGGTATTGCTCAATCAAAGCACATCAACCGCATATTCCTTTACAACTTCCAATACACTAACAACGGGTACTGGTCCTTTTGGGGTAGATGTCAGTGACATCAACGGCGACGGCTTCGCAGATATCATCGTGCCAGACCGCGGCGTCGGCGCGATCGACGTTTTTCTTCATAACAGGAACGCATCTCCCGGCTTTTCGCGTGTAACGATAAACTCGGCCAAAACAAATTGGTTTACAAGGGTCGGCGATCTAGATGGTGACGCTAAACCAGATATTGCATTTACTTCCTTTAACAATGCGACTTCGAATTTCTCCATTGAAATTCTAAGGAACAGGAATTGTCATGACCCAAAAATCTTGAACGAGTTACCGCTTACTATTTGTACGGGTCAGACCATGGTTCTTGAGGCCATACCGGCGCCTAATGTAAACTTTGATTGGAAGAATGGCGCTACGACGGTTAAGAATAGTTCAGATGCCTTTACTGATATTTCTTCGTCTGGTACTTATACCGTAACGGCTACCGGCGAAGCGGGCGCCTGCATATTGGTCTCTGATGCGGTGACGATTGTCTCCGGAACGGGCACTGCGCCAGCTGCACCAGTCATTAACCCGATCGCATCGGTGTGTACTGGCTCTGTCTTGACGGTGACGACCTCTCCCATGGCAGGAGCAAGTTATTTATGGGAAGGGCCAAATGGTTTTACTGCGACTGAGACCGACCCAACGCTTTCGATATCGAATGCCACAGCCTCTCATTCGGGACGTTATACACTGCGAGTAAAAGTCGGTGATTGTACAAGCGGTGAAGATACGGAAGTCGGTCAAGTTGTGGACCTCGGAGCCTTTTCCGTTTCAAGCAACACGTCAGGGCAACTATGCGCCGGAGAAAGTGCATTGCTTGCGGTAAATTCGGCATCCGGTCATACCTATCAATGGATACGGAATGGTGCTGATATCGCTGCACAAACTGCTAATACACTTACAACAACACAAGAGGGAAATTACAGGGTCAGGGTTTCTTTTGGCAGTTGTTCAGTCGAAACACCCGATTTGAATGTAATCATTTTACCCAAACCTGTCGCTGGCTTTAATGTCGTCAATGCCGCTTGTATTGGTGAAGTGCTGACATTTGAGAATACGTCCGCTGTTGACAATCGAGCAACTGTTCAATATAGCTGGGATTTTGATGATGGAGAAACCAGCGGTCTGGCTGATGCGACACATACTTATGGCGTTGTAGGTGCATTTACGCCAGTGCTTACAGTTTCGTACTTGGGACTTCCATCATGCATTGATAGTCACTCCGCTTCCACCTCAATCGCCAACGCAAGTCCGCCAGAGATTACTTCTGAGACTGCTGAGATCTGCTCGGGGGAAAACGTAATGCTTTCTATCGAAGGTGTGTACAACACAATTACTTGGAATACAAATGAAACTGCCTCTTTCATCATTGTCAGTCAGCCAAGCACATACAGCGTGACCACGGAGGATGCGAATGGATGTATCGGGACGGACGAAATCACTATTACCGAGCGGTCTGGGTGCGGAGCGATTGCAATTGAGATTCCGAAAATGTTTTCGCCCAATGACGACGCGAGAAACGACAGGTGGGTAATTGCCGGAATTGAAAACTACGGCGAATGCACGATGAAGATTTTTGATGATAAAGGTGTTGGGATTTTTCAACAGACTGGCTATCCCCTGGAAGGGTGGGATGGGTTACATAAGAACGGCAGACCCGTTCCTGATGGAGTCTATTATTATATACTGGCATGCCCCGACAAAACACCGGTGACGGGAGCAGTAACTATACTTAGATAATACTTATGCGAATGGAAGTCTCTAGCAATGGCGCTTTTACTAATGCACTTACCAGGTGCTTCTTCCTGGCATTGTTTTCCTTCTTTTTTACCGTAGCGATGGCGCAATCTGAAGTCGCCTGTAATGATGGTGTTGACAATGATGGTGACGGACTTATTGACTGTGCAGATAACAACTGTTCATTTGCAGCGACGATCGAACGCGGTTGCCGATGCTACGATGATATCGACAATGATGGCGACGGTAGGATCGACGAAGCAGATTCCAACTGTGCACCATATTTCGGCTTGACATTCGTGGGCGAAGGTTCGGATTGTAGTATTGTTCCCCCTGGCGCAAATACACCTTTCGATCTGATCGCGCCACCGATAGTCTCCGGACAAAACACAGCTGATACACAATCAAAAGTCCTCGTTGGTGACATAGATAATGATGGAATTCCCGACGCGATAATTACCTCAAAATGGAACAATGAGGTGCGGGTCGTGGCCACAACCAACGACCAGGCTGATGGGAGCGACATGGGAGACATCAAGGCGGATTATAATCTTAGCGGTAAAAAGAGCCTCTTTGAGGGCAAGGGCTGCGCGGATGTTGATCGTTTGCTGCTGGAACACGAGATAATCACTGCAGACATTGATGGTGATGGGAAGTCGGAAATCTTCACCATAGTAAGTAATCGTGAAGGAAATCCGTCAAGTCCTCCAACCTGTTTTTTCCTAATGGGATTTGAATATGGAAGCTCAGGGCCCGGCGGTCTGGTACCCTTATACGATCCTATCTATCTGGGCACGAATCGCCCTGGAACTTTTGGAATTGCTGATATGGACGGAGACGGACTCGCGGAGATATACCTTCGTGACCGGATATTCGCCGCCGAGACTGGTGCTCTTTTAGCCAGTGAAGGAGGTAAAGACATGACCAACACAGCTCTCTGGGATGTGAATGTTACAGCCGCGCCTGTTGCTGTTGACATAAAAAGCGCCGGTGCTGATGGCGGGCGCATGGAACTAATCGTAGGGCCAAAAATCTATCAAATACCAAACCTGACGAGCCGAAATCCTGCATCACCTGCTTCACTAACGCTTTGGCGTGATATGAACAACATCTCCTTTGATGTTAATGGCGATGCTGTGCCGGACCAGTACTTTGTAAAATTAATGAATGACCCTGTGGAGTATGGCATTGACACGCACAGTAGTACCAGCGTTGCCGACATTGACAAAGACGGGTATATGGATATCATCCTTACTGGAGCCCTGAATTCTAGCGTGGGTCGCACAACTGTATTCTATTGGAATGTTCAGAAAAACACGGTTTCAGGATACATGACAGACACCAGTGTGGATCTCGGTATTGCGCCCAGCAACGAACCAAATTACACAAACTATCAGAGTGGATGGATTTGGGGTACGGGCAGGGTGAATATTGGCGACGCCAACGGTGACGGTAAGCTCGATCTCTCCTTTGTTGCCGGCAATCAGTTGTATTGTGTCACTACCGATGCACCAGGAACTAATATTATTGACTTGTGGGCGAGCCCACGAACTATCAATGACTCGCGTTCTGGAGTGCTCACAGTAACTATTTACGATTTTGATAATGATGGTGAGCCAGAAATGGTATACCGCGACTCGCAAGAGGTTGCCATTATCGATGGGGCTACAGGCACAACTAAATATTGGTCATCTATATGTCAGTCGCATACGTATACTGAAGGTCCGGTTATTGCCGACATGAACGGCGATGGAGCTACGGATATCGGAGTCACCTGCAACAGAAGCAATTCATTTAATATCAATGCTGGTATTCAACAACAAGCGCTAGGTGAAATCAGAATGTTTTATTCCAGCGGAAATGAATGGTTGCCGACGCGTCAGATCTGGAACCAGCCGGGGTATCACGTCGTCAATGTAAATGATGATATGACGCTTCCGTTTCCGCAGTTAGATGGAGCAATAGTATTTAGTCCTGGTCCCTGTGCAAATGGACTACCGGGACCGCAGACCCCGTTCAACGTATTTTTGAACCAGATTCCTTTTTTAAGTGCAGACGGTTGTCCCGTTTTCCCGGCACCCGATTTGGCTTTCGTGGGCGATGATCCCGAGAATTTGCCCTATCCACCTGGAGATCCTCGCAATTTTCCTGCGGTTATCGTCAACCCGCCTATATGCGGTAACCTGGATATACAGGTGAGCTTTAATATCGTCAATGATGGGGATTTACCTATATCAGATAATATTCCGGTGAGCTTCTTCCACGGAGATCCGACCGACCCATCTATTACCTCTGATTCTTTGCTTTACTCCACCAGCATTACCGTTACCAACTTACAGGTGGGGGATACGCTTACAACGGCACCGGTAACATTTAATGGTCCTGGGACTGTTTTCAGGCTCTACATTGTACTCAACAATAATGGTTCCGTTTTGCCTATAAATCCCAATGGCTCCGTTACAAATGAATGCCGCATCGACAATAACATTTACGATGTGCTCGTCGTCCCGGATCCTTTTACTGCAGTCATAGAGAAGATCAGCGATAACAATAAATGCGTCGCAGCGGATCCGAATGTCGGCGAATTACGGGCGCGGATATACAAGGGAGATCCCACTAATCCGGCCAATGAAGTTGTAGATTATAGTGACTATTCTTTTCAATGGTACTTCGGGGTTGGCACTTCCAACCCCGTGCCTGCCGCACAGGGGGGCAACAATTACAACCTAACCGATTTAGCGGAGGGTGACTATACGCTCGTGGTAACTAATACAGCGAAGGGCTGCGTAACACTGCCCGTTAACGAGACAGTGCTGCTCAACATCGTCCTGCCAGCGGTAACAATTAATGTTCTATCTCATCAAACAGCTTGTAGTCCGCCAAACGGGGCACTGGAAGCTGTTGTTGCGGGCGGAAATACGGGGTATACTTTCGAATGGTTCAGAAATGCCGCGACCACGGGAAAGACGACTGCCATAGCAACTAATCTCGTTGGGGACAACTACACCGTAGCGGTTTCCAGGAATGGTTGTACCACGACAGCAAGCGAAGTTGTTAACGACGAGGCTGTAGACCCGAGTGCGACAGCCACGTCAACCCCCGTTCAAAACTGCCAGAATCCGAATAGTGGGTCCGTCACTGCCGACGCCGTTGTAGGAGGTGTTGTACAGAATCCTGCCGGCTTTACTTTTAACTGGTATTTCCATGATGAAACTACAAGTACACGCGGAAGTTTGTTACCACCGGTCCATGGGACAGGCAGAATTCGCACTGGCCTCCCCGTTGGTTTTTACGAAGTAGAAACCATCAACAATGCCACGCAGTGTGTATCGCTTCCATTTGTTATTGAAGTCCCTGATAACACCCTTGTTCCAGACGTTGTCATTACGGAACTCGCGCCACAAACTTCCTGCGATCCTGCTAACCCTAATGGACGCTTCCAGGCAACAGTTTCAATCAATGGTGTTCAACAGGATCCGGCGAACTTTACCTTCGCCTGGTTTGAAGGTCAAAATACTTTGCCGGCCAATGCACACACCGATGTTTCGGGAGTGAACGGCAGTGTGGCAGAAAGTGTAAAGGGCGGAGGTCAGGCTTACACAGTGAGGGTTACTACCACCTTGCAATGTTCCGCAATCACGGATGCAGTCGTTACGGAGATTTTGAATGTACCCGTTGTAACACTTACGCCGACACCAAATTCAATATGCGATCCGCTGCTTGCATCCAGTAGCTATACGGGTAGCGTGGCCGTTGCTGTTTCGTTTGGGGGGAATCCTGTAACCGATTTTACAAACTATTCATTTACGTGGTATAATGGATCGCAGGCCTCTGGAGTCCCCAGGTCTGAAACGACAAATGCACTGGCATCGCTTGACAATGGTTATTATACGCTTGTTGTGGAGCGAACAGATCTTTCCTGCGTATCGACTCCGGAAACAGCGGAAGTCATTGATGCTACCATTCTCCCTGTAGTTACAGCGTCAGGTATAGGTTCAACAAATTGTAGTCCGGCTTTAGCCAACGGCTCAGCACAGGTGACAAATGTCGATGGTGTTGGAACAGGTTCGCCGTATACGTTTCAATGGCATAGCGGAATCGATCTTTCGACGCCAATAGCGGGCGCAACTAACCCTGCCCTTAATAATCGTCAAGGCGGATCAGGTATCTTCTTCACGGTATTGACAACCAACACGAATACGGGATGTCAACAGACTTCTACCGTAGCAGTACCCGATAACCGCGTGTTGCCGGTTCTAACGCTGACACCTTCACCCAATTCCGTGTGCAACCCTGCGTTGACGTCGCCGGCGGTTACGTTCAATGGTGCGGTTGTTTCGACTATTTCTAATCAGACCGGGGTTATTTCAGACTATTCGTTCACCTGGAATACCGGAGCTACGGTGAAAGATCTTGTAAATGTGACCTCCGGATCATACACGTTAACAACGACGCATACCCCTACCGGTTGTGTTTCAGATCCTGCTACTGCACAGGTAGTGGATCAGACTATTCTACCTGACATTGCAACATCGACAACGGCATCGACCAATTGTATCGCTGGGTTGGAGAATGGCCAAGCCCTGGTAACGACGATCGATAGTAATCCTCCAGGATCGCCAAATGTAATTCTATGGCATCAGGGTATTGACTTAACCTCACCACTCGCCGGCCAAACAAATGCGTTGCTTGACAATCGACAAGGAGGAGTCAATGCATTTTATACGGTGCTGGTAACGAACCAAAGCAGCGGTTGTCAGAATACGGCGACTGTTTTAATAGCAGATGATCGCGAATATCCTGTCATAACCCTCAGCAAGACCGACAATACAAAATGTGTATCCCCTTTCGATGGATCAGTGTCACTAAGTACGCTGACCTATAATGGTGCTCCCGTATCATCACCTTTTACTGGATATTCTTTCGACTGGTCCAACGGTGCGACTAGTGCTACAGTGACCCAACAGTCGGCAGCGTCCTTTACTTTGGAAGTTACAAAAGATGATGTCGGATGTACGTCAGCACCAGTGGTTATAGATATTGTTGACAACTTGTTTATTCCGCCCATCAGCATTGCTTCCACGGATCAAACATCCTGTGATATTAACAATCCCAATGGTGTCTTGACTGCAACGATTGATGAAAGTACGATCGGTGGAGGTGCGGCGGTTAATTCGGGGTATACATTTATCTGGCGCGACAATGGTCCCGGTCCTGCACTTAATCTTCCCGGAACGAATGTTACTACTACGACGACGACTAATGGACAGATAAACGAACTGCCAGGTAATCTATATTACACCGTCTCCGCGACGAGGGCCAGCACGGGTTGTTCAAATACTGAGACTATTTTTCTGCCCGAAGTCATAACCTATCCAATTGTCGTCGCAACAAGTACCGATCCTGTCACACGATGTGATGTTCCCGACGGAGCCATTGAAGCCAACGTTGGTGGAACTGCCTTAGGTTATACGTTTTATTGGCTGAACGAAACTGGCCAGACGCAGACAACTTTAAATACTGCGGTGGTTGGAAATGCAACGACTACTTCCATTGATGATGGTCAATACAATAATTTAATTCCCGGCTACTATACCGTCGTAGCGATGGACAATTTTACCACTTGTTTGTCGCAGCCGGTAACGCGGGAAGTTGTTGACGCGATCCTTCAAACAAATATCAATATTACCCTTGGTCCCGGATTCCCTTCCACGTGCGGTTCATTTGATGGAGAAATGACAGGTACCGTAACGGGTGGTTCTGGAGGTACACTAGACCTGCTTTGGCATTATGGTGGTCCCATAAACAGCGATATCAATTTTTTTGATAATCCACCTCAGTTCACTGCTCCTAATGACAATCCCTTCAGCACGCTTGCAGGGGCTACAGCACCCGCTGTCTCGAATATCAACAGCTTGGAATCAAGGTTGTATACACTTGTAGTGCGCGATAATGGAAATGGATGCGGGAATTATGAAACGATTTTCCTACCCTTCCAGGATGCTCATGAGATTGTTGAGACCGTGACACCCTCGACAATCTGCCCGTACACGATAGGGAATGGTGGAATCGAGGTCGAGGTAGCATCGATCCCTGCTTTTCCGGTGGGCTTAACGTATCAGGACTTTTCTTACCGGCTGTATCGTGGGGAGAATCCAGATCCTTCACAATTGGTAAGTCCCCCCGGAGCGATTGGACCTGGAGCTGGTGTAACCGATCCCATAGTTTATTCCTCGCTCGCACCACAGATGTATACTATTGAGATAAAACAAGAATTCGGAAGTAATTGCCCTGTTTACAAGTTTGTAGAAATTGAATCACTCGCATTGCCTCCAGTTGTCAACCTTGTTGGGGCATTAACTGCTAATACAGCGTGCGATCTTAATTCCGCAGATGGGTCTGCCGAAGTTAGTATTGCGCAGGATCCTAATGATGGAACGGCTGGGAATACATATACTCTAGGGGTCTCACCGTCGCCGCTGGTTGGAACTTATCCTGTGGCAGGTTTGGGTGTTGGTAATCAAACCATCGGTGGTCTACAACCGGGCATGCAAATACCGCAATACACGATCACTGTGACCTCCACAAATAACTGCCAGACGCAACGTTTTGTGAGCATCCCCAATCAACCATCAATTGCCGAACTGGTAGACGGCAACGTACTTTCTGCTGATGCTGAATTCTGCGCGCCCACTCTTGAAACTTCCGCACAGATTGAAGTTACTGCATTGAATATCATCAATGGCCCCGCCGACAACTTGAGCGATTACAGATTCGACTGGTTCACAGATAGTAATCTATCAGCCAATGTTCTCAGTTCGATGGGTGATGGTTCGGCCGCAAAAGGTGGTGAAATCCTATCCAATGTCGGTTCGCCTTTGCCTAGCGCCGCAGTTACTATAGGTTCTTATTGGGTAGTTGCTACTAAAGTAAATCCAGGGACAACGGGTGGTGTAGGGTGCTTCAGCGCGCCATTTAAAGTCGACATCGGCGATAATACTATCGACCCCCAAATTACCATGACGCCGACTGCCAACACCGCGTGTGATACTAATTATGAAGGTACGATAACCGTGAACGTAACGACGGCAACAGGTCCCGGATCAGTACCAGGAGCGACCTACGCATATGATTGGACGATACCCGGGGGAGCAGCCACGCCTGCCGATGGCACTGGATTATCGGGTATCAACAACGTATTTACAGACGTGAGGGACGGATTCTTCACATTAAATGCTACGAACGAATTGACAGGTTGTATTACTACCTCAGCAACTAATGTCGTGAAACTTGACATTCCTGTTGTAATAACAACCGTTGACCACGTGGACAATGAATATTGTTTCCCGAACGGCGAGATGTTTGTGCAGCAGGTAATCATTGATGGTATCGCGGAGCCCGATCATAATGTATTCAATTTTGAGTGGTTTGCCGATACCCCTTCTGGTGTACCCACACAAACTGGCATCGGGCTCGACGCAATCACCGGATTGGATCAGGGGACATATTTTGTGATTGCAACCGTGGATGCGTCTGCTCCCGTGGGCTCTGGCTGCAAATCACCACCAGCTAGAGCTGATGTAAAAGACATTCATATAAATCCCATTGTGAGCTTCGCTGCCATGGGCAATACCTCATGCGACAATAATTTTGATGGTGCGATAACCGTAACGGCTGTAACTTCCTCGGGCCCAGGCGTCGCCTCTAACTATGACTTCACTTGGCTTTCTGTTCCCGCGGGCAACACGGTCACCGATGGGATTGACATTCCAAGTCCTTATAACGTTGCCGGTGTCAGCGACGGAGCGTTCACCGTAAGGGCGTTGAATCGTACTACGCAATGCGCGATCGATGGTACCGTAACGTTGCTCAACACTCCGCCTCCGGTTGAAATTCTAACGGTAGATAAGTTAGATCAGATGATCTGTAATCCTGATGGCAGCATGGTTGTGACTGCAGTGAGTCCGGCCACCGTAACGGATTACAATTTCAGATGGTTTGAGGACAGCCCGTCGTCATCGCCGCTTGAAGACGGAACGAACACCGTCATCACAAGTAGTGCGCTGAATACAACAAATTATCAGACCATAGGCGCAGGCACCTACTATGTAATAGGCATTAAAAATTCGAATAATGCGCCGGGATCCGGCTGTGCGACGCCTCCGTTCCGAGTGGATATCAACGACATGAGTGTGGATCCTCAGGTGGCGTTCGCTGTCACTCCAAATTCGAGCTGTAATCCAATGAATCCAAATGGTGTTGTGCTGGCAACGGCATCTGAGCGTGACGGCACGACGGATAATTATACATTTTCATGGGCGATGAATGGAGGTGCACTTCCAGGTGTTACGACCCAAAATGACTTAAGCCCTACGAGCCAACTCGATAATTCCTTTGAAGGCAACTATGTTTTAATGGTCACAAATACTGTAACAGGCTGTGCTTATACAGAGGGCCTTGCGGTCAACCTAGACCAGACTATCAGTCTTCCTAATATTGTCCAGGTTGACGTAGTGAATCCAGTTGATTGCTTTCCAACCGGAAGCGCTACTGTGGTTGAAATTACCATTGGCGGAGTTACTACAATAACGGATCCAGCTCAATTGGATGCAGGCTTTGACTATGAATGGTATAAAAATGATTATCCTGGAAATTTACTGGCAGGACAGACTCTTGCTAACCTACCCAGCCAACAGCCAGACCGTTATTTCGTCTTGGTTCAGGATCTTCTGACGGATTGCAAATCCTTGCCAATCGAAGTGGTTATTGAGGATGCCGATATTGTGTATCCTGATATTGCCATCCAGCAAACCGTACCACAAATCAGTTGTGATAATCTCAACGGTACCGCCGTGTTGGTTTCGACAGCAGATGGACAGAACGACAGCAATGCCAATTATACCTTTGCTTGGTACCCAAGCCTGGACTTGACCGGCACAAGCTTTGCAACCACTAGCACCATTTCAAATTTATCGGCGGGGCAATATTCGGTCGAAGTATTCAATGCAGCGACAAATTGCCGGGGATCTGAGCTATACATCATTCCTGATAACGCTCCTCAATTCATGCCTCAGCTTTCGCTTTCGACCAGTCCCCGTACAAGGTGCGATATTGCTGACGGAGTGCTGCTGGCGAGCGGTTCTGCCTTTCCAATTGATCCGAACACATTAAATAATTATCCATTCCCTTACAATTACACAGCAGAACTCTACAATGGGAATCCACCGGCTGACATGAATAGCCCCGAGTTTGGTTTTATGTCCAATGACCCAGCCCATCCGTTGCTAACGTCAAACTTCTTGCAAACAGGTTTGGCCGAGGGTCAATATACGGTTCGCCTTATTGACCTTAATACAGGCTGCGCTTCCATCGACCATGTCGAAGTTGGAGATGGTCGGATCTATCCCGAAATAATGATCGTGCAAGACAACCCACTGATCAATTGTGATCCCCTGCGTCCTAATGGCCAGCTTTCTGCAACAGCGGATGGGGGCTTAGTGGGTGGATATACTTTTGATTGGTATGCGGGCACGACCGTTTCAGGCACAACATTGAGCACTAACAATAAACTGATTGGGCAGTCGGTTGGGTCATATACTGTTCACGTAACTAAGAACATCACTGGATGTTCCAACGAGTCTACTGGAGCTATCACTGATGGCACCGTTTTGCCACCTAGCCCGACGGCCATTCTGATTCAGGGAAGAACAAATTGTATCGATCCCAACGGATGGGTTGCAGCTAATGTGAATGGGGCAACATTGAATTTCATCTTCAACTGGTATGACGGCTCTACCGCCCAGGGACCGGCGGACTTCACTGGAGTCAATTATATCAATCGGGATATAGGCCCTTATGCAGTTACGGCAACCGATGTTATTACTGGATGTGCGTCGTTGCCTAGCATTATAGACGTGCCGGACGAACGTGTGATACCAGAGGTAAGTCTGCTCTCTACGCCATCGTACTGTTTACGACCCTCGGGCAGCGTGACACTGGAGTTGACTACGGCTAACGTTGTGTTGTCGGACATCACGTGGTACGAGGATGTTCTCAACACGCAGATTGGCGTTGGACCGGCGTCCTATGACTTACCAGCGGGCTTTTACAGGGCTGAGTTTGTGAGTTCGGAAGGATGCGAGGGCGAAGCAGTCGTTGAAGTGGGAACCGAAATACTTTCTTATAATCTGGTGTCAGCCAACGGAGATAGTAATAACGATGTCTGGATTATTGACTGTATCCAGAATTTTCCGACTAATAATGTTAAGGTCTTTAACCGTTCGGGGGTGAAGGTGTTCGAAGCCGACGGATACAATAATGTTGATGTCATTTTCCGCGGTATAGGCGAACGAGGATTATATGTGTTGGGCAATGATCTGCCGGACGGGACATATTTCTACATCATAGATAAGCGCGATGGGTCGAAACCCATAAACGGATACCTTGAATTGGTGCGATGAAAAAAATTATTGCCATTATAACCGTAGTTGTCGTATGTACTGGTAGTTATGCCCAACAGCGTCCCATACATTCGTTATATATGTTCGATCCCCTACTGATCAATCCTGCCTATGCTGGAACGCAGGTGCAATTGAGCGGTACGGCCATCTACCGAAATCAATGGGTCAACTTTCCGGGAGCACCAAAAACTTTTACGGCAAGCGCACATTCAGGATTCCGAAAGGCGAGGGTAGGACTGGGGTTCTTGGCAGCCAATGACCAGATTGGAATTCATAATGAAAATAGTCTCTACCTGCTTTACAGCTATAAAATTCCGCTTTCGAAGTTCGATAAGAGTTCCACCCTCTCTTTTGGGATTCAGGGCGGTTTCAATAGCCTCAAGTCCGATTTTACAAAATTGAATCCAAAGGATTTGAATGATCCATTCGCGTCGGTCGTAGAGCGAAATATGAGTTGGAATTTTGGTGCTGGAATTTATTATAGGCACAAAAAATTCTATGCTGGCCTGTCAGTCCCCTATATATTGAACAACAAGGTCATCGATTCAGAAGACCTTTCTAGTATCGCTAAACAGTCAAGGTACTATTACCTTATGGCCGGCTATACTCACAAGGTTTCTAAAAATCTTAAGGTAGTGCCCTCTACATTGATTCGCATTCAGGAAACAGCACCCTTAAGCTTTGACGCAAACCTAGTATTCGTTATCCATGAAATGGTCGGCTTAGGAGGTTCGTATAGATTGGGAGATTCAATGGTCGGAATGTTTGAACTTCAACTGAATGACAATTTTCACGTTGGATATGCTTATGATTTTACAACCTCCGATATTCGGTTATATTCAAACGGCACGCATGAAATCATGATCAATTATCGTATCAAAATCCCAAGTCTGCACAAAGGGATTGAATGTCCTTCTTACTGGTAGCTCGTGCTGGATGGTGTGCTGGTGGGTTTCAGGATGCGACAGCGGTAGGAATCCTTAATTCTTTTGCCAGGCTCTCGAGATTTTCCAGTGATTTATTAAAAGCATTAATCTTTTTCCTCTTGTCCATAATGCTGAAAATAAGTAACCCGGATAATTTTTTTTTGAGATAGAATTCAAGCGTAAGCTTCGTTCTTTTTACCGCTATCCTTTCAAGCGTATAACGTGTACAAACGGTTTTCTTTTCGTCTACTTCACTAAACTGTATCTTATAATCAGTGTATTGATAATCGATTGAGTAAATAATTACGCTTCCGCTGTCCATAATGCATCGGCACTTCATCCCGATGCGCGGAAGGTAGTGTGTCAACTCTTCCACGGCTTTTACACCTTCCTGCCAACGGTGACGATATTTGAAATCGCCGGTGGCATGAAAAAGTGTGATGATATCAGTAGGATATTCCCGTTGAACAGAAAACATTTTTGTCATTGTATCCACGGCTGCCTGGGCGGCGGGCTCAAGTACAATTTCATTCTTTAGCTGACCAAGCTGAGCATATTGAAATGAAATCTCTCCGTTCTCAGTTTGCTTCGTGCTCGAATTCCATTCCATCCAGCCCTTGAACTTCAACGGTTCGTCTGACAAAAGATTTTGTGTAACCAGCCAGTACTCGTGCTGCGGTATGTCATTTTTGAGAAGCTGATGGGCAACAATGATATCCCTGCCAATTAGTTTTTTGAAATTCTTCACATTATAATCGGTGAATTCTCCATAATGGGTAACGACTTTCAAGGTAAGTTTAACAGCAGAAATGCAGGCCTTGCATTGACAATAACGGCGTTGATCATAAACCATGATACTTCGGTGAAACTCCTTAAACATAATTTCAACCTGTTGATACAAGTCCTTCAATTCAGGGGGGTTCCCGAACTTGTAAAATAAGATCGCATCACCTTCAATCTCAGAAATTTCAAGGCCCAGATGGTTGGCATTAATCAGAATTTCAAGCAATTCCTGGATGATTAGCCTGCTATGGTCAATCTCCGTTTCGTGGACAAACTGTGAGAATCCACTAATGTCAGGAATAAAAAGAAGACCTTGATTTTTCATTTCTGATCCAAGATACTCAACGTTGCCGATGTCGAAAGAGTTTTGATTTAATGGTTACGAACCAACGTCTGGCGCTGGTACGATTCTCCGATGGAAAAAATTGCGGTATTGTTGGCTTGGATTGCTAATTTGCCCGGGTAACATAACATAATTGTATGACCGCTACTTTGGTCCATGTTAAGGTGAAGCCCGAGTTTATAGAATCCTTTATCGATGCAACTCGTCAGAATCATGAGAATTCAATAAAGGAAACGGGTAATTTCCGTTTTGATATCCTTCAGGATATGACCGATCCTGCAAAATTTATTTTGTACGAGGTCTATGATTCGGAGCAAGCTGCCATAGCACATAAGCAAACTGAACATTATATCGTTTGGCGCGACAGGGTGGCAAACTGGATGGCAGGGCCCCGCGAAGGGATAAAACACTCACTCCTATTTCCCCGAGGGAACTGAAATGAAGGACGTGTTCAATTTGGCACCTATGCCCGTGTTGCATTTTGGGCAGGGCAAGATTTCTGTATTGTCTGCGGCCATAAAAACGTATGGGTCAAGATTTCTTCTTGTTTCAGGAACAAGATCCTTGGTAACATCAACTCATTTTGAAAAGTTGTTAAGAGAGTTCGACGCGGCCAAACTGACATTTGAGCATTTTATGGTTAGGAGTGAACCAACGCCATGGATAGTGGACGAAGGTGTGCAGAGTGTTTTGCGCTTCAGCCCCGATGTTGTCGTGGCTATTGGCGGAGGTAGTGTGCTGGATGCGGGTAAAGCAATTTCAGCCATGATCCCTTTGAATGAGCCGGTCAAAAACTATTTGGAGGGCGTCGGTACCAAACCAATGCATCCGGGTTTGAAGGTCCCATTTATCGCGGTTCCCACGACAGCGGGCACGGGGAGCGAGGCTGCAAGGAACGCCGTGCTCTCAGAGACCGGACCAAATGGGTATAAGCGGTCGCTACGCCACAACAATTTCGTTTCAAATATTGCCATAGTCGATCCCATTCTTTCACTGTCGTGCCCACCTTCCACCACCGCAGCGAGTGGAATGGACGCATTTACCCAGTTGCTGGAATCTTATCTTTCATGTGCCGGAAATCCTATCACCGATGCGCTTGCGAACCAAGGATTAAAGCACGTCGCACCATCCCTTCTAACAGCTTTCAAGGATCCGGAAAACTTAGTTGCACGTACAGGCATGGCGTTGGGTGCTTACTTATCAGGTGTAACATTGACAAATGCGGGGTTGGGCATTGTGCACGGTTTTGCGTCTTCAATCGGCGGATTTTTCCCGATTGCTCATGGCGTCATTTGCAGCTCGTTAATGGCCCCAGCCAATAAATTGACGGTCAGAAAGCTGCGATCAATAGATGACGGGAAAAGTCTGAACAAATATGCTAACGTTGGGAAGATCTTGACTACTCAGGAAGGGCATGGACGGGACTACTATATTGATCTGCTGCTGAGTACCCTGGAAACCTGGACCGCAGAAATGAATATTCCGAAGCTGAGTCAGGGTGGTGTTTCTTCGAAAGACTTTGAACGAATTGTGAATACCACCGAAAATAAGAATAACCCGGTAGCTTTAACGCCGGAAGAAATGCTCGAAGTTCTCGAAATGGCAACCTAGCGTTGCCGAAAAAAGGAATTTTACAATCAATTTAAATTTCTGTTAGCCGTTCTTTTCTAAAGTAAGTGTTGGGTTAATGTTGTTTCTTTGCAAAAACATTCGAACGCTATAGAAGTCGAGAGTCCTTGAAATCTCAACATCGACTGGGCAGATAACCAACATTCTTTACCTGGGTTAAGTAATATGGAGTCGGAGACCAGTATATCAAGATTACCTGGATGTAAAGGCCGCCATATGAAAAAAAAGACGCTTTTGACTACGATCATTCTTTTTTCAATGGCGGCGCCCGTATTTGCCCAGCCGAATAACCCGTCTGCTATTAGCTGGATTTTCGTGGCTGAATGCGTCCTTATCGGTATTTGCCTTATTAGTTTGCCCATGATACTGCGGCGGACGGTTTTAGGAATCAGGGAACCAAGGCCTCAAAGACTTCTGACAATCACGCTTATGGTCTTCATAGGGTCAACGAGCCTTACGTACCTGACAGACGCGGTTCGTTACTGGTCTTATGCTGACCTTACCGCCGTCGTGTTAAGGATGATTGGAGCAGTAACGTTGTTGACTTTTGTTATAACCTTGATCCGTTCTCGTGGGAGAGTATTGCAGTCGGACGAATCGAAGGGGCTGGAAAAGCTTGTGTCCGAACGAACGTCAGCATTGAGTGAACTGAACCAACGGCTTCAACTCGAAATAGAAAGTCGAAAACAGGCCGAAAAGGAGGTGTCAAAACGTGAAAAACGGTTTCGAGCTTTGATTGAAAATATTTCAGACGGAATCGTCCTGAATGACGAAAATACAATTGTCCTATATCAAAGCCCATCTGTTACACGTATCCTGGGATATACATTTGAGGAACGTCAGCAAAAACCGGTTTTGAATTACGTCCATGAGGACGATAAGCCCTCATTCTTGAAGCTTTACGACGAGCTTGCGTCGCAACCTGGCAAGCCTCTGCATTTCCAGTTTCGCTTTAGGCATAAAAATGGACATTACATTTGGCTCGAGGGTGTCGTGACGAATCTGCTGCATGATAGAAACGTAAATGGATATGTCGCGAATTACCGCGATATCTCAGAGCGCAAAGCAGCAGAGGAATCTTTGAGGCAGGAACGCTATTTATTGAGAACACTCATCGACAACATTCCGGACTACATTTACATAAAGGATACTTCACTTCGTCATATCGTCAATAACAAAGCAAACGTTCAATTGATTGGTGCCGCCACAGAAGCCGAGACCATCGGAAAGACCGTAATGGACTATTTTGACAAGGAGATTGCAGAACAGTTTATGGAGGCTGATCGCAAGGTACTTTCCTCTGGAAAACCGGTTCTTGATGTGGAAGAAAAAATAGTCGGGCATAACAATGAAATCCGCTGGCTATTGACGTCCAAAATTCCATTGATTGAACAAAACGACGTTGTTGGGCTCATAGGCATAAGTCGCGATATCACAGAGCAAAAAAATGCCGAGACCGTACTGAAGGAATTAAATAACTCCCTGGCGCACCAGGCATCGAAACTCGCTGCGTCGAATGCAGAATTAGAAAGATTTGCATACGTCGCCTCCCATGACCTCCAGGAACCCTTGCGGATGGTAAGGAGCTTTCTTCAGCTTTTGAAAAAGAAATGCGCCGATCAGTTCGATGAGGAATCTCATCAATATGTTGATTTTGCCGTCGAAGGCGCGGAGCGAATGAAACAACTCATCACAGATCTGCTGGAGTATTCGCGGGTGGGTGTCGTGCAGGAACGATTAGACACTGTAGATATGAATGAAACGGTGCTAAGGACATTGGAGACATTGCGCGACATTATAGGAATCACCGGCGCTACTATCAAAGTAGGCGAGTTGCCGGCTGTATTGGGAGTAAGAGCCCAACTTGGACAAGTCATGCAGAATTTACTCAGCAATGCAATCAAATATCGAGGTCAAGCTGCTCCGGAAATTGTCATCGGCGGGGTTGAAGAGCCAACACACTGGAAATTCTACGTTTCTGACAATGGGATGGGTATCGATCCCCGGTTCTTTGATAAGATTTTTGTGATCTTTCAACGCCTGCATAATGAAAGTGAGACAAAAGGCACAGGAATAGGTCTCGCGATATGCAAGAAAATTGTTGAGTCCCATGGCGGCAAAATCTGGGTCGAATCCACCCCGGAAGTCGGGAGCACTTTTCATTTTACGATCAGCAAACGAACACAACCATACAGCAAAAATTCGTCTGCTGTCAGCTGATCAATTTTTCAGTTTATACTAAAATCTTAGGTTAATTGTCAACGTACTTTTGACGGCAAAAAGAAAGACTTTTACTCCAAAAAAGTTTGGAAATTTCGCAGTAACCCGATTAACGGGGTTAAAAAGTTGTCCGGAAGGCAAACATTTAAAGTTGTAGGGAATATCAAACCATCATGGCCATAAGCCATTCCCGGCGCACAGGATAGTTGTTTGTAAATTATGCGGGCATAGTTCCGCCGTGGCGACTACACAGAACCCCCAAAGGAAGCGGATAGTTTACCTGAGTTAAGCATTATGGTGTCTTTGAAACCCAGAATTTTAATAGTGGAAGATAATGCCGGAGACCTTTTTCTGGTAAAGGAATTTCTAAAAAGGACTTCGTTGCCTGACTTTGAAATCCTGCATGCGGCATCCCTGACCCAGGCCATAATCCTGCTAAAAACCAATACATTCAGGCTCATTCTGCTGGATTTGTTTCTCACTGATAGTGAGGGTCTTGAGACTTTCGAAAGGGTCTATCCCTTATCATCCTCTGCGCCTGTGATCGTCTTGACTGGGTTAATTGATGAAAATATTACCGCCGAAACGCTAAAGAAAGGCGCCCAGGACTATCTGTTAAAGGGACGCTATGATAAGAATCTTTTGGAAAAAACAATACGGTACGCGATTGAACGCAAGCAAAATCAACAGTTGTTAAAGCAGTCGGAGGAGGAATACAAACTATTGTTTGAAAACAATCCCGTTCCGATGTGGGCCTATGATATCAAAACTCAGCGCATTCTAATGGTCAACGCATCGGCTATACTATATTATGGAATCTGCCGTGATGAATTTTCCAGCCTGACGATCCAGGATATATTACCTCCCGAAGGCGTACGCGAATCGTTGGAAACAAATGGTTTGCATAAGACCGGACCATGGCGCTACAAGCGCAAGGATAATTCAGTGCTCTATACTGAGATCGTGTCGCACGACATCAGGCTTGGGGGCATCGAATCCAGGATAGTCGCAGTATATGACGTAACGGAACGCACGAAAGTTGAAGGCTATTTACGGTTACTCGAATCTGTAATTACAAATGCAAATGATGCGGTATTGGTGACCGAGGCTCAGTCGGTTGATGCAGAAGGCCCCTGCATCGTATATGTCAATGAGGCCTTTACGACAATGACAGGCTACTCAGCGGACGAAGTAATGGGTAAAACACCGCGGATACTCCAGGGACCCAAGACAGATCGGACTGAGTTGAGGCGAATCCGCGAAGCGCTATTGAAACAGGAAACAATCGAAGTTGAAATAATAAACTATAAAAGGAATGGAGATGAATACTGGGCAAATTTTACAATCGTGCCCGTGGGAGATAAGGACGGAATATTAACCCATTTTGTGGCAATCCAACGGGATGTCACAGCGCGTAAGCGGCAAGAAGAAATGATCCGCGAAAAGCTCGAGAGACAGGTAAAGGAAAGAACCCGGGAATTAAATGAGGCATTGAGCAAAGAAAAGGAATTGGTTGAGTTAAAAAGCAAGTTCGTAGCGATCGCGTCTCACGAGTTCAGAACACCTCTGGCGACCATTAACTTCGCGGCAAACTACCTGCGAGATTACTTGGACAAGCTTCAGCCCTCAGACATCGTAAAAAAGCTGGAGAGCATCGAAAAACAAGTGAAGCATATGACGTTCCTTTTGGACGATGTGTTGACATTGGGTAAAAGTGAGTCCGGGAAAACAAAAGTTGTTGCCCGAAAAATTGATATCCATGATTTCTTCAAAAAAATTGTGGAAGAGGTTTTGTACAGCACCAAGTCAACACACACCGTGATGTTTACATTCGACAGCGAAGTGCGGGAGGTAAAAATTGATGAAAAGCTCCTGCGCAATGTGTTTATCAATCTGTTGAGCAATGCGATTAAGTTTTCCCCTGAGTCATCCGAAGTATCACTCAGTGTTCGCGCAGAAAATGGTCAACTTAGAATTTCCGTGACGGATAAAGGCGTTGGAATCCCCGCAAATGAATTTGATAAAATTTTTGATCCTTTTCATCGAGGCTCGAATGCAGGAGCTATCCAGGGCTCAGGCCTTGGGTTATCTATAGTCAAGAAGGCGGTAGAACTGTTGGAGGGTGAACTGAACTTCAAGAGTGAGATTGGAAAAGGGTCTGAGTTTACAGTGGGTCTTAAGATTAGTGCATGACAAAAATTTTACTTGTGGAAGACACTCCAGCACTGGCGACTGAAATTGCAGACATTCTTCAAATGGAACAATTTGAAGTTTCGCTTGCCACTAGCGGTTCAGACGCGCTTACCCGACTGAAAGAGCAATTCCCGGACGTTGTTATTTCCGACCTGTTTATGACAGGGATAGACGGATTTCAATTGATAACTGCAATAAAAAATGATTCGACGTTAAGACAAATACCCGTTATAATATTATCAGCGAGAACGGCTGCCGACGTTATAGATAGGGTAAAAGCATTAGGCGGAGATCTCTTTATTCAAAAGCCATGCGATGGCCAATACCTGGTAAGGTCAATAAAGAAAGTATTAAACCAAAAGACACAAATACCACACCATGATTAAACTATTTCTGGTTGATGATCATACCCTTATGCGAGATGGGATCACTTCGATGCTTTCCGATTGTGAAGATATAACAGTCGTAGGGTCCTGTGGGACAGGCGAGGAAGCCATTAGCAAAGTACGGGAGAGCCAACCAGACGTCGTCTTGATGGATATTATGCTCCGTGGAATGACGGGCATTGAGGCGACCCGATGGATCAAAGAGCAGGACAAAAACGTGAAGGTTATTCTGGTCTCGATGGAAGTCAAAAAGGAATATTTGGCAGCGGGAATACAATGCGGGATCGATGGATATATCCCTAAGGATTCTGACCGACAGACCATGATAGCTGCTATACGGACCGTATATGGTGGTGAACGTTATTTCACTGATGCGATAACCAAACTTGTCTTTGAAGACTTTTATGTTCATGAAAAACTCAAAAACCCCGATAATACCCGCCTGCCTAACGATCTGACTAAGCGCGAGTATGAAGTTTTAGGACTTGTGGCTATGGGAAAAGGTAATAAGGAAATTGCCGAATGTTTATTCATCAGCATAAAGACGGTGGAGACCCATAAGGGTCATATTTTGGAGAAACTGGGATTAAGGAATTCGGCCGAGCTTGTAAAATATGCCATCAAAAATAACATTGTGCAAGCATGAAGGAATCTGAACGCCTTGAGAATTGTTATGGCCATTAGTGGTTTTGAATGGATTGCGAGTGAGAAAATTATATGGAAATTTGTAAGGCCCGTAAGGTTAGAAACAAACAGAGGAGAATATAGATGGAATCTCTGGGACCACATCCAATATTATTTGTGGAGATGGATTCGGAAAAGGCAATTCCCGCAGAGAAGTTACTGTCGGGGTGGGGACTTCATGTTTCTTCGGCAAGGAGTGGAAGAGAGGCAATTGAACTGACCAAAACCCGGCAATTCGAAGTTGTATTGATAGCCGTTGATCTTGTGGACATTAAAGCGTATGAGCTGGCAGGAGCCATTCGAAACCTGGGTGATCAATTTCAAAGCATACCTATTATAGGATACGGAGCGGAAAGGAGCGACGTAAACGGGAATGTGCTCACCGATTTCATTTGCCATCCATTCAGCGAAGTCGAATTACACAGCAAGCTCAAAACTCATTTAGATAAAATGAGGCCCGAAATTGTGATGGCTACGCTGGACCGTTGTGCAGACGGAGATCCTGATTTTAGGCGTGAACTTGCGCAACTGCTTGCCAATAACGTCGCTGAGTTGATGACGAGTATTGATAAAGCACTGGCAGCCAACAACCCGGATATTTTCATCAGGTCAGTCCACAAGACTAAGACCACGTTAGGCCTCTTGAATGATACGGAGATGTTAGAAGAGATTCGAATTATCCAGGCTAAGTTAAAAGAGCCAAACCCCGCGAACCTTCAAAGCCACATTACTAAGATGATCGATAGGTGCATCAAAACTATCGACACCCTGAAGTTTGTTTCCGAACAAGAATAATTATGCAAGGGCTTCGGTCAAGAAATCATTGAGCGGTTTTGCGGTCTTCATGGATTCCACGAGGAGTTTCAAAAAAGTTTTGTGCAATACCTGCGCATCACTAAAACTATGGGTGGCCATAAAGCTCTTCAGTTTCAGATATTCGATGTGTGGATGGTCTTTGGCATATCCTTTTGGCATCGTCTTCAATTTATCCTCATCCCACAGGTGACCGAATATTCTTTTAAATTTTATTTCAGCTAAAATTTCTGCAAACCGTTCTCCATTGTAATCAATTTCTTGCCGGATTTTTGCCAAGTTCTCAGCACTGGGAAGGTATAGGCCAGCTGCAACCATGCTCTTGTTTCCAGGTTCTATTTGAAAATAATAGCCGGGTCTTCCGGTGCCTTTCCCGGACGCAGACAATCCGGCGCTGAGAAATGTCTTATACGGAGTTTTGTCCTTGCTGAATCTTATGTCGCGATAAATCCGAAACGTTAATTTTTTGTGATCCAGCCCCGCCAAAGTCTCGTCGTGGACAATCATTTGATGAAGCAAGTCGCCAACAAATCCTTCAAAATCGTCTTTTACCTGAAGAAATACTTCCTTGTTTTTTTCAAACCATTCACGATTGTTATTCCTGGAAAGCTTCTTGAGGAAGTCTAGAGTTCTTTTGAATTCCATACGTACTAAAATCGAGTTTCACAGACCTAATATTTTTCCGGTAATGCCGCAATCCTGGCGTTCAGTTCCTGGAGTGCCGGTGCTTCCGATGCGGGGGTGTTGAGATAAAAATATGCTGTTGCTGAAACGTCATCCTGCCTATAGAAATTTGTCCATCCCTCGGGAAAATTCGCATCATTTAGTTGAATGGGAGTCTGCAATTCCAGGAGCTTCACAAATTCCTTACCTGCAACCGTTACAGGTATAAGGGGTGCGCCGTTTTTTACGTACTCTCGGACCTTATCGCGCATCTCCCCGCCCATAATTTGAATTGTAACTTTGCAGGCACTGCTAAAATAAACAGGATCTGGGATATGATACCGGTAAAAAGCCCACTGCCTGTTTTTTTCATCAGCTACCAGACATCCCTGATATTGATGCGTAAATAATCCCTGCCCCCAGCCCGTTCCAATATAATCTTCCGTACCAGTTCCATTCAAGGTAGGCAGTTCAATATCTCCATCCAGGTAAATTTTTACCTCTCCCTCGCCCCACCAGCTATTTTCGTATAGTTGGTCCGTTATAATTCCCATATTCATTCCCAGGAATCGGCCCTTGCCTTTCACGAGGGGAAGAATAGCGAAGTCCTTTCCAAGTTCCGTCTTTTGAACGCGACTCCAGTACGCGTGAAAGTATGCTATATCCTCCGAGTGTGATTTTACTTGTTGAAAGTTTACATCGTAAAATAACATAACTGGTTTTTCACTTTCATTTTTCAGCGCAATACGCGCGGCCTTTCGATAAGGCATAGGGATGTAGCATGTGAACGATCGTCCCTCCGGATCTGAAAACAATGCGTTTTGAAATGCTACCTTTCGACCCAATCCGAGACCAAAAAAATCACCGAGTGGTACAGAGACAGCAGGCTTTGGATTTTCATCCCAATACATCTCCAATTTCAGCGATCTTAACATGGCGGGTGAACGGTCATTGATTGTCATCCAGATGCGTTGAATTATTCCAGCGCCTTTGGTATTCAGCAGGAGCTTGGTTTCACCTGGTGTGATGTTTTCGGAGGGATGTCCCTTGGCTCTCTTATTTTCCGATCCGCCTTTGCCCTTTTCTGCTGTCGGATTTTCAAAACTTGACCAGCGCGTCTCCGTATCCTTGGGTAATTTGTAAAGATCTTGGGCTGCTGCCAGTTTGAACAATAGTATTATGATCAAGACCGACAGATAGTATTTAATGTTGCGTGCCATAAGCATCTTAATTATCGATTATCAATTATAGGACTGGCCTGGACCAGTGAACGTAGTCATGGAATTAGAGATAGTCTATGATTGTTTCGAGTCCTATTCCCCGGGAGGCCTTGACCAGAATCGTTGCGTCTTTTACCGGATGTATTTTAAGATCCTCGATCAATTCATTTTTTGTTTCAAAGTATTTAGCGTCTGGGATTTCTGCGAGAGCAGTCTTAAATAATTTCCCGCAAAGGTAGACACCTCCGAACTTTTTTTCCCGTATGAGCTTTCCGATACCGCGATGCTCCTTCTCCGACTCGCCCTCCAATTCAAACATGTCACCCAGGATAAGTACCTTATTATTTGCTTTTATGGAGGCAAGATTCTCGACCGCAGCTTGCATGGAACTCGGATTAGCGTTATACGCATCGAGTATTATTCTGTTGTTTCCCTTTTGAATCATTTGGGACCTCATATTGCCAGGCTCATACTGCGCGATCGCCTGGTTAGCATGACTAGCGTCAACGCCGAAGTACTTTCCGATGCACAACGCTGCCATAACATTTTCAAAATTATATGCCCCAATTAAGCTTGTCTGAATCTTATCTCCATTTTCAGCCTCGATTTTGAGAAAAGGATCGGCGCTAATTAGCTTTCCATAATAAAAGTCCCCCTTTGCAGGATAAAATACGGGTGCTTTAAAGCGTTTGGACATGTTGTACAGAGTCTCATTCTGCGAGTTTATAAATACAATACCGCCCGTATTAATGAGATGCTGATACAATTCTGATTTAGCCCGAATAATATTTTCATATCCGCCAAACAATCCAATATGAGCACGCCCGATATTTGTTATAAATCCATGCGACGGATTTGCTATCGTACAAAGTAGTGCAATTTCACCCAGGTGATTCGCACCCATCTCGACAACGGCGACTTCCACGTTTCTGTCGATGGCCAATAGGGTGAGCGGTACACCAATGTGATTGTTGAGATTTCCTTTAGTAGCCGACGTCTTGAACTTCGTACTTAAAACGGCATGTAATAATTCCTTGCTTGTCGTTTTTCCGTTTGAACCCGTCAATCCAATCACAGGGATCTTCAGTTGATCCCTGTGGTATCGCGCCAGTTTTTGCAGCGTCTCCAATACATCGTTCACATAAATATATCGTTCACTGACAGCGAATTCTTTCTCATCCACGACGGCGTAGGTAGCGCCTTTTTCCAGCGCTTGGCTTGCAAAAGTGTTGGCGTTGAATTTTTCTCCTTTTAACGCAAAAAAAATCGATCCTGTATTGACTTGACGCGAGTCGGTCGAAACCTTGCCGGACTCCAGAAACCTTGCGTATAGATCTTTAATTTCCATCATTCAAGTTATCTCAATTGGTATATGCGCTTTGAGAAGTATCTTGCAAGTAATACAACAGCGCGCGTTTGATCAACGTTAAGGATAAAGAATAATTTAATGGTCACGTTACTTCGTTTTCTGATACTGATCTTTCCGTTGACCCTCCATGCGCAATTTACCTATGTGCTTGAGCAGAACATATCTGTTCAAGACCAGTCAGGGAATGCGTTGGCACTTCCCTGGGCTGGGGGATTAAATGCTGCCCACTATAACACGTTGGATTTAAACGGCGATAGCAACGATGACCTTGTGATATTTGACCGGATGGCTGATAAAATTCTCACGTTTATCAATCAAGACAATACCTATCGGTATGCGCCGGAATTTGAGGGATTTTTTCCGGATGAAATAACGAACTGGCTCCTGCTTCGTGACTTCAATTGTGACGGAAGAAAGGATATTTTCACCGGTCATATATTAGGTATCAAAGTTTACACCAACGTCACGTCACCTGGTGAAAATCCAAGCTGGGAGGAATTTTTTTTCTACAGCGGATCTCCCGGATCCAAAAGCGAAGTGCTATTGACGAAGGGCTTCTCCGGAAAGATAAACCTTCAGCTACAGTTCGATGATTTGCCGTCTTTCAACGATGCCGATGGTGACGGAGATCTTGATATTTTCAACATGCGATTCGCAGGACAAGGCACAGTAGAGTACCATCAAAACTTTAGCAAAGAGCGCTATGGCACGTGCGATTCGCTTGACTTCGAAAGAATCACTCAAACGTGGGGTGGTTTTACAGAATGCGACTGTGGCGAATTTGCGTACAATAACGAAGATTGTGCAACGATCGGGGGCCGCACAAAGCATGCTGGAGGCAAGAGCCTGCTTATGCTCGATATCGATAATAATAACAACCTCGATGTATTGTTCTCCGAAGCCGAATGCACCAACTTATATGCGCTGCCAAACGAAGGGACTACTGAAAACCCCACAATCCAGTCGAGCTTTCAGTTCCCAGCAACGTCGCCTGTTAATTTTCTAATTTACCCTGCAGCCTTTTATGAAGATGTTGATTTCGATGGTCGCAGGGACTTAATTTCCGTTCCAAATATTTTTTCCAAGCCGGCCGAGATTTTTACAGCCGACCTCAGCCGCAGCAACTGGCTCTATAAGAATACAGGCACAGACGCGTCGCCGGTTTTCACCTATGTCACGAATTCGTTCTTGCAGGATCAGATGATCGACGTAGGTGACAATGCAATTCCTGCTTTTGCCGATTATGATGGCGATGGTGATCAGGACATGTTCGTGAGTCATAACAATACACAAGTTACTGGTGCAACGGTATGGATGTATGAAAATGTTGGTACAACATCCTCGCCGTCGTTTTCTCTGACGGATAGAGATGCCTTCGCATTTTCATCGCAGGACTTTTACAATCTCAAGATCCAATTTTCGGATTTGAACCATGATTCTAAAACTGATCTGGTTTTCACTGCTACAAGCTTCATCAATGGCCAAACCAGACTTTACTATCTGCCGAATAGGGCCAGCACGGGGCTGGACTTCGATATACAAGCAA
Source organism: Chryseolinea sp. (assembly GCA_025923195.1). GTDB lineage: Bacteria > Bacteroidota > Bacteroidia > Cytophagales > Cyclobacteriaceae > Chryseolinea. The sequence goes on from JAICGJ010000048.1 coordinate 32,817, forward strand.
TGGAGCAAACCGATATCGCAATCGTTTCATCAGAAAATATTTCCGCAGTCGACGTGAATGGCGATGGTTTTCAGGATTTGTTGATTGGTAAAAGCAATGGCACACTCCAGTACTGGAGGAACCTGGGCCAGGCGACCCCAAAATTCTCGTTGGAAAATGACGGTTATCTTGGCTTGACGCCCAATATTTTCAGTCAGAACGTTGCCGTGACAGAGGCGGATCTTGATGCGGATGGCAACCTTGACCTTGCGTTGGGAGACCAACGAGGGATCCTCACTATTGTTAGCAACTTCAGAGATGCTGACACCGTGGACGATGCCTTCTCAGAGATCATTTTTAATCCCTTAACGCAGAAGTATCATACTAAGAACCTCGGCGGCCGGATATGGCCTACAACTGCAAACTTATTCAACTCGAATAAGGCGTCCATTATCGTGGGAAATATATTGGGAGGACTTCGGGTCCTGCGACATGACGACGGTCAGTCACTGCCCAAGGATCCTGTTATCATTATTTATCCCAATCCCGTGGATAAGGAGTCAGAATGGGTAACCGTGCAAATTGACCGCCCGGCAACGCTTCAGGTTTTCAATGGACTTGGACAAGCGGTAACTCTTCCGGTGCAAGTTGCTGGAAATGAGAATTACCAATTTAAAGTGCCATACATACCTGATGGTGTATACTATCTCCGATTCACGACGCAAGGTTCCTCGGTTGGCAAGAGGCTGGTCGTTCACTGATTGCACAAAGCAACTGAGACCTGCAAGAAGGATCTATTTTCTATCGTAATTTCTTTGCCAGTTTGCCCCAATTATATAATTCCTTTCATCTTTGCACCCAAAAAATCGAGACCGCACCATATGAGTTGCGCATTTATATTCGATATGGATGGAGTTATCGTTGATAGCAACCCCAC
>JAICGJ010000049.1 GCA_025923195.1 Chryseolinea sp.
CCCCGTTGTACTTCGTCATTCACTGCGTTTCGCAATACAAAATACGCGGCGTAAATCAATAAGCCTATGGAAGTATTGTTCAGTTTAGGGTCATTCGTCCAGAATGTTCCCCAGGTGAAGTTGGCCCAAGCCATACCCGTGCATAAACCAAGGATACCGAAGAAAAAACCTACTTTGGCTGACTGGACCGCATAATCATCATAGCGGACCTCATTTGATCGGAGGTATTTTATCGACGCCCAGACCGAGAAGGTGAACTGGAACATCATGCTGAACCACATTGGGGTGTGAAAATAATTAAGCCTGATGGTTTCATTCAATATGGGAAGGCGCGGGACCGGGATCAGAAATCCACCGATCACGGTATAATACAGGAGTATAAGGGTCACGATTTTCCACCAGCTGAGTCTGAATTTTTCCATTTATATGGTGGTTAATCAATCCGCGAAAGCGGCAAACACTAGCAGGGCAGTTTCCGCAGAACTTTTCTGTCGATATAAAACGTGCCGAAAGGCACGAACGATGAGACCATCACGACGAATACTGTTCCGAGATTCCATTTTTGGAGAACGCTGATGATCAATGTAGCAAACACAAAAAGGACAAATAAAACACCGTGAATTAATCCAATGGCTTGCGTCGCCTCCGGAATACCCATAACGTACTTAACGGGCATAGCAATGAATAGCAATAGAAGGAGCGACCAACCCTCCAGCAAGGCAATGATCCGAAGTCGTCCTAAATGAGTTTTAAATAAGTGGTTCATAATGAAAGTCGGCAAAAGTAAGAATGAATCGTCAGACTATGAAATGAAAATTTAAGGCCGCTGAATTTTTTACGATCGCGACTCTTGGATCATCATGCTTGCGTTGGCCATTGACTGCATTATCATATATTCGCACTGTAATCAACATAGGTATGGATACCCTTCAGGATAAGGCAATTTTAATTACGGGTGGAAGCAAAGGCATAGGCTATGGTATCGCCGAGTCACTGTTAAAGGAGGGTGCTCGAGTTGCTATTACGAGTAGATTTCTGCCGACAGCGGATGCGGCAGTCGAGAAATTGAAAGTCATTGGCAAGGGTGATATTATTGGAATTGAGGCGGATGTTCGGGATGCGGATGCCCAGAAGCGAGCAGTCGAGGCAGTTGTAAAAAAATGGGGACAATTGGATGTGCTGATTGCGAATGCGGGTTTGGGCTATTTTGGAAATATTGAGACGTTAACCGCTGATCAATGGCATGAAACCATCGATACGAACCTGACGGGTGTTTTTTATAGTATAAAGGCTGCCATTCCCGAACTAAAAAAATCGAAAGGATACATTATTACCATGGCGAGCCTAGCAGGCACTAACTTCTTCGCAGGAGCAAGCGCCTACAATGCCAGCAAGTTCGGCCTCGTGGGCTTTACGCAGGCAGTCATGCTTGACCTAAGAGGATATGGTATCAAGGTGACTACTATAATGCCGGGGTCAGTCGCCACTGAGTTCAACGGACGTGAAAATGCGGAGGATGCATGGAAAATTCAGCCCGAAGACATTGGGCAAATCGTTGTGGATCTTCTGAAGATGCATCCACGGACGCTCCCTAGCAAAATTGAAGTGAGGCCTAGCATGCCCAAATAGTTCAACCATAATTGCAGCTATGAAAGTATCGAGCTTTGTCGTACATTTTTTTGTTATAATCTCCTTTTGTGTGCACGCACAACAACCGAGTAACGTTGAGTGGAAATCTGTAAAAATTCTACTGTACACAAAGAATGGCAAAGGTTATGTACATGAAAATATTGAGAGCTCAGTAAAATCTATTCAGAAGCTGGGAAAGGAAAAAGGTTTTACCGTAATCACCAGCGATGATCCGGCCGTATTTACAGTGGAGAATCTTAAACAGTTTGCATTCTTATTGTTCGCTAACACAAACAATGACGTTTTCGACACAAATGAACAGCGGCTGGCTTTTAGAAAATATATTCAATCGGGCGGAGGTTTCGTTGGTCTGCACTCAGTGTTGGGTACCGAACGAAACTGGACCTGGTTTAAGATGATGCTCGGCGGTTCATTCGCATGGCATCCCAAATTTCAGTCGCTAACTTTGAAAGTAATTGACCCGGCGCATGTTACTGCTAAAGGCGTTCCTCCTACCTGGACAAAGGAAGATGAATGTTACTTTATGAAAGAGATGTATCCGGGTATCAAAGTCGTCCTAGCCCACGACTTAACAAGCCTGCGAAAGGATGAAGAAGAAAAAATTAAAGTGAATTCAGGGTCATTTGTCCGCTACTATCCAGCCGCGTGGTATCAACAGTTTGATGGCGGCACGATCTGGATAACGACGTTGGGACATAACAAGAAGGATTACGAAGACCCTGCTTACCTGAATCATATATTTCAGGGTATGCAATATGTGGCCGCTCATTCCATGAAACGAGATCCGGCAAAAGCGTATGCTACGGAGTTTGAGGAACCAGTGAAGTAATTGGTTACGGTGACGGTCGTGCTTCACTTTAAATGTCCATAGACCATGGTCCATGGTCCATAGGAGCGCTCATTCCTTACCGTGAACTTTAAACTTTGAACCCGAAACTGAAACATTAAATAGATGCCGATTGCCTCTTCGCGGCTGGTTTAATGCTTGTGAGATCTGCGATCTTGACAGCCTGGCCAGTCTCGCAACTTTTGCGGGCTGCTATGCCGATCAAAATGGATAGTGCCCCATCTCTTACGTTGGCAGCCTGGTTCAGCGGATCTTCCGTTACGCCCGCAAATATCTTATCCTTTAAAAGCTTGTCGCCACCACCGTGGCCGCTGGTCCCTTCAGGGACGCGGATGAATTCCCTGGTTCCAAAATTTCTTGTTAATACAATTTCATCGTATGCTTTCCGTTCGATCGGATTGCTTTCCTCAATCCAGGCATCAATTCTTCCCTTCGTGCCGTTAAATGCAATTCTGTAACCTTCATAGGGTGAATATGTTGTTAACGAGTAGGCTACCTGTACACCGTTGGCATACTTGATTGTAGCCGCCATTTTATCGTATATATTGATATCTTCTTTCCATACACAACCATCGCGCAGGTACCCATCGTACTTTTCATGGTCAACATACAACTCCATATTTCCCTTACTCTGCGTGATATCATAATAAAAACTACATTTCTCCTTATGTGGGCAGGGACGACAGTTGGTATGACGAAAACTATTGTTCTTCCCATAAAAATCTAATGAGCCGGAAGCATACACGTCTGTAGGATCTGATTCCAGCCACCAGTTGAGCAAATCAAAATGGTGTGTTGCTTTATGGACCCAAAGTGTTCCTCCTTTTTCTTTCAACCTGTGCCAACGTCGAAAATAATCCGCGCCGTGACTTGTATCAAGATACCAATGAAAATCGACGGAAGTAATTTCGCCTATCGATCCGTTGCGAAGCAACTCGTAGATTTTTGCGCGATGTGGAGAGTATCTATAGTTGAACGTCACCGTGACCTTCTTTCCTGTTTTCTTTTCAGCTTCCAGGATCGCTTCACACTTTTGTTCATCGGTGGTCATTGGTTTCTCTGTAATGATGTTTGCTCCAAGTTCCATACCCCGGATTATAAATTCATGATGGGTTGCATCAACAGTTGTGACAATTAACGTATCAGGCTTTACTTCCTTCATCATTTTTTCAAAGTCGGTGAAGGTAGGACATGCAAACCCAGTCCATTTTTTGAAGTATTCAAGCCTTCCCGGATTGATATCACATAATCCCACAAACTCAACTCTATCTGAATATGCCTCTTGAACACTTTTCGACCACATACCTTTTGCACGAACACCAGTTCCAACAATGGCAATTCTTTTTTTCTTTTCAGCGGTCCAAACGGGCGAAGAAACAGATGCGAGAGGAGTCATCATTGCCCCAGCTGCCAGAGCCCCTGTTGTGGCGATAAAACTTCTTCTTGTAACACTTTCGGTGGGTTTCATAAAATTAGGTTTAGTATGAAGCGATATTAATAGAGGATGCCCAAAATGTGCAATCGATTGCGCAATATATAACTATTTTTCAAAAACGATCAATAATTTATTGATAATTGGTTAAGCGTAACTTGTACCAGAATCCTGTCGCTCATGTTAAAGCAGGGATCAAGGCATTTTCTTCAGGCCCTCCCACTTGACATTCCATTTGCCATCTCTTGGAAATCCTGGATTGTTTCCTTCACTTCCATCCCACCCCGCCGCCATCATTGCGACAGCTGCCAGGAGTCCCCCGTTTCCAGGCAAGTAAAGCCGCAGCCTGTGGTCCTGAAAGTTATGCCCATTCCGCAGATATGTGTTCTTTTGAACATCCATCAACAAGACTTCTATCGCCTGCCTGGGTTTCTTGAGCCGGGCCGCGCTCATGGCAAGCAACGGATAGTCCCAGCCCCACGTGGTTTCCCATTGCCAGTTATTCATGATGTTGTCAAATGTATTGGCCATGATGGATGAATCGATTCGTTCATTCCAGGGAAGAAAACCGTATGCACCGACCACCGCTGGATGGTCGCGCCGAAATTGACTGCCATTATATGCTTTTGGAGTCGTGGAATTGGGTAAATAAAGATCATCCTTCACCGAAAGTGGAATAAGGTTGTTGATGATTTCCTCCCACTTTTCATTTACCGGCATTCCTAATCGCTTGCGCCACTCCTGGGCTATACGAAGACCGTAGTACCAATATTGAAGCTCGTAAGTAGGGTTATCAGTTTCAGTTGCTTTGAAAATTTCCTGCGCAGGGATTAACGGATGACATAATTGATATTTGCCATCGCGAAACCTGACAAAGGACGCCATGAAATCGGCTGTGTTAAACACCAAATCCTTATACGCTGTGAGAGTCTGCCTACTCGAATCGTTTCTGTAAAGCAATTCGGCGAAATAAATAGGATGTGGTTGCTGCCATATAATAAATGCACCGACATCTGAGGGGCTTTCATTGCCATTTGGATCGGTCATCTTCTGCCAACGCGCACCATCATAGCCTTGCCATCGGGCAGTCGCCTTTGCTTTATCAGTCACCTTAGTATACCAGTCCAAACTTTTTCTCAATAAGTTACTGCGATTCCACAAGGCAAAATGGGCAGCGTGCCACCAATGCATCTCAAGGTGAAATTTCCCGTACCAACTGTTCATAGTCAAACCAGTCTCCTGAGGTGGAAGCGAACCCGCGCACTGAATTTTAGTGAGGTACTGTGAGAGAATTACGCGTCGTTCCAGTTCTTGAGCGCGAGGATCGGTACATTCAGAAAAATCAATGGCAGCACCTGAGGTCCAGAATTGTTTCCAGTGCTCAATACTGTTGCTTTCAGTGGCACTAAAATCAAATTTTTCAAAGACGCTGTCTGTTGCAAAAGTGGTCGTGAACTCGAAAGTTCCCTGGGACGATGAGGGGGTCAACACAAAGCTGTGTCCACCCTGTAGCCCGTTCAGATTGCCGTCTCCGTTCCATGCAATGTGAGTGAAGTAAGTTGTACTATCAATTTCTCGTTTTATAATCGATTGCTTGTCATGGGAGCGCACTTCCGTTGACCTATGCTTTTCCGCACTTTCAAAATCGTAGCCAGGACAGACGTGGCAATCCTTCCCATAAGAAAAATCGAATTTGATCTTGAGCCGGCCTTTTTCTATTAATGGCGATTGGATCTTTGCAGAAACTCTGTCTTTCTGCTGGTGTCCATATAGTATTACCTTAACTGGGTTTCCGTCAACAATATAATTGCTCTCAATCTTCCCCGTCCATAGCTCAAGTTGCTGATTTATCTGCCCCAGGTCGTCTAGTTTAACTTCTTCACCGTTTTGCTTTAACAGGATCAATCCAATTAATCCGAGATGAATTCTGTGAGGATTGGATCGCAGAAAATCGGTAGCATATTTTGCTTTGCCCTGTGACCGTTGCACAGCGTAAGGCGCTTTGGTTGTGTCACAGGATTCGTACTCCTCTGCAACGTCGTCGAGGGTATAATTATCTGCCGTGGGAAAGGAATGCCAGCCCCATTGCGACTGCGTGCCGAGCGGTATTCCTTTTTCGTAATCCCTGGGAAAAGTTTGCAAACCACTCACGTCAACCGTGAACGCAAACTCTCCGTTCCCAACCGACAGAGAGGCCATCGTATCTGGTTTTGTTATGACGACGTTGTGACGGGAGACCAGTGCAAACCGATCGATATTGGCAGCGTGAAATTCTTTGGTCGAGCAATTTTGAAATAATACGCCGATCCAGAAAAGTACTATAACCTGTCGGGAGAGTATCATATTCAAGTCGACAATGTTTATCTGTGGTCGGGCAAAAATATGAAAACGTAGTGATTAAAAGGTAAGGTGCAACAACTAATGAAGTTGCAAGCGTTGGTGAAGAAGTATATATGATTCGATGCGGTAATATGATGGTCTCATCGAATGATGGTCACAAGCCCCGGCAAATGGCCAATATTTAACAATTGCATCATTACATGCGAATAATCACGTATACGTCAGGATCCTTCTCATTTGCGATCCGATGATTCTGGTCGCTAACCAACAAAATACAAAAGCGCATGCACGAGCTGTCATGATTCCTTCTGATGAAATAACGAGTCAGTCCGATCTTAAGATTTTAACGGGATTCATTCTCGCCGCCTTAACTGCCTGGTAGCTTAACGTCAAGATCGTAATCACGAGCGTCACCATGCCTGCAACTAATAAAGTCCGCCACGAAATTTCGAGCCCATGCCTTAAAAGGTGATGTTTTTTTTGATGTTGTATAGAATTTCTCATCGAGATCACACGCCTCTTCCACGAGATCTTCGCGTAAAAAACCGAGAAGTATTTTCTTCGCGATTCTTGGTGGTATGGTATCCTGTTTTTATGACAATAAATTTATTCCGTTCTCAACGTACTGGCTGGGTTGGTCATCGCCGCTTTGACGGCCTGATAACTAATAGTGATCAATGCGATAAGCATTGATATTAACCCAGATAATATAAATACGTCCCAGGTCAAATCGATCTTATAGACATAATCATCAAGCCATTTGTTCATTAAGAGCCAGGCAACCGGTGCAGCAACTAAAAAAGAGATTGTCACCAGCCATACAAAGTTGCCTGAAAGCAAGCGGAAAATACTGTTGGGAGATGCGCCTAAAATGAGTCGGATGCTGAGCTCTTTAGTACGCTGTTCAACCATGAATGCCGACAGCGCAAAAAGTCCAAGACATGCAACAACGATAGCCAACACAGCGAAGCTGGTAAATATACGGCCCGTACGTTGTACATCCTCATACATGCGCGCATAGCTTTCATCGAGAAAAGTATACCGGAAAGGCTGATTCGGCGAGAACCGTTTCCATACCTTTGTGATGGATGTTATAACGTCTGCCATTTCTGAAGCGCTAACTTTAATAGATACAATAGAAGGGCTGATGCCTAGCCGCATTGCCAGTGGACGGATGTTCTCTTTCATCGTCTCGAAATGAAAATCTTCTACGACACCAATGACAGGCATGGATTCACCATTCGTTATTACTTTGCCTACCGGGTCTGTCAGCCCAAGCTCCCGTACCATTGCCTGATTTACAATCACGCCGAGGGTATCGGTAGCCATCTGCGTATTAAAGTCCCGTCCTTCCACGATCTTCATACCCATAGTTTTAACATAGTCGCCATCTACGATCCACATCTGCCCTATAACCTCCCGGTCTTCATTTATTTTCCCCTCTTTCCAAAATCCATTACCATTGCGCTTCGTGCCTCTGACGGGCAGATAATCGCTTATAGACACATGTCTAACCTGCGACAGCCGAAGCAATTCATCCTTAAATGAAATTATCTGATTGCCCAGCGTATTGGAACCCTGAATCAAGAGCACCTGATCTTTTTCATAACCTACCTTTGTATTCAGCATAAATTCCATCTGGCGATAGATAACAAACGTTCCTATAATTAGTATGATGGACGTGGTGAATTGAAAAACAACTAGCGCGCTACGCGCGCCAGAATGCTTGCTTCCCTTGCTTAACTTTCCTTTGAGAACGTCGATGGGCCTAAATGAGGAGAGATAGAAGGAAGGATAAATTCCCGCCAGCATGCCCACCGCAATGGCCGACCCTCCCAGCGCCGGAAACAGCCACCATTCTTTCCAGGGAAACAGCAGTTCCTTTCCGGCAACAGCATTGAAATAGGGCAATAGCAGCCATGCACCCAATATTCCGAGGGCAAATGAAAAGGAACTGAACAGTAAAGACTCCGACAGAAACTGCTGGATAATTCCACCTCGAACAGACCCAACAACTTTTCGCAACCCAACTTCCTTTGCCCTATTTGCGGATCGAGCTGTCGAAAGATTTACAAAGTTAATGCAGGCAATCAGAAGAATGAATACAGCAACTCCTCCAAATAACCAGATCAAACGTTTATCGCCATGAATCATTCCATCGCGAACATCGGTGGTAAGGTGGATATCTCTGACAGGCTGAAATTCGAGATGTGCATTTTTCATCATTTTTTCGGCATCAGCCATACCAGCCTCGATCATGGCGGGAAGAAAATGTTTTTCGATTGTCCCTTTAGTTGCTTTGCGCTGTAATTCCTGCGGGTCGACACCCTCAGCAAGCTTGACATAAGTATGATAGTTGCTTGCCCTCCAATACGTTTGTTCCCCGGGCCAGAACTCCCGACCTGTCAACGTCATAAGAAAGTCGAATTGAAAATGCGATGTTGCAGGCAGATCTCCAAGAACTCCGCCAATGGTAAAAGGATTCCGTTCGTCATCGTTGATGATCATCAGTTTGCCAACTGGGTTTTCATTGGGGAAATACTTGTCAGCCTTCCTTTTTGTAATGACGATGCTGTTTGGTGCATCAAGCGCGTGCTCTGGATCGCCATGCACCATCGGGAGTTCCAGAATATTTAATAGATCCTGATCAACGAACGCGAAGCCTTCTTCGTAGGAATTTTCTAATTTATCAGCAGGCCTTATTTCATTGCTTCCTGCACCAAAAAGCTCACTGGAATTGATACGTCCTGTACTTTCAATCTCAGGATAATCTTCCTTTAACACCTTTGCAAACGGCGCCGCGAACCAAGTGTCCTTATGCACCGTTCCATTGTCATTAAGAACGCCAACGACCCTGTATATCCTGTTGCCATCACGATAATGAAGATCATATCGGAGTTCATCCATTATGAACAATGTAATTAGAAAACAGGCGGCGATACCCATTGCGAATCCACCGATTTTGATGGAAGAATACATTTTCTGCTTAGATAAATTTCTCCAGCCGATCTTAAAATAGTTTTGAAACATAGCGGATTGATTTGAATGATATGATTTTAACTTTCGTATGGCAAAAGGACGCAGGTAATTCAATGCTTGATACCAATAGTTCAGATTGGCTGTAAAACGAGACTCCTTTTTCAACTCGACATAAAATTTCTCTTCCAGATCACCAAGCACTTCATCGGCAATATCCTCCCTGAGAAAGCAGGAAAGAAATTTCTGTGCAAGCTTTGGAGGTATGGGCTTTCTTGATTTCAGAACGAATGAAATTTAATTCGATTAATGTACAGTATAAAAAAAGCTACTCTGATTTTAGGCTCTCAACCGGATTCATTACCGCTGCCTTGATACTTTCAAGCTTGTAGTCAGTAATGCTATAGCGATTGCTTTAATGATCTTTCATCAGATGTTTTGCTTTTCTTCAGCTAGACCCCACGTTGATTAAGTCCTCATCGATCATCTTTTTATCCTCTGAATCCTAATACTTTACTCCGATCCCAAGTTCTTTGCTGGGTTTATAACCGCAGCCTTAACCGTTTGAAGAGAAACCGTTAACAAAGCGATACCGATAGCTGCAACCCCAGAAAGGACAAACATCCACCATTCCAAATTAATCTTATAGGCAAAATCCTGAAGCCAATAATTCATGCTCCACCAGGCGATAGGTGAAGCAATCAGAATTGCAATGATCACAAGTTTTGCAAAATCCTGAGAAAGAAGTCTTACGATGCTGGAAACGCTGGCTCCTAGCACTTTACGGATGCCAATTTCTTTTACGCGTTGCTCCGACGTATAGGTTGCAAGTCCGAACAATCCCAAACAAGAAACAACGATTGCGATGACAGAAAAGCATGAGACAATGCGAGCGGTGTTTTGCTCACGGCGATATTGATTTTGCAAACCTTCATCCACAAATTGATAGTACGGAGTAGATTTGGCATCATATTTCTTATAGATTTTTTCGACCGCAGAAATCACCTGTTGTACCTGATTAGCCTTTGCTCTTACAAACAAACCTGAACAGGATTCCCTTGGCCAGTAACGAAACAGAAACGGTTCAATCGTCGCCGTCATTGGACGGAAATGAAAATCCTTCACCACGCCGATAACCTCGCCCTTGTAACCCCACATGGCTAACTTCTTGCCTAAGGCTTCTGTAGGATTCCAACCCATACGTTTTGCCGCAGTCTCATTAACGAGGTAAGCTGAAACGGTATCACTGGAAATTGAGGGGCTGATGTTTCGTCCTGTTAATAAAGTCATACCCGTAGTTGATAAAAAATCGTAATCGACGTTCATATGGGTGAGCAATATTTTGTCGTCGGATACCTTGCCCTCCCACTCTACAGCACCAGTTGATCGAACGACATCGATCAGATTGTTGGACGCCAATGAAACACCGGCAATGCTGGCTTGATTTTGTAAATCGGTTTTCATCAGCAGTGCTTTGGAAGGTAGATCATTTTTTAGTGCGACGTAAAGAAGTCGTGATTTGTCAAAACCAAGGTTTTTATTCTGTAAAAACGTAAGCTGCTTGTATATGACGATGGTTCCGATGATAAGAATTACAGAAAATGTAAATTGCCCAACTACAAGAGTCTGACGAAACAATTGTCCGCTTCGCGAAGCAAACAATCCCTTCAATACCTTCGCAGGCTGAAAATTTGATAAATGAAATGCCGGGTAAATCCCAGCCATCAAACTTACCGTGACTGTAAAACCAATGATAGCGAATAAAAAATAGGGTTCTTGAAATGGAATGTGGAGCGACTTACTTGCAATGCTGTTCAGCAACGGCAACAGAAGTTGCAATAAAAACAACGCAAGGCATACTGAAAGAGATGTCAAGGTAAGTGATTCGCTCAAAAACTGAGACACCAATTGTTTGTGCAATGCTCCAATGACTTTCCGCACGCCTACCTCTTTGGCACGTTTAGTGGCACGCGCTGTTGACAAATTAACAAAGTTGCTTATCGCGATCAGAAGGACTATTAAGCCCACGGCCAGAAAAATCTGTACATATACTATATCGCTCGTTTTACTCCAGTCAGTTTGAAAGTCGAAATCGGAATAAAGGTAAATATCCGATAACGCCTGTAGAGAGAGCGTAATATCGGTTGTGTTGGATATATATTTACTAAGATGTTTATATAGTTTAGAGTTGAGCGCTTGCGCATCAGCATTTGGATCTAAAAGAACATAAGTATGATAATTATTGCTGTTCCAGTTATAATAGGGTGAATTCAATTCATCATAGCGGCAGGAAAGCAATACATCGAACTGTATATGCGAATTTGTAGGAGGATCTTCAGCTATAGCCACTAAGGTCAGCACACGGTCATCAGAAAATTGGATCTGCTTGCCAATTATTCCCGCTGATTGCCAATCGGGCCCAAAAAACTTAGCAGCCATGCTTTGTGTAATGACAACATCATTAGGTTCGCGAAGAGCTTTTTCACCATTTCCCTGAATCAGTTTGAAATCAAATACACGAAAGAAGGTATTGTCGACAACAAGTAATTCCTGAGGTTCAACCGCAGATTCACCGTGTTGCAAAATACCAGCTGATCTCATTCTAGAGACCCTGCAGAATTGCTGGACCTCCGGGAAATCGGACGTCAAGGCGCTACCTAGAGGCCCAGGTGTTGCTGCAATATTGAAGATGTCACCGCCCATAACTTGCTGATCGACGACACGATAGATATCCCTATACCTTGTATGGAAACGGTCGTAGCTAAATTCATCCCAGATATAAAGCCCAATGGCAATACAACACGCCAGGCCGATCGATAGCCCACCAATATTAATGAGAGAGTAAGTTTTGTTTTTCAAAAGGTTTCTCCATCCGATTTTAAAATAGCTTTTATACATAGCACAAGAAGTTGAATACATTGATTCCGATTTTCGTATAGCAAAAGGCCGCAGGTAATGAAAGACCTGGTACCAGTAATTTATTTTCGCTTTGAAGAGCGACTTCGTCTTTACATTGATGTAGAACTTTTCATCCAAATCACCGAGCACTTCTTCGGCCAGATCAACGCGGAGGAAACGGAGGAGAAATCTCTGAGCCAGTGCGGGTGGTATGGTTTTGTGCTGCTTCAAATGTCAAGTAGGATTTATGGGATGAAGAGATTTTCAGGATTTCAAGTGTAACACCAAATTCCGGCATATGCGTCATATTCCTTTACACTAAAAATTGCTGTTTTCATAATCTCAAAAAATCATTGTTCCTTCAAATGTGATGTACTATTAATCCGTGAATCCTATTTGATCCGAGTTCAGGCATTTATTCTGATCTCAAACTCTTCACCGGATTCATCATGGCGGCTTTTATGGCTTGAAAGCTTACCGTCAATAACGTAATCATTAAAATCCCCAAGGTGGTAATACCAAAAAACCACCAGGAAATTTCAGTGCGATACTGATATTGCTGCAACCAATTGTTGACGTAATAGTAAGCTAGCGGGCTCGCAATGAAAGAGGAAATCAATACGAGTATTACAAAATCCTTGGAAAGCACACTCCAAAGCTGATATACGGACGCTCCTACAACTTTTCTTATGCCGATTTCTTTGGTCCTTTGTTCAGCTACAAAAGAAGCCAATCCAAACAATCCAAGGCAACTGATAACTATAGCAAGCACAGAAAAGACCGAAGCCAATTTTCCAATTCGCTTTTCGGCGGCAAATTTCAATGCATACTCCTCATCTGCAAATTTGTAATCGAACGGCACAGCAGGTATCAATTTTTTGAAGACAATTTCGATCTTAGCAACCGCATCGCTGACAGAGGTTTGTGGATTGATTCTGATATTGATCCAGTTTCTATTGTCTCCTAAGTAGAAGACCGTAGGCTGTACCTCTGAGTAAGGCGATTTCATTACCATGTCCTTAATTACACCAATCACGGTAAAGCTAGAGGCATTTGTCCCATACGGCGAATTCCATCGGATTACCTCCCCAATGGGATTTTCAAAACTCAATAACGCAGCTGCGGCCTCGTTTAACACAAAGCCTGACGAGTCACTATCAACGCCTTCAACAAAATCCTTTCCCTTTACAAACTGCCAACCTACAGTTTTACCGTATCCTGGCGTAACCGTCATGGTTGCAAATTCGGCTATGAATGCAGGATCCTTCCCTTGCCAATCAAAACCGCCATTTGAATTCCACACATCCGTTGGTGGGCCTGAAGATTCAGCTATCTCCGTTACAGCTCCCGTATTTAATAATGCCGTCCGGAGCACATCATATTTTCCATGAAAATCAGGCGAAGTCATTTGTATCATAAGCAGGCCATCCCGGCTATACCCAACGGGCCGATTCTGAGCAAATAAAATCTGCTGGTAAACGATAATCGTTCCAATAATTAAAGCACCGGAGACAGTAAACTGTAGGACGACGAGAATTTTTCTGGGAACGGTCGCTGACCTGCCAACGCGTACCGATCCTTTGAGCACCTGCACGGGATTAAAAGATGACAGGTAAAGCGCGGGATAGCTGGCTGATACTATGCCGGTAAGCAACAGAAAAAAGAAACTGCCAAGCCAAAAGTAACCATTGTTCCATGGGATCTCCATTTGTTTGCTTGCTAAGTCATTAAACCAAGTTAGTGAAGCCGAAACTAAGATGAGGGCACCTGCAAACGAAAGCAATACAACGAGGAAGGATTCACTAAAAAATTGATGTATTAATTGTCGACGAATTGAACCGATCGCCTTCCTAATGCCAACTTCCTTCGCCCTCTTTTCAGAACGGGCAGTGCTTAAATTCATAAAGTTGATGCATGCCAGCAACAAAACACATACACCAATAATTCCGAACAACCACACCACGTCGATGAGACCTCCAGTATTAATACCATTCTTCCACTCAGCAAATAAGTGCCACTTCTCCATGGGATGCAAGAAGATTTGAGGGTTGATAGAAACGTATACTTTGTCATCCTGGATATTGTTAAGAATTGCGTCCTTGATGCGGCTGCTTGCCTTTTCAAAAGTGGTATGCTCCGATATAGCGACGTAAATCGCAAGGAAATTATTTTTGAAGCCTTGATACTTTATCCAATCGTTTGATATAACCATGAGATCCCACGGGGAAAAGAATTTCACTCCATGAAAGTGCGTATTGTGTGGCAAATCTTCGTAAACACCCGTGACCTTGACATCCATCTTACTATCTATCTTTAGAAGCTTATCCATGGGGTTATCATTCCCGAAGAGTAGGGTGGCTGCAGACTGAGAAAGTAAAATAGAATGTGGATCGTCCAGGCCCGACCAACTTCCATGAATCATCTTTAAGCTGAACATTTCCGGTCCACCCGACTCCATGAATTCCCCGGTCATCGATATTTTTTTTCCCCCGGTTGATAGAATATGATCTCCCACATGCCATGCCATCACAACGTGCTCGAATGAATTATCATACTTGGACTTGAGCTCTTCACCAAGAGCATACGGTAAACTAGAATTTGTAAACGTCTCTCCATTCGCAGTGCCATGGCGAAGGACGCGAGCAATGTTCTTGTAATTCTTGTGATATTTATTGAACTGTAATTCATCATACACCCATATACCTATGAGGATAGCTACAGCCATACCGATTGCCAAACCACCGACATTAATAAATGAGTAACCTTTATTCTTTAAAAGATTTCTCCAACCGATCTTAAAATAGTTTTGAAACATGTCCATGGCATTTGATGATGATGGATTTGATTTTCGTATAGCAAAGGGACGCAGATAGTGAAGGACCTGGTACCAATAATTAATTTTGGCTTTGAAGGGCGATTTCGTCTGTACATTGATATAGAACTTTTCATCCAAATCACCGAGCACTTCTTCGGCCAGATCAACGCGGAGGAAACGCAGCAGAATTTTCTGAGCGAGTGCTGGTGGTATGGTTTTGTGCTTCTTCAATTGTCTGACTAGGATTTATAGGATTTGCGGATGAATAGGATTTGATCCTGCTTCAACCATTATGGCATCTGAAAATATATTCGTCTTTAATCCGCAATTCCGTTAATCCCATAAATCCTAGTTCAGATTTACTCTGACCTCAAACTCTTCACAGGATTCATCCTAGCCGCTTTAATGGCCTGAAAACTCACAGTCAATAAAGTTATGGTCAATGCTGCAGCCCCTGTTGCAACAAAAATCCACCAGGAAATTTCAGTTCGGTAATCATAGCGATTTAGCCAGCTATCCATGTAATAATAGGCAAGTGGAATCGCGATGAAGCAGGATGCAATTACAAGCACAATAAAATCTCTGGATAGCATACCCCACAAGTTGTACACCGATGCACCAACAATTTTTCGGATACCAATTTCCTTGGTGCGTTGCTCTGCGACAAAGGAAGCAAGTCCGAACAATCCCAGGCAACTTATAAATATTGCGAGCCCGGCAAATACCGATGACAGTTTTCCAATGCGCACTTCACTGTTAAATTTTCTTGCATACTCCTCATCCGCGAAATAATAATCGAAAGGCATGTCAGGCACATGCTCTTTAAAAACAGATTGAATCGTTGCCAGCGCTTCAAGTGTACTTCGTTCCGGATTGATTCTTATTGAAACAACATTTCCTGGCCATCCCAAAGGGAAATATATCCTTTGCACGGTAGCTTGATAGGGGGATCCCACAACCATATCTTTCACAACGCCCAGGATAGTCAAATCCTGGTTCTGCCACCTTAGAATTTCACCAACAGGCTCATCCAATTCCATGTATTTTACTGCGGATTCATTTATTACAATACCATTTTTATCGCTTTCGATCGCTCTTGAAAAATCTCGTCCAGCCACAAACTGCCATCCAACAGTCTTGCCATATTCAGGACTCACCCAGTCCATATTGAACTGATCCAAATATCCTGGCTTCTTGCCCTTCCATTCAACACCTCCATTACCCGGGCCAATGCTGACCACAGAAATATTGGACTCGGCAATTTCCAATACTGCTCCTGAAGTTATTAGTTCATTGCGAACGGCATCGAAATGATCATGAATTTGATTTGTTTTCATATTCAGATAAATCAATCCCTCCCGGCTATAACCCACCGGCCTTTCCTTCGCATATTGGATTTGCTGATAAACTACAATAGTCCCTATAATTAATGTAACAGAGACCGCGAATTGCATCACCACAAGTACCTTTCTCGGTATGGAAGCAAAACGTCCCACGCGGAAAGTACCTTTTAAAACTTTCACCGCTTGAAAAGAGGATAGGTAAAGCGCAGGATAACTACCCGCAATGATTCCGGTCAGCACAACGAATGCCATACACGAAATCCAAAACAACTGATTCGTCCATGGCATGCCGATTTGCTTGTTCGCGATCTCGTTGAACCAGGGAAGCGCAAGCCATACAATACCAATTGAAGATATGAACGCGAGGATCACGACTAAAAGCGATTCGCCGAAAAACTGACTCATCAATTGTCTGCGAAAAGAGCCAATCGCCTTTCGAATCCCGACCTCCTTAGCCCTTCTCTCCGAACGCGCAGTGCTGAGGTTCATGAAATTGATACACGCTAGGAGCAAAACAAAAATTCCAATCGTCCCAAAAAGCCACACAATACGAATCTGGCCACCAACGCTTTTGCCGCTCTTAAATTCGCTGTACAAGTTCCATTTGCTCATCGGGTGTAGAAATACCTCGTGATTGAAGACTTTGTCTCCCTCAGAGACATGATCGTAAATCGAGCTTTTTATCTTATGGGAAACGTTATCCCATTCCGCATAAGGCGCAAGTTGAACCAAGATCTGAATATTACCGGAACTCCATGAGTCTCTAAACCTTTTTGTCCAATCATTTGATGCCAGGTATAATTCCCAGGGGGCGATAAACGCGACTTCATGAAACTCCGAGTTCTTGGGTAGGTCCCTATAAATACCGGTTACTTTGACGTCCACTTCGCTATCAATCTTTACCGCTTTATTTATCGGATCTTGATCTCCAAACAGCGTTTTAGCTAAGGATTCTGAAAGCATAATTGAATTCATTTCCTTCAGACCATCCTGAGTTCCGCTTATGATCTCTAGCGTCAGCATTTTAGGTGCATCCGGCTGCATGTAATTGCCCAGTTTCGTAAACTTCAAATCACCGTTTGAAATAATATGATCGCTCGTAAAGTTCGACATAACAACAAACTCAAAATCATTTTCAAAACTCTGAGCCAACTCTGGGCCTAGGGGAAACGGCATGTGATCCGAATGACCGACCTCGCCATTATTGAGCGTTACACGGTACATTACTCTAGCAATACTGTCATAGTTCTTATGGTATTTATTGAACGATAACTCATCATAAATCCATAATCCGAT
Source organism: Chryseolinea sp. (assembly GCA_025923195.1). Lineage (GTDB taxonomy): Bacteria > Bacteroidota > Bacteroidia > Cytophagales > Cyclobacteriaceae > Chryseolinea. The sequence goes on from JAICGJ010000049.1 coordinate 17,598, forward strand.
AAGCACTGCGACTGCCATACCTGCAGCCAGTCCGCCGATATTAATAAGTGAGTAGCCCTTTTCTTTGAAGAGATTCCTCCACCCGATCTTAAAATAGCTTCGAAACATCGCCATGTTAATTGATGGAAATGAATTTGATTTTCTTATGGCAAAAGGCCGTACATAATGGAGCATTTGATACCAATAATTCAGTTTTGCGCGAAAGCATGATTTTGTTTTTTGTATTTCGTAAAATTTCTCATCGAGGTCTCCAAGCACTTCTTCAATAAGGTCTTCTCTCAGAAACCAACTAAGGATCTTCCGGGGAAGGCTCGGCGGTATCGTTTTTCGAGGATACAAGTTTCCAAGCCACTACATGACGCCGCCATAATTTAATTTGCCGGCGAATGCGGGATATTGCTCCCACAACGCCATCTTGAAATCCTTTGATTCCTTCAGCACACGCTTGCCCAACGCCGTTATCGTAAAGATGCGTTTTCGCCGTCCTCCTCGCTCGGCTGTTGCTTTGCCCATTTCAGATTTCAGAAAGCCTTTGTTTTCCAGCCGGTCGAGGGTCGAGTGCGTCGCTCCAATGGAAACCGATCTTCCGGTTTGTGATTCAAATTCCTCTGCAATCTTGAATGCATAGGCTCCCTCTCCCAGAATACCTACAAGCAGTAAGATCACTTCTTCGAATTCTCCTAAGCGGGTTTCTTTCATTGTAGAAGTGTTGAAGTGTTGAGGTTCGACGTGTTGAAGTTCGCTGCCATTTCAGGATTCGCGCCTCCGATGAAATGGTCACTTCTCAATTTTTTTTGTGTCATCACATTAAACTTTTCACCAGTGAATTTCTTTAAGATCTTATTTGATACTAGATTGTAGAGGAAATATACGGGAATTTTTATTATTTGTTCTACGATCTAGTAAGAAATACCTTTGATTTTTTTAAAGGTTGCAAAAAATGCAAAAAAAATCGGCTCGTGGGTAAGTTATACCTTTGTGAGGGTATAGGATGTAGGGGGCTTTACCGAAATTTTTGAAGTACTTCTGCCGATACCCAGTAGATGTCACCATCCCGTGAAAAAAAGAAATACTTTCCATCGCTGGTCACAAAAGGGCAAAATTCGTATCCTCCGGTGCTTATACCAGCATCCATGATTTTGGCTGGCGCCCATTCGTCATTGCTGTTTTTGTAGCTGATATAGAGATCCCCCTTCCCTTTTCCGCCCGGACGCTCCGAACAAAATATAATGTATCTTTCATCAGGAGAAATAAAGACATCAGCCTCGTAGTGTTCGGTGTTTATAGCCTGACTTAACTTCTTTGAAGGTTGAAATCTGCCATTTGTAAATTCAGATGAGCGCACATCATAATTTTTATCAGTCTCAGCATTGGTTCCACCATTGGAGGAAAAATACATGGTGCCATTCTTGGTAAAAGAAATATAGTATTCATTTTTGTCCGTATTGATCTCTCTCCCTGCATTAACCGGCTCGGACCACCCGGACTTCGTTCGTTGAACGTACCAGATATCGATGTCCTTCTTTGCACTCTTTCCATCCAAGGCCCTGTCGGAAATAAAAAATAACCTTTTGCCGTCCGGCGACAAGAAAGGGTCGTTATAACCATATTGCTCGTGGCCAATCAACATTACTGGTTTCGTCCATATGTTATTTTCAAATTTCATAACATGGATTTCGGGCTTCTGCCCTACGTTCACAGCATAAAAGAATTCTTTCCCGTCAGGTGAAAATGTTGAACCATATTCGAATCTATTCTGCGCACTCACGATACCAGGTGCAAATAACTTAGGTGACAATCCGGGTTGCTCTTCGCCGAGATATCTGGTTGGATCTTTTTTTCCTTCCTGGCCAAAGGTCATATGGATTGAAAAAACCAATATGTACGTAATAATTGATGCTCTCATATCAATGTTGATTGTACAGCCACATTACTAAAAATCAGGCCACTGTCATTAGGCTTGTTATTCTAATGAAACGGGGGAAAATGGGTCAAACGTTAAGGGATTTATGACCATTCGTACACTAAAGCGGACAGCGCTATTAGTTTAAGGATTAAAGTTTAAAGTTGCACGCCCGAATCGTGATTCATAGACTAGTTGCTTTCGGCATCGCCCTTCAAGGAACACGTCTTTAAATCTTAAACTTCAAACCTTAAACTAATTAACATCTTGATTCTCCTCCAACTTTTTGATCATCGTTTCGACGTTTGTCTTGTTCCCGTCATCAGGTGCCTGTGGAAGGGCGGCTTTCATGTATGTCAATGCTTTCTTATAGTCACCCTTGGCAGAATACGCACGTCCCATGCCCACGTTGGTGGTAAACTGCTTGGGATACTTTTTATAGTTCATCTGGTAAACTTTCATGGCCTCATCGGCCTCCTTCATGCCAAGTAATTGACGTCCATAGAAGTGTACGTCCAGCATTGTTCCCATGGGGAGAGCTTCCTCCATAACTTTTTTTGCCTCGTCAAGCCGGTTCATCTTCATCAGGACTGCTGCTTTAGTGCTGAGCGTTCTGAAATTCTTTTCACCCATAATGCGGAAATAAATAGCACGATCCATCCATGCCAAAGCCTGTTCTAGCTCAATATTATTCCTAATGCAGTAATTCGCTGCCTGGATATAGTCATAGTATGGCCGGGTCGTTTTGAACTCACTTCTGAATGAGGCAATCTGCAGGGTTTTGGTATCAGCCTCTACTTTGAAGGGTATCATCCTTTTCTCCCATGACATGGCAATCGTGGCTGAGCTATCAGTCTGATCAATGAATTCATACTTGAGCCATTCCACGCTTTTATCCAGAGATTTGTTCTTAACCTGCACACGCAACGCGTCGTCTGTCGGATCGTAATAAAAACTTCCCCATGAGTTGGAAACCTTTGAAAAGATCAGCGTACTTTCATTTTCTCCGAGGCTAATAAAAAATCCGTATTTCCCGGCAGAAAGATCTTTGCCTTCTATGCTGACCGGATGGGAAAAACTTATCGTTGTATTTTCATTTGCACCGGCTCGCCACGGTGCCGCCGTACTCGTACCATGCCCTAGATCGACGAATCCGTAATGTGCCACAGGCGTATTGTAGATTTTACCTTCCCTCCCTCGCACTCCGGGTCTGCTGTACGTAATCTCAATTTTCAGTATTCCGATTTGCTCAGAAACAGAGGCCTTCTTGTTTCCTCCATCGGGCTCAGTTGTAAGCGGCATGATCTGGCCGAGACATGAAATGCCGAACAGTAAAAAGAATACGGTGTGTATTGTTGCTTTCATATGATTTAGGTTGCTTGAACAAACTTATTTCAAACCCATCAGAAGGGAAATACCACAAGAGAGGTTAACTTTTACAATGGTGTGATCGCTTTCAGCTTTCCGCAGTCTGCATAAAGCTCAAAGCCGAATGCCAAAATATGCGATTAGTTTTTTTACTTTTATCTGCACACTAATTAAGGAACCCATGACAAGTTCAAAATTTTTTTTGCCTGCAAGAGGCAAATGGACACTCATAATACTCACAGTGTTTATTTCTTTTTGGCTATCGTTTCCAACCACTGCCCAGAAGAAGGGTAAGAAGAAAGAAAAGTCGGCAGACCACGAAATCGTACTGGCTGAAGGCGAACTGAGTCGCTATCGGATCATCCTTCCTTCATCGCCTACCATCCATGAAGCTAAGGCTGCTAACGTCCTGCAGGATTACCTGCTCCAAATTTCCGGTGCTGCCATCCCCATTGTCCCAGTTGACAAGCACCGCAGCAAGTTTGAAATTGTGTTGGGACAGAATGACCGGTTAGACGAATTGAAGGCGGATATCAACCTCAATTCATTAAAAGAAGATGGATTTTCCATTATGACGGACAGCCTGCGATTGATCATTGCAGGCGGAAATGAGAAAGGAACGCTGTATGGGGTTTATACTTTTCTTGAAAAGTATTTGGATTGCCGGATGTATAGTCCAAGCGTAAAAGTCATACCAAAGCGGGAACGCATTGCGCTACAGCCTATTCGTGATCAGCAGGTACCTGTAATAACTTTTAGAGATACTCATTACCGCGTTACCTGGGATGCAGAATATACCGATTGGCATAAGCTCGATCACAACGAAGATGGAGAACGTACGGATTGGGGAATGTGGGTACACACATTTAACGCCTTGGTTCCACCCGAGACTTACTATCACGAGCATCCCGAATATTATGCGATGCTGAACGGAAAAAGAATTCCAACGCAACTATGTCTGACCAATCCGGAAGTATTGGAGGTTACTATCTCGAACCTCCGGAAAAAGATTGCCCAAAATCCGACTGCCATCTACTGGTCGGTCAGCCAAAACGATAACAAGGACTTTTGCACCTGTAATAACTGCAAGGCTATCGATGATCGTGAAGGTTCACCTTCGGGTTCTATTATTCAATTCGTAAACCAAGTAGCCGATCAGTTTCCTGACAAAATGATTTCGACGTTAGCCTATGAGTACGGGCGAAGGGCACCGAAAACGCTGAAGCCTAGGGAAAATGTTAACATTATGCTTTGCAGCATTGAGGCATTCCGCCATAAACCCATCGCTGAAGACCCAGAAAGTGCGGATTTTGTTCGTGACGTAGAAGACTGGAGTAAGATAGCCAAAGACATTATCGTTTGGGATTATGTCATCCAATTCAATAATCTCATCAGTCCCTTTCCAAATCTTCATGTGTTGAAACCGAACATTAAATTCTTTACCCAGCATGGAGTTAATGCGATGTTTGAGCAGGGCAATCGCGAAGTCGGTGGTGAGTTTGCAGCTCTGCGCGCTTATATGATCTCAAAATTACTATGGAATCCAAATGAAAATGCGGATTCCATTATGAATGATTTCCTGACCGGCTTTTACGGGCCAGCCGGCCCCATCATCAGACAATATATTGATGAAATGCGCGACGCATTGATAAAGTCGGGGGAACCCCTCAGAATTTTTGGCACACCCAACGATGCCGCAAGCACCTACCTTACACCCGCGCTGATTCAGCGTTATGAAAAAATATTTGACGAGGCGCAATTGGCAGTGGCGGATAGTGCAACACTTCTTGAGCGTGTCAGAATAGCAAGACAGCCGCTGGAGTTCGCTATTATGGAACAAGCGAAGAAAAATTTTGCCGGCGAACTGGGAGTGTTCGAAAAAGTTAACGGCCGCTGGGAAGTCCGCACGACCATCAGATCCAAGATAGATCCATTTACTGACCTTTGTATCCGTGAAGGAGTTACCCAGGTTAAGGAATGGAGTACGTCGCCTGAGGAATATCGATCAGCCATGTACCGTTTATTTTCTCAGGGGATGAAAGAACACCTGGCCCTCGGCAAAAAAGTGAAGTTCATTAGTCCAGCCGTTGATAATGTACCAAAAGATGAGGACCCGTTGATGTTAACTGATGGCAAGCGCGGAAGCCACGACTACGATTATAATTGGTTTTCATTCCCTGGCGAAAATCTTGAAGTTGTCATAGACCTTGAGAAGCCTCAAAACGTCAAGCGTATAGAATCCGCATACTACCAATACGCCTTTTGGTTGCGCGTCCTTCCCAAGAAAGTGGAGTATTTTGTTTCTCAGGATGGTGAAAAGTTCGACCTGGTCGGAAGCGTAGACAACACTTTACCGATTGATCAGTATGGTGGTCAGCAACGGGATTTCATAACGGAATTCGAACCTCGGAGCGCACGTTACATAAAAGTCAAAGCACACACGATCGGAAATACCCCGGCATGGCATCCGGGCGGTGGACGTCCTGCTAGGATGTTGGTGGATGAGATTGTAGTGGAGTAGTGGAATCGCCACAACGGCAATCGATAACCGGTTACTCGTTTCTCAAACTATCCGTGGGTCTTGACATCGCAATCTTTAAAGATTGCGCACTAACGGTTATGAGCGCAATCGCCAAAATAAGAATGCCGGGAGTAACAACCATCCACCACGCAGTGTCTATACGATATGAAAAGTTTTGAAGCCATTTTTGTATCATAAAGAATGAAATCGGCGCGGCGATCACAAAGGCCGCAACGGTAAGTTTGATATATTCCCTTGAAAGCATTACTAGCACATTCGTAACAGATGCTCCTAAAACTTTTCTCATCGCAATCTCCTTCTTTCTCAATTTGATCACATACATGCTCAGACCTGAGAGTCCGAGGCAAGCAATAAGAATTGCCAGTAACGTGAACAGTCCGAATACCTTTGCAAATTGAATGTGATCGACATATTGCTTATTGAAATGTTCGTCCAGAAAATAGTATTGAAATGGGTAGTTTGGATAATGTTTTTTGAAGGCGGCAGTCATTAGCGCGAGGTTACCCTTTACCCTCGCTGGATCTGTTCTAACGAGGTAATAGCCTTTGCCAGCGGTGTATTGAAAAAGCGAAGGAGAAATGGGGCTATCAAGAGACATGTTATGATGGTCCCGGACAACTCCATTTATTTTACCAACGATATCATTGTCGTGAAAAATAATTTCGCCAAGTGCTTCCTCGGGAGAATTAAATCCAAAAGCCTTTCTCGCGGCATCATTTATCACGAGTTCAGTATTTCGGTCATTATTCAGCTGGTCGCTTACAAATCCTTTTCCAGCCAAAAATTCAATCGATAAAAAATCAAAGTAATTTTTTGCAACATAGTAAGAGTAGATTTGCAAGTTTTTTTCAGAAGTGGCATCTTCAATTCTATAACCTCCGCCTGAATTTCCACTTTCCTTTCCTGGTATCGAAGATGCATACGTGACGCCTTTTATATTTGCATAGCTGTTGATTTCAGCGCCAAATGCATCGCCCGCACGGTCACGCAACTCGTTAGGAACGGGGATAACTACGGTTTGGTCGATTCGCATTCCTAAATCTACATTCTTCATGTACGAAATTTGTTCATGGACTGTGATAGTACCGGAAATCAGTATGATAGAAAATGTAAATTGCAAGAACACAAGCCCTAAACGCAGTGAATATACGCTTCTCGGTAGAGAGGCTTTCCCCTTGAGTGCCTGGATAGGTTTAAAGGATGATACTATGAATGCGGGATAGAACCCGTAAATCAAGGACCCGATGGTTAATCCTGCCAGTAAGAGGATCCAGAAAAACATTGAGTTTATTAACGTAAACGTAGTGTGAATACCGGCAATCGCGCTAAATGCAGGGAATGCAACCTCAACGATGATCAACGCAATTGCCGATGCTATCAGATTTACTGCTACAGACTCAGCAAGAAATTGTGCGATGAGATTACGCCTTGTTGACCCGTTCACTTTACGGATTCCGACCTCACCAGACCTGTTGATCGCCATTGACGTGGTCAGATTGATATAGTTTAGCCAAGCAATAAACAGTATCAACCCGGCAACAGCGGTCAGCGCCATTACACTCTTGCCATTGCCGTTTTGTTCATGTTCCATACGCAAATGCGAATTCAGATGAATTGAGGACAGCGGTTGAAGTCTGTATTCCCTTTTGAAAGGTGTATCAGGGTGTAACTTTTGAACAACTTCCGCCATTTTAGCCTGCACTTCTTCCGGCCTCGCTTTATCATCCAGAAGAATATATGTGTTCCGGTTGTTGCACGTAACACAATAATTCGGATCTACAAGGTCGGTGACAAAAGAGAAAAGAATATCAAATTTCAGGTGTGAGTTTTCAGGGACGTCGGCAGCGATGGCTTCTACGACGTATTGATTTTCACCTTGTAAAATTGGTTTTCCAACAGCATCATCACTTCCAAAAAGGGCTTTGGCCGCGGATTGTGTTAACACCGCTGTGTTAGGTTTGGATAGAAGCCCTCTTGAATTGCCTTTTACAATCGGAAACGAAAAAATTTTGAGAAATGTTGAGTCAACACCAAAGACTCGGGTAAAATAAACAGGATTGTTATTGACTGAAAAAACACGCTCACTTTTATAACACCTCGCAAACTCCTTCACTTCCGGAAACATTTCCTTCAATGCAGGGCCTAACGCGACGACTGCACCTGCGCTTTCGTCGGAATGTGTTGGATAGTGCCTGATGTTAATCAGGCGGTAAATGTTACTAAAATTTGAGTGGAAGCGGTCATAACTTTTTTCGAATACAACATACTGTGCAATTAAAATGCAGGCTGCCATTCCGATAGTCAATCCTCCGATGTTTATTAAAGAGAAGACCTTATTTCGGATAATAGTTCGATAAGTAGTAATCAGGTAATTTTTTAACATGGTTCCAGATTTGCATTTCGCTGGTTCAATTAGAATGCCATTGCAGACAAAATTCGTCCAGGACAATGAAACAAGACCTCACAAATTAGAGTTAACACAGAACTGAACATTCGATCGTCCGCAGGCGACCAGTCCGTTGGTACGTTTGGAACGGTATGAGGTAAGTGGTATGTGGTAAGTGGTAATCGGTGATTGGTGATTGGTGATTGGTGATTGGTGATTGGGAAACGGTCATCGGGGTCGATTCGGTTTGAATTTTCTAAAAAAGAAATTTGATTTGAAAGATGAAAGAAGCATTGACTGAGAAGGAAATAGCTGACTTTATCCGCGACGGCTTTGTGAGGCTTGATAATGCTTTTCCGCGCGAGTATGCGGATGCTGGCCGCGAAATTTTATGGAAGGACACTGGATGCAACCCCGACGAACCATCAACCTGGACCCGCCCGGTTATTCGTTTGGGTGAATATCCCCAGGCGCCATTTCGTTTAGCCGCCAACACCGCATTGCTGGGTGCTGCGGCTGATCAACTCGTTGGTGAAAACAGGTGGTTTCCAAGAGGAAGTCTTGGAACTTTTCCGATTCGGTTCCCCAGCAATGATCCGCCCGGAGATGACGGATGGCATGCGGACGCTAGTTTCTACGGCTCGGATGGTTCAATGCGTCTCAACCTAAGGTCGCGTGGTCGTGTGTTACTCATGCTCTTTTTATTTTCTGATATCGACATCAACGATGCGCCTACTCGAATTCTTGTCGGCTCTCATTTGGATATCCCCTCCCTGCTCGAAGCCAGTGGCGAGGATGGACTGTCCTTTATTGAGCTTGCACAAAAATTAACAACGACCTTAAATCGAAAAATTGTATATGCAACGGGCGAAGCCGGAACAGTCTACCTCTGCCATCCATTCCTGATACACGCCGCCCAGCCAAACCGTGGCACAAAGCCACGTTTCCTGGCGCAACCGCCGTTAATACCTCGGTCTGATGAGTCTGTACAATTGTACCGCGAAGACCACAGATATTCTCCCGTTGAACAGGCTATCAGGCTTGGCCTGGGTTTGAAATAACAAATTAGGCGTCGGGAGGAGATTCACCTTGCATCATGCTGTGAATTAACTCGCCCATTATTTTGACCCCCTTTACAATTTCTCCTTGGGAAGGGTTCGAGAAATTCATCCTTAGCGAATTACCGCCATCACACCCGCCAACATAAAAATGGTCCCCGGGGACAAAGATCACATTTTGCTGTGTCGCTTTGACCAGCAACGCGGAGGCTTTTAAACCCTCCGGCAACGTCGCCCAGATAAACATACCGCCCTTAGGCGTAATCCAGCTTACTTCTTCAGGGAAATGGTCCTGCATTGATCTAATCATCAGGCTCGCCTGCTCCTTGTAAAAGGATCGGATCGAATTCAAATGTTGGTCCAGGGAATTATCAACCAGAAACTGGTAGACAATCCGTTGCGCCAAATTGTTGGAATGCAGGTCGGAGGCTTGCTTGGCAATGGCCATTCTCCTCATCACTTCCCTGGGGCCGACTGCCCAACCCAGACGCATACCCGGGGAAATGATCTTGGAAAAGGAGCCAAGATGGACAGTTCTTTCTGGTAGAAGGCTGCAGAGATTAGGCAATGAGTTGTCTTCAAAATATATTTCACCATAGGGATTATCCTCAACCCAAATAGTATTGGGGCTGCAGTCTGTAGATGCAATCTGTTCCCGGTGAAAGCGATCATACGTGTTACCTGTCGGGTTTTGAAAATTGGGAATACAATAAAAAATAGCTGGCCCTAACTTCTTCATCGCTTCATTAAATGATTTTATATCAGGGCCGCCGCCTTTTATTTCAATATGATGAAAAATGGGTTGATACGCGGCGAATGCCTGAATTGCCCCTAAATAAGAAGGGCCCTCCAGCAACGCCGTATTTCCAGGGTTGAGGAACAACTTGCCAACGAGATCTAGCCCCTGCTGCGAACCATTCAGCATTAGGACCTCTTCAGCTTCAATGCGGTAACCCATTCTCCGTGATTGCCACTGCGCAATATAATCTCTCAACGGCAGGTAGCCCTCCGTTATCCAATATTGAAGGGCCGCCTTGCCATCCTTGCTCAACACCTTTTCGGCCGCCGATGCTAATTTTTCCACGGGAAAAAAGTTCGGATTTGGTAAGCCTCCGGCAAACGAAATCATTTCTGGCCTGGACGATACCTTTAAGATTTCTCTGATAAACGATTCAGGAATATTCTTTATCCTGTCGGAGAAATGTGGGAATTGAGCATTGGTCATAACACTTATAATTTTTTAACTTGGTTAAACAAAAAAAGCCCGGCTTTTTACCGGGCTTTGAATTCTTATTCTTCTATGGAACACAAGTTATCCGGTCATGGTCAGTTTATCTGCCACTGCTGCGTCTGCGACGATCGCGAGTATGGATAGGGTTGTGTTCGTCATTGTCAGTTATAGGTTATCCGTTGTACGTTATACGTTATCCGTTATCCGTTATCCGTTATTAGTTAGAGCATCAAAAAAAACCCTGGTTTTTAGGCCAGGGTTTGATTTCTTTAAAAACAAAAATAGCCTTCATGTATGATCTCTCACCACTGCCGCTACCGCGATATGAAGGTTTGTTTTCATGGGGATAAAACTGAAGATAATTTTTCGATAATGCAAATATTTATTCACTGAGATTCGAAATAGCAGGCCTATTCTTTTTGTTTTATCTGTTACGGTTTCTGTAATATCTTGTAAAATCAGATTGTCTCATAAGACCAATAGGCCCCTCGTATATTCCGCCGCGCCCCTGCATATCCATCACGTATACGAGCAGTATGTTTACAGCGCCACCTGTAAAAGATTCGGCAGGAATCGTATAGAACCTTGATCTATCGTGGTAATTCGTTGAGCCGATCCATTTGCCATTAAAGTAGGTATGATCAAAATCATCTATTTTTCCGAGCACTAACACCAGATCCTCCCCGTCCAACTCCTTGGGAATCGTGAACTGCTTGCGGTACCACCCGGTACCATTGAAATTATTATAACCTTGGTGCTCCCATTCTCCGGGTACCATCACCTTGCTCCATTTTGCAGTCTCGGGAGGTGTATGTTTATCTGTGCCCAAGAACTCGTTGTTGTCAGAGCTCCTGTAGAGCTGCTCCCCGACAGCGAAATCCCATATCCCGCGAAGATTTACTGTGAGATCAGCATCGTTTTCGTTGATAAAAATTCCAACATCTCCAGATACAATGCCACCTGAGATTTCGGAATCGAAAACTCTGACCGCTATGAGATTCTTTCCATTGAAATTAATGAACTCCGAAGGGATGGTATAGTTTCTATGTGCATTATATGCTGTGTGGTACCTCGGCGGAAAGGTACCTGAAAATCCGATTTTGTGTCCGTTGAAATACACTTCATCCACATCATCGATGTAGCCTAAGAATAAGTTATACGCAAGAGACTTATTTTCCAGTTCGATACCATCAAATGTCTTGCGGTACCAGGCATACCCATTGTAACCGTTGAATCCTTCGTCCTCCCATGCCGAGGGAACATCAATACTCTCCCAGTCGCTATCCGAATATTTCGGATCAGACCAACGCTTATTGTCTCCTATACTAAACTTCCAACTTCCTTTTAGATTCAAGACTCTTTCCCAGTCGTCCTGAGAAAATACCTTTATAAATATTCCGAATAAAAAAAATGCTGTTACAACTAGTTTTCCCACATTCCGCTTGTTTACGATTCTATCCATCAAAATATTTAGTTATCAAACAAGTAATACGCCACCCATTCATGGAACTCGAAATTTTCATCCCTATACCGTTTCCAGAATTGTTTATACTCGCTACGTGGGATTATGGTTATAGGTCCCTGATATATACCCCCTTGTTGCTCCTGATCGTAAACACGAACGGCAATCACATTTTCACTTCCAGCTTTTAAGATGTGATCAGGAATAGTGTAGTTGCGATAACGACTATATTCGTTATCCCTGGCCCACTTCCGCCTCATATTCCCAGTTGCGCCGATAAGGGTACCGTTAATATATACTTCGTCCATGTCATCAATCTTGCCCAGCAGTAATATCAAGTCGTCTACGCGGAAATCCGCAGGAAGTTCAAAGGTCTTCCTGTACCAGGCAAACCCATCATAACTTTTAAACCCCTGCGCATCCCAGGCAGCGGGGACCATAATGTCTTCCCATGAGTCATCATTAAATTCTGCCTTCGACCACTCAGAATTGTCAAACAAATGAAATTTCCAGTTACCAAAAAGATTCAAGCTATTTTGGGAGTAATTCGGATAGTGATATATACCGACTGGCGATCCTAATATGCCTCCTTCACCGCCCTCGTCATAAACCCTGACTGCAATAACGTTCTTCCCTCTTTTGTTAACATACTCTAAGGGAATCATATACCTGCGATGATAGTTATAAGCCGTCATGTAATCGGGAGGAAAGCTTCCTGTCGCCCCAATCAAATGACCATTAAAATAAACTTCGTCCACGTCATCTACCCTTCCCAGATCCAAATACAACATATCTTTATCCGACACTTCGAGCTCTATGGACTTCCTGTACCAGGCATAGCCGCTATAATTCTCAAATCCCTCATCATGCCACGACTCTGGAACATAAATCTTCTCCCAGTCAGAGTCATCATATTCGGGTTTAGCAAACTTCATATTGTCGCCCAGACTAAACTTCCAATTTCCCTGCAAATTTGCCCGTCTTTCTTTTTCCTGACAGGATGCTTCGCCACCAAGCAAAACGATGTAGACCAAACCTAAACTAATAGTCCGGGTTATCGAATATGTTTTCATAGTATGAGTTTGTTGTGGGTAATGAATAGTCGCAGTTAAAATACGCCCAGTCTCATCAGGAGATGTCATAACTGAGTAAAGAAATGTAAAAAGTTGTCATAGGCCATAAGTTGTATCGGTGAGTTTGGACTACAAGCCAAATGTTAATTATTTGACAACTACCCGGTGTTAAAAAATCCAGGAAACCATTTTAAACGTAATTGGGTTTATCTGTCAAATCTTATCAAATTGAAATTATTTTTCAGTGGTTTCTTGCTCCTTGAGGCTTCTGGGGCATTTCGGCTTACGCATAAATACAGATAGAATAAATAACATGGCAAATTCATCAATTGACCCGGGAATGCAGTTGGCTACTTTTGGGTCGGGGTGCTTCTGGTGTACGGAGGCGATTTTTCAGAATTTAGATGGCGTGAAAAAAGTCGAGTCAGGATATATGGGGGGGCATGTCAAAAATCCTACCTATAAAGAGGTATGCAGTGGTCTTACAGGCCACGCCGAGGTGATACAGGTCACCTACGATCCCGGCGAAATTAGTTATGAGGAGCTGCTCGAAATCTTCTGGAAGACGCACGATCCCACTACACTCAACAGGCAGGGCGCAGACGTTGGCACACAATACCGGTCAGCGATATTCTACCATAATGATGTGCAAAAAACCTTGGCGGAAAACTATAAATCACAACTTACTGGCGCCCAGGCATTCGACCAACCTATTGTAACGGAGATCACCCCTGCTTCAGTATTTTATAAAGCAGAAGATTATCACCAGAATTATTATAATCTGAACGGCAATGCCCCTTACTGCGCATATGTGATTCAACCTAAAGTGGAAAAGTTCAGAAAAGTGTTCAAAGAAAAATTAAAAAATTAACAAAAAGATTTATTTCAAGTGTAACCTCAACTCCGGTCCGCCGTTAGTATTCCTTGAGTAGAGTAAATCTTCTCATAGGTTTAGGTTTAGGTAACAAAAAAGCTCTGAGACGCAGAGCTTTTTTGCTTTATAACCAACCGAAGGTAAAACCTACTGAAAGTTGCCCTACCAGAGGTTCAACCTAACGTACGTTAAAAAAACTTTCGGTTGGTAACCTTCCGGTAGATTATACTTCATCATCGCTTTTTTCGCCGTCCTCTTTGTCCAGTTTGGAAAGCTGCTGATTTAACAAATTAATGCGCACCAATAAGTTCAGTACTAACGCGTCTTTCACTTTTTGACTGGGCCTAGCTTTCATTTCTTCTTTTAGGATTTCATACATAGCCTCGAGCTGTTTGAAATCCTGAGTAAAGCCGTTTAATCCTTCATTCCTTTGAAATCCATCTATTAGCTCCACTTTTTCTGATATTTCCTGGAAATAAAAAGCCTCAACATCATTAAACTCTGAGGCTGACAGGTCTTCGGGTTTAGGAACTTGCCTAGGGATCATTAAATAGATTGACAGCGCCATAAAAACGACTGCCGCCGCACGCCACAAAATCACGGAGTTCCACCAACCTCGAGAGCCAAAATTCATCGACGCCTCTATGTTTTTCCATACTTTATCGGAGGGTTCCCTGTCGTCAAAACTAGCTCTGTTTTTGCCGATGAAATCGTCTAAATGGTCCTTCATGATCGTAATAATTTATGTTGTCCTTCCTAAACTCCATTTCCAGCTATACATCCAATATTTCCTTTAATCTGGCCTTCGCCCGGTTTAACTGTGACTTTGACGTCGACTCACTGATTCCCATGATCTCACCAATTTCCTGATGATCATAACCCTCCAACAAATATAATGAGAGCACAGTACGATATCCATCAGGCAACTTTTCAATTGCTTTTTTAACACGCTCAACCGTCAAGTCCTCCCTATATTCAGTGACGCTGTCCTCCTCGGCCACGTCCCACTGTTCAACATCAGGAATGAGCTCATGCTTTCGTTTGTTTAAAGCATTTATAGCCTTATTCACAACAATGCGCTTGAGCCATGCCCCGAAAGTTGCGTCACCCCGATAGTTGTCGAGGTTCCGGAAGGCGCTGATAAAAGCCTCTTGCAAGACATCCTCGGCATCTTCTTCACTCTTTGTTATTCGGTATCCCACGTTGAACATAGCCTTGGAATACAGTTTGTATAGTCTGTAATGTGCATCGCGGTCGCCCGTGCGGCAGCGTGCGATCAAATCATCATGGATGTTCAAGCCCGGTTGATCCAAACTACTTCAACTATTGATGTATAAGGACAATATAGAAAGAAAAGGGTTGCGCGACCCTGTAACGTTTCTTGTTTGAAGGCCGGCAACGTTTAGTCTTAAGCCCCATTAAAAGATGTGGGTGATTCCGGGTCAGTAGCCGGTTTTAGCAGACCTTTTTCGTAGGCAATTTTCTGCAGCAGTTCCATCGCTTCTGACTTGTCGTTTTTGATTACGCCATCCAGAATAGCTTCCTTGATTCGTTCTTTAATATCACCAATAATTCTTCCAGGTGGCAGGTTGTAAATTCTCATGATTTCATCTCCGGTAACAGGAGGTTGAAAATTCCGTATATGATCCTTCTCTTCAACCTCTGCGATCTTTTGTTCCACGTTGTCAAAGTTCTTCAGAAAGCGACTCACCTTGTCGTAATTCTTTGATGTTATGTCCGCGCGACAAAGCTTCATC
>JAICGJ010000050.1 GCA_025923195.1 Chryseolinea sp.
CCGCTGAAATCGGCGATGGGGGTAAATGTTACGACCCCTACGTTGTCAACGGAAAAGGTTCCTTCGGTAACGATAAACGACGGGTCAATACCCGAGATTGAGGGGTCAAGATCAACGCTGGCGGGGTCTATCGCAGACGACCCGTTCAAGTCGTTTCCTAGCACGTTTATAACAATATCAGTATCTTCGTCACCGCTGGCGATATCAGGCTGTGCATCAGGAGGTTGCGCGAATAGGATGGCGCACGACAGTATCAGGCAAACAGAAAGTAATGTTTGACGGAAAAAAAGCATATTAGAACTATAGACGGGTCAAAAATAAATATTTTTTCAATCTATATGCCGCCAATTTCCTAAACGTAACACCCAGAATTCAGGGGGAGTAAGATTAGAAAGCACGGGGTTTTACCTAACAGAGGCTCGTTTTGAACCGATACCACATCTTACCGCCTCCTGGTATGTATGAAAATACATTAATTATTTGATCTTTTAACACTTTCGTGAATTTACTTAAAGGTTTACTTTTCTGATGCGCCAAGCCGTGCGCAAGCCTTGATTAATTCTATATCTCCCCTAATTTTGATTCCAAATAATCTGTGGATCATGGGGAGAATATTCGAAAAACGGAAGCATAAAATGTTTGCTCGCTTTGACCGTATGGCCAAGGCGTTTTCGCGCATCGGAAAGGATATTGCTATTGCAGTAAAGCAGGGTGGTCCTTTGCCCGAAAATAATCCGAAGCTTAGAATGTGCATTCAGAACGCCCGCGGCGTGAACATGCCCAAGGATCGAATTGAAGCCGCCATTAGACGCGCGTCTTCCAAGGAGGAAAAGGACTTTCAGGAGGTGGTCTATGAAGGTTACGCGCCACATGGTGTTCCTATTGTAGTGGAATGCGCCACAGATAACCCAACAAGGACAGTCGCCAACATCCGCCTACACTTCTCAAAGAATGGAGGTGCGATGGGCAACTCAGGATCAGTGGCATTTCTGTTCGAGAGAAAGGGCGTATTTAAATTTGATCCTGCGAAGCTCGACCTTGATGACCTTGAACTTGACCTTATTGATGCCGGCGCGGAAGACATCGAAAAAGGAGATGAAGAGATAATCGTTTACACCAAGTTTACCGAGTTTGGACACATGCTGAAGTTCCTGGAGTCAAGAGGCATTGACGCAAAAAGTTCTGAATTGCAATACGTTCCACTGACCACAAAAGAATTGGAGGAAAATCAACAAGATGAGGTGTTGAAATTAGTTGAGGTACTGGAAGCCGATGATGACGTCCAAAACGTATACCACAATCTCGCATAAACAGACCCGGGATAGCCGTCTTGGCTGATAAAAACACCCACAATCCGTTCTCTCGGAATGGCCCCCAAGCGCTTGTTAAAGCAGCACGCAGGGATTGGTCCAATGTAATAACCATCAAGCGATTGTAGCTGCCTAACCCGGCGTATATTTCCTATTTTGGCTTTGTCTGAGTATGGCAAAGTCTATGAAACGAATCGTTTTTTTTCTCTTGCTGGCGTTACTGGGTTTGAAAGCGAATGCCCAGCGGTTTTCTGTGGCGCTGGGCGTCTATACCGGTATAACGGCAAGTTACACGAGCGACAAAGGGATCGAAAATGACCCTCGCTATGAGCAACGCTTTGAAGCGAAGCTAGCCCCCTTTGGCGTCAATTTCAGCCTCGACTATGAATCGTTCGGACTGATGATAAGCCCCGGCCTCATTAACCTGGGGCAAAATTTCTACCTTGTCAACACGCAGGGGGGTCAGGATGGAATGCGGAAAATAGACTTGCAATATTTAACAGTGCCCGTATCATTCAAGTTTCACCTGGTCCACTTCCGGGCATTCAAGTTCAGTGCGCTGGCTACTTTCACGCCAGCGTTCTTGGTAGACGGCAGTGAAGAATTGAATCATGGTCCCACTAAACTGCAGTTTCCAACATCGACTTATTCTATACTCCCACCTGACTACATCGTCGAATATGATGGAGTAATTGCGCCGGCGGTAAACGATTATGTTATCGCAGAAAAAAAAGATTTCAGGTCGCTTCAATTATTTGCAGGGGCAGGTTTCAGATCAGAATGGGATCCTTCAAACCATTGGAGAATATCCGTTGATTTTAGGGTCAACTACGGGCTCTTTGACCCACGAACGCAACATTATAATAGTACGAATGACGAGTCAACGATAAAGCTATATGACATTCCGGGCGAGCGAAGGGATATATTCGCGCAATTCACAGTCGGCATCAGCCGGTACATTGAATTTGAGCAAAGCGAGAAGGAACGAAAAAAGAAACTCAAAGGCACCACCAGGAAATACGTGCCCACCCGGTATCCCGGACAAAAAGTGAGGCAATCCCAACCTAAGGACTGACGCTCAAAGCCTCCCCTTTCCCGTCAGCACTGCCCGAACCAGTCTCCTTGCCACCTTCTTTGGTTTGCGCACGCCACCACAATGCTAGTGTTGATCCTGTACTATTCATAATCGGTGAAAATATTGCCGGCGCCAATCCAACGGTAGAAAGTTTACCCATAGCCAATGCCAGACCCGAACCTAATCCTGCATTCTGCAAGCCAACTTCAAGTGCTATTGTACGGCAATCCGTCTCAGGCATACGAAGAGCCCTGCTTGCCCAGTAGCCCAGAAAGTAACCGGTCAGATTGTGAAGCAGGCAAGCCAGGATCAGCAATGGTCCTACGACGAGCAAATCATTCCTGCCCGCAGAGGTGATAACAACAATGATCAGTCCTATTCCCAACATAGAAATGCCAGGCATAATAGTATCGAGCACCTTAAACTTTCCATGTAGGAAGTGATTAAAAACTAACCCAAGGCCTACTGGCACGATGATTATTTTTGTGATGTCCAACACCATACGCCAAAAGTCAACAGCCACATATTGCCCAGCAAGCAATTGCATCAGCAAGGGCGTCATTAAAGGTGCCATTAAAGTTGCAAGAGCCGTTAGAGTCACCGACAACGCTACATTCGCACGCGCGAGATAAGACATAACATTCGAAGCCAAACCACTTGGACAACTTCCAATCAAAATAATGCCAGCTGCTATCTCGGCTGGAAATGAAAAAATATTTGTTATCGCCCAGCCTACAAAAGGCATGATTGAGAATTGGCCTACCAGTCCAATGACCACTCCCTTTGGCATTTTTAAGACCCCCGCAAAATCCTTAAGACTTAAGGTTGTGCCCATGCCAAACATAATGATCTGCATGAGTGGAATGATCAATCCTGAAAGCTTAAAATCGCCGATACTGATAAAATACTCGGGATGATACATCGCGGCGGTTACAGCCGCAAAAATCATGATGGTAAACACATAACCTTTTAAAAGGTCGTAGCCACGGAAAAACAGCGCAAGTGCGGCAAAGAACATCACTAGGAACCACCCCGCATAACTATGCAACTCCTGGAATGTCGTAATGAGAAATGCAGCCAGGAAAAGGATGGACAGTATGAGCGCGATTTTTGTAACAGGTTTCCCCATGACCGTTATAACAGTTAAAATGCTTATTAAAAAACAGGCAATCCCCGAGTCTGATTAACAACCAAGGATTGCCTGACAAATACCTACTTCAGTTCCATTAACTCCACAATCTATCCCAGGACCGGTCTTTGTCCCACTCTGGTGTTGGAGCGAAGTAACCCGGGTTTTCGGGATCAAGGTGTTTCTTTACTACATCCTCATTCAATTCAATTCCCAGTCCAGGTGAGTCAGGAACATTTGCAAATCCTTTTTCCACCATAGGCTTTTTCGTTTTTACGAGATTCAGCCAATAATCGACGTCGACGGAGTGATGCTCCAGGGCCATGAAATTGTGTGTGGCGGCCGCACAATGAACATTGGCCATAAACGACACCGGCGTACCCGCAAAATGCATAGCCATGGCAACTCCTTTTTCTTCTGCATAGTCTCCGATCTTCTTTGTTTCCAGTAGCCCACCCGATGATGCCAGGTCAGGGTGGACAATGTCGATAGCCCTCGCATCTACCAACTTAATAAACTCCTCTTTTAAATAGATATCTTCACCTGTTGTAGTCGGAGTCTCGATTGCGTCGGAGATTAGCTTCCAATGTTCAGTGAATTTCCAGGGGATCATATCTTCAAGCCACGCTAACCTGTACTTTTCTACGGCCTTACCTAAACGGATCGCATTATTATGATCAAAGTGACCATAGTGATCGGACGCTAATGGAATTTCGTAACCCATTTTCTCACGCACGAGAGCTACCCGGTTGGCCAAAATGTCAAGACCTTTATCTGTCAATTGTATTTGTGTAAGCTGGTGTTCTGTTGCCCCATATGTCATGGGCTCATTGGTCCATTGCCTGCCAATATCCCAGAAGTTGCTGTTTGAGGCCGTCCCTTCAACTCCTTTCAACAACTCGATGCCGAAGTCCATTTTCATAAAAGTGAAGCCTTCATCTTTTAATCTTTTTTGGATCCTTGCAACAAATTCGGCTTCATTGTTTCCTTGTGGTGTATCGGCGTACAGCCGCACTTTGTCTCTAAACTTACCACCAAGCAACTGATAGGCTGGAACATTGTAGGCTTTACCTGCCAGATCCCATAGTGCCATTTCAACGGCACAGACCCCACCCGCCTGGCGTCCGTGAAACCCGAATTGCTTAATGCGCCTGAACGCCAGTTCTACGCTACATGGATTTAATCCCAGCAGGCGGCTCTTCAAAAACATCGCATATCTGTATGAAGCCCCATCCCGCACCTCACCCAAACCCGAAATTCCCTGGTTGGTATCAATCCTGATTACAGGACAGCGCCCATGGCCATTCATAACTACCGCATACCTCATGTCGGTAATTTTGAGATCGGATGGTGATGAGTTGCGGTTTACTGTTGAAGTTGACTGTGCAAGCGTATCTTCGGTCGAGCTAAACATAAATCCTCCAAGCATCATGCCCCCGAGCGCAGATTTCTTTAGAAAGTCCCGGCGGTCATTTCCTTTTTCAATCTGGGGGGCTGTCGACTCAGGTGCAGGTTCTTTTGCCCCAAACCTTTCAAGAAGTTTTTGTGATGGTGTTTTCATAAAAATTCATTCTCATGTATACATTTTATTGTGTGACTACCACGTCCTTTTTTTCATATACTCGTCCAATTCCTGACGTGTCATAGGGAGCTTTCCTGGATTTTGATCTAACCAACTCAAAAAATCTTTTTTGATCACGTCGGTCCACTGTTGATCAATCTCACCCGGGGTATATTTCCCTTCCCGGAGACGCTGATGACCAAACTGATCGCGAAGGGCTATAAATTCTGCATTGATGACAAGGTCAGCAACAAGGTGTGCAGGAATAAAAACAATTCCTCCTTTTTTTGCCAGCACAACATCGCCGGGCAGTACAGTAGCCCTACCGATACGAATGGGCACGTTAATCCCGCCGAGCATCATTTCCTGAATAAAGGATGGATCGTATCCCTTAACCCATGCGTTAAAGCCCTCAATCCTCTCCAGGCCTTCTGCATCGCGCACAGAGCCATAAAAAATGACGCCATTTTTTGAATTGGTATAAATAGCGTTACCAAGGTTATCTCCGATCAAAGTTCCATCGACAATCTTTCCATAACTATCAGCAACATAAACATCCCCTGGCTTCAACATGTCAATAGGCCAGGAGTTGAAGTTTCCTTTGCGGTTCTCTGCTTTTCCCTTCGCGCGAATGATTGCATCATAGTCCGCTCGCTTCGGAAGATATTGAACGGTCAGTGCGCGACCTACCAATACCTGATCCTCCTTCAGGATCATCCAGTCTCCTTCAAATTGATTATGGTATCCGGCATTTCGCAAAACCCCCCACGCTTCCTCGAGGGATATATTCTTCAAGCGCTTCAAAATATCATCAGAAACACTCGGCCGTCCATCAGGAAGACGTTCGCCTTTCCATTCAGGTGTGAGCGCAACGATCTGTTCCTTTGTCAGGGTTACATTCTGTGCTTGGCCGCAATAACACAAGACCATGAGCATCAATGCAGTGCAAGAAATTTTCTTCATGATGTTAGTTCAATAAATAGAGATTTAAGCTACTGAAGTTTAGTGCGAATTGGTTGCCCTTTTACATCGCTATTTTGCCGGTGGCGGAATTGGCAAAAAAGGATAAGGGCAACATTCACTGTTGCCCTTATCAGAAATAGTCTTAATTATCCCACCAGACTTTGGTATCTAACTCATCGGGACCCTGGTCAGCTATTGCAGCCTGAACATTTTCTCCATTAACCAAAAGTTCTGAAGGCGGGTATGGCAACCTTGTAATCCAATCAACGGTTCTTCCTGGAAACGGATTAACATCAAGGACAGGGTATCCACTTCTTCTGAAATTTGCCCACCCCTCTTGTCCGTTTAACAATGATGCGATCCAGTACTCATAGTTGATTTCTTCCAATTCATTTCCCGCGAAAAGTGGAACTCGGGAAGCCACGTATGCATCTCGGTCACCAGCCGCAACGGCTGATGCGGGGTCGAACGATGCAAGTTGATCCATGTGAGCGCTGATTCCATCAGTGAAATATTCTTCAGCGGTACCCGCTGTAATCCAACCACGAAATCTCGCTTCAGCCAAAAGAAGGTTATTTTGTGCCGCAGTTACAATGAACATCGGCGAGGTCCTTTTGGCGATACGCGTGCGGTCCAATTGAGTGAAGGCATATCGTGTTCCTCCACCAGGCAATGACGCACCTGCGAGGTCGGCTTCTCCATCTGTACTTCCCATAGCCAATCCAAACTGATCACCCGGTGCTTTGGTTGCAACCCCGGCAACTTGGGCTGGACCTGAATTAGCCCCGACATAACGAACCGCGATCGCGGACAAGCGAGGATCATTGTTGGCCTTCAGCGCATCAACAAAGGGTGCTGCCAGGTAAAAGTTTGCAGCTTCTGTTCCATTCAACACATTACCCACGTTGTTGATGTAGTTACCATCATGACGTATCGTAGCATTGTCCGCATTGTCTAAGATTACGCCTCCTGCGAAGGCCGCTGCTACAGTTGATTGCGCTAATGTTGCATCAACCTTACTCAAACGCATGCCAGCTCTCAGTAACAAAGAATAACCAAACTTCTTCCATTTGGCAATATCTCCATTGTAGAGCACATCATTTTCAACAGGCTGACCTGCATCAAGTGCGTCAGTTGCTGCTTTCAAGTCCTGAATAATGCTTTGATAAATTAGTTGCTGATCAGTGTAGGCTGGAAAGAAATTCTGATCAATATATCCTTTCCCTGCTTCGTCATATGGAACATTTCCATAGGTGTCGGTAATGATCATCAAAGCATTAGCATGAATGATCCGTGCTTTGTTCATCACATTACTTTTGGCTGGGTCTTCAGCAGTCCGTGTAATTACATCGCTTGTATACTTGACAACGTTTCGGTAATAACCTTGCCAATTCTGGACTGAACTGTTAGGATTATTTTTATTAAAATTGGCACCCTCCAAAACTCCGGTGTTAGGAGAGATAAGTTGTTGGACGATTCCTAATTCCCAGTTCAATTGGCCAGTATGCGGTGACGAATTGATAATAGCGTTATTCAAAATCAGCGCTGGATTCAACGAAGTAGCACCCGTTTTACTTGTATTTAATTCGTCGAAACCACTATCACAAGAGGACAGCAAGATAATCGACAGGGCCAAGACAGTTATATATATCTTTTTCATGTTTGGGTCACATTTAAAATTTAACATTCAAATTGAAACCAAGACTCCTTGTTGACGGAACGCTTGGTGATTCCAATCCAACAACATTGTCTGAAGTATAGCTGAAGCTTTCGGGATCAATATTAGGTGCCCATTTTTTCAACATCGCAACATTATTGGCCACAAAACTCAATCTCACGCCTTTAACAGGGAATGAACCTGGAAGAAATTTAGTGAAGTCGTATCCAATACTGATCTGACGCAATTTCCAGTAGCCTGCATCGTAAATAATTGGTTCAACTAGCCCCGATCCGCGCACTACCGAATAATAATCTTCTGCGTTCGAACCCGCCGTATTTACTTCGCCTGCTTCATTAACGCCAACGCCCACCACAAGCCCTGGATCATTGCCGTTCGCATCTAATGTTCCACCTTCTCTACCGACCATAGTATCCTTGTGCAGGCCGTGACGATAAGCATTGAAGTTAGTTCCAGACAATAATTTTCCTCCTAATTTAAAGTCTATCAGAACAGATGCCGTAAGCCCTTTAAAGGTAAAAGTATTCATGAAACCCCCTGTCCATTTGGGCAATGCACTGCCGAATGAAATTGGTTGTTGGGTTGCAAACGGAAGCCCGTTACTTCTATAAATAATTTGCCCCTCGTCATTTCTGCGATAACCAAATCCGACAATTTGTCCCATCTCCTCACCGACTACCTGGTAAACCCATCCATTGAATACGTGTTGACCAACCGTTATACTTGAACCCGGTGTATCAGTAAGCAGACTCAGCACTTTGGTTTTATTATAGGCACCAGTGAACGTGAAGTCCCACTGAAAATCAGTGGTTGATACAGGGATTAAATTCAACATCAACTCAATCCCTTTATTTTCGCTTTCTCCGCTGTTAATTTGAGTTCCGGTAAATCCTGAAGCATCTGAAATCGTAGCACTAACAATTTGATCGGTCGTTAATTTACGGTAGACTGCAACATCCAGATTCACTCGACTCTTGAACATTCTTAATTCAAGTCCCAATTCTGTTTCTTCCACTGACATTGGCCGCAGGTTGGCATTAGGTACGGTAAGGCCAAAGTTGCCCACTGCTTGACTGACAAATTGCTGGCCATTTACACCGTAGTATAACGCGTTGGAATAAGGCCCGACGTCAGAGTCGCTACCAACTTTCGCATATGCTGCGCGAAATTTGCCAAAATCCAGCCAGGATGGTTTTGCGCTGAAGGATTCGGAGAATACATAACTCAAAGAAACGGATGGATACGGAATGGTTCTATCATCTTTTGATAAAGTTGAGAACCAGTCCTGCCGAAACGTGGCATTTAAGTAAAGCATGTCTCTGTAACTCACTTCAGCCATAGCATAGAGGGAGTTTACTCCTCTTTCAGTCAAGTCATATAGTGGATCTTTCGCCCGACCATTTTGAACTGTATACAGATCCTGAACAGTAAAGTCTGTCACTTGCACGCTGTTCAAGTCCATTCTTCTGCGCATCTGATTTCCTCCCAAGTTTACGTTGATGCCGAAATCATTGAAGTCCTTTGCAACTGTAACAAGGAAGTCATAATTGGTTTCTCTGAATCTTCTTGCTTCTTGTGTGAAAAGACCATTATAATAACCCGGCACCGCTGAAAATACAGAACCGCTGCTAATCGAAGCTTTACCTGTTGGAAGGTTTATATAGTCTGAATCTCTGGACCAGTAGTCTTGACCAGCTCTTACCTGGATAGATAACCAGTCAGTGAAATCATATTTAAGACTGAAATTTCCAAAAATCCGGTCCCTTCGAATATTCTGCTTCACCTCTTCCAAAACCCAATATGGATTTGTCCGGTTTGTGAATCTTGAATAGAGGTATTCACCACCGCCTGGGTTGTATTTGTTCTCGTCCAGCACACTTAGCGGCATCGTGTTGGCCATCGCGTACAATGACGTTGGAATTGAATTATCCTGGTCAGACACAACTGGAGGATTCTTATTATACTCATTGCTGTAATTGATATTTCCACGGACGCTCATTTTATCGGAAAGGTCATATCCAAATCCCAAGTTGATCGTCTTACGGTTATACCTATTGTTTGGCGTTACACCTTTGCTCTCAAGATTGGCAAAAGAAAAGTTCAATCCTCCTTTTTCACTATTTGATGAAATAGAGACACTGTTGGTAAAGTTTTCACCGTTGCGATAGAACTTGTTGAGAATACCTTTTTGAGCTTCATAAGGAACCACTACATTATCAAAAAGAACTTGTGTCATTCCGGGTTCAATCTTCCGTCCGAATGACCATTGTCCGCTGGTCGGGTTCGGGGCTGCTCCGGGTGCAGCAGGACCACCTCCATATTCACCCTGCCCGTAAACGTACTGGTAATCTGTGAAGTCAAGCACTCTTTCATTCGTATAATTCATGTTATAGGCAATACCAAGTCCCTGTTCTGTTCCCCTTGACTTGGTGGTGATCATGATGACACCGTCTTTGGCCCGCGACCCATAAAGCGCGGCAGCGGTTGCTCCTTTCAAAACTTGCATGCTCTCAATATCGTCCGGGTTAAAACTTGTCAGCCCGTCGCCACCATCCGTTGACGCGCCTCCTCCTCTACTTGCGATTGCGCCATCTGAGCCCAAATTTCCCTGATTCGTTCCGAAGTTTGTATTGTCTATAGGGACACCGTTAACAACAATCAAGGGAGTGTTTTGACCACCTATCGAAGATTGACCTCTGATGCGTACTTTGGATGTACCACCAGGACCAGTTCCGAGTGAGCTTATGTTGACACCGGCGATTTTGCCTTGAAGGGCATTCATCATATTGGGTGTTCTGTTTACCACCAACTCCTTTGAATCCACTTTGCTTGTGGCATATCCCAAGCTTTTGCTTGATCTTTCTATACCCAGCGCGGTAACTACTACTTCGTCTAACGCTTGAATGTCAGGCGTCATGGTCAGGTCAACTGTGGTCCGTGAGCCCACAACAACTTCTTGCGTGGCATATCCGATGAATGAAAACACCAGCACGGCACTTTCATCAGGTACCTCCAAACTATATTGCCCGTTGGTATCGGTTGACGTACCGACAGATGAACCCTTAACTACGATGTTGACGCCTGGAAAATCATTCCCATTTTCGTCACGTACCCGTCCGCTAATCGTAATGGCCGCCTCATCTTCCTGTAGCGCTGAAAATCGGTCAGAGATATACTCGGCGGAGGGAAAGGTTGGAAAATTATGCAACAACGGAGTAGTCGATATCGATGTCGACTGATCTGGACTAGCCACCGACTTTTTTACAGTCTTCCTCTCGTAAATAACATAGAACCGATCTCCGCCCTTTTCGTAATAGAGACTGGTTTGCCCCAGCATCATATCCAAGGCTTCCTCCGCAGTCTTAAAAGAAGTTTTAGACGTCTGAATGACTTTGTTCTCAACCCATTCGTCCTTATAAGCAATGGATACGTTGAAGGTCTTCTCAACTTCCTTTAACCCCTGCTTCAGAGAATAGGATTCCAGACGAACCGATCTGGGCGAAGCTGCTGCGTACACCGCTTCGTGTTGCGGCAGCGCTTGATAAGAGATCAGCAGAAATATGCCGATTAGTGCGTACTGACATTTCATAGGATATGGTTTAAATTTTGGGTTTACATTCAATTCAATCATGAAATCTATTCTTTCATATATATGCGATCGTCTTCCTTAACCAACTTTAATTGAAAGGCCTTTGCAATTTGCTTCAACAAACTTTCAGAATCGGTCATTGGCATGGAGCCGGAAATGGTCTGGTCCAGAAGGCTTTCCTTCACACTTACATCGATCCCGTAATTGTCTTTAACGATGTGAAGCATCTCGCGCAGGCTTGTGCGGTCAAGCACAAGGTTATGTTGCGTCCATGAGGTGTACATTTTTGGATCAACCATTCTCTTTATATATTTCTTTTCATTGTATTCAACTAACTCGCCTGGCTTCATCAAAATCTTTTCGTCGGCTTTTACCGTTGGCAAGCTTAGTTGGATCCTTCCCGTGTTCAACACAATCTTCGTTTGATTCCTATGGTAAACATTAAAAGTTGTCCCCAGCACTTCGATCGCGATATTTTCGTCAGTCATAACCTTAAATGGCTGGTTGGTTTTCTTATGGATGACCGAGAAAAAAGCTTCTCCATCGAGCCACACTTCTCGAGTCGATAGAGACTTCCACTTTGGTTGAAGCCTCAATAAGGAATTGGAGTTCAAAATGACGGTTGAGCTATCTGGCAGAATAATAGTTTTCGTCTCACCAAATGCAGTTCTATATTCTATTGGCTTATCAGGCGGTATCCAAAAAAATGTACTTACAGCCCCAAGTAGTATGGCAGCTGCAATGCTGTACCATACCAACCGCTTCTGCTCATCTGGCGTCGATGAATTCAATGTCTCACCGCCTGTCTGCCTGATCTGATTCCAAAGGTTAGATACGTCCTCTGCCGGAAGAGTGTAAGTTGAAAAATTCAATCGCAGTAACGTGGATCTCGCTTCTTCTACATCACTGCGCCTGTCGGGGTTTTCGTCAAGCCATGATTGCCAATAAGACTCCGATTTCCTATCCGGGCTAAATACCCAGGACTGGAAATATTCATCCATAATAAAGTCTTTAGCGGAAAAGCGGGCGTAATCTTTCACGGTCTCGGATGGTCAGATATATATAGGAAGGACTTGACCCCGATATCTCATCAATATTAACAAAGAATTTTTTTCTGAGGTTAGAAAAAGGGCACTACAGGGTGAGATAGGATGCAAGAAAGAAAAAGATGGCGTCCGCCTTCAGCTTCTTGCGCAAAATGTCGATCGACTTGGAAATCAAATTATAGACAGAATCAACGTGCAAGTCCATAATCGCGGCAACCTCATGGTAGGAAAGCTGATTAAAAAATTTCAAAAAGATGGCTTCGCGTTGCCTTTTCGTCAACCCATTTAAGCTATTCCTAATCCTCCTGTTTCGTTCAACCTCCCATTCCTCTTCAATCAAAGCCTCCTCGGTCGAGGGCGCAAAATCAAATCCATAGCTGTCGCGGTCGCTTAAAGAGATCAAAAACTTTTTTCCGACGGTCAGGCGGTTCATCAACAACCTCCTGAACGACTTAAACAAGTAATAATTGACACAGGTTACCTCGCTTAGCCTTTCTCTTCGATCCCACAGAATGGTGAATAATTCCTGCAGGCAATCTAGCACCAGTTCTTTGTTCTTGGATGTATGCATGCCGTAATTAAACAACCGATGAACGTATTTCTTATAAAGAATAGAATACGCAAGGTCATTACCTTTTTTAAAGCTTAACCATAGCGTGCTGTCGTCTAGAGACTGATCTTTGGTTCCGCGGTCGAGGTCTTTCAAGGGTTTGGCTAGCATAAACCGGCAAATGTAAATGCAAAATTAAATTTAGTATTTTTTGCCGAAATCGATTGAATTGTGCAAAAAAAAAGGGTGTTAACGGACAACTGATCGAATTTGAAGGATTTTTGGCAGCTGAAATCATCCTCCTTCCCTTGCTGGGATATTTCACATCGGCAATCTAAAGTGAATGCAGTCTTTAACCTGGTTGCTCTGATTCACAAATCGAAACCAGCGCGACAACCGTGCCTCTTCTACAAGACCACTCTTTATTAATACATTAGCGGACGCTATATTATCGACATCTGTAAAAGTCTGGATCCGATACACACCAGGTTGTTCTTTCAACAAGGCCATCATCACTCGACACACTTCAGTAGCATAGCCTTTACCCCATTGCGTAGGGCTGAATATGTATCCAAACTGTAGTTTGCCATTTTCATTTATCACACCGAAGCTGCCAATCAATCTGGCGCTGCCAAGCAGGCGGATGGAATAGGAATAATCAGTGCCCGCCTTCCAGCCTTCCTCGGCATACCTCAAGAATGCAATGGTATCTCTTATTGATTGATGGGTTTGCCATGACATAAAACGCGTAGCCTCAGGTTTGCTCGAATAGCTGTAGAAGATTTCCTCTGCTTCTTCATACCTTAGTTTTTGAATGATCAATCGTTCTGTAATAATCTCGGTCGGTAAATCCAACTTTACCATATCCATACCTGATGTCCAAGGGAAGCAATATCGTCCATCGTTATTTCAAAAAGAAATTTGAAAACACGATCATTCTTGTAAAAGTAAACCCACTTCAGCTTAGGGGCGTGGAACTTAGAATAATTCCGAAGGACAAGATCGAGAGGCGAGATCTGGTCTTTAATGAGAATATTTGGGACGATCTCAAATCGGATGGTTTCGAAGAAGCCAGCGCCTTGGAATTCAATCTGTATTACGCCGGATTAGCTTAATGCGGCATTTTATCAGGAATTTCACTTCTTATTACTTTTTCTCCCGTGCCAATCGTATCTTTGCGGCGGCAAATCGGCACGACCAGCTCCTGCTGAACTCCCCCAGGATCGGAAGGTAGCAAGGGTAGGCGGTTGTAGCGGTGCGATGTTCGGTTTGCCATTTTTATATCCCCGATCTAGAATCTGCAGGGTTAGTGGCATTTTGCATACAAAACAATTATTAAATACAACTCAAACAGAGACACATGAAATTCTTTATTGACACAGCAAATCTTAATGAAATCAAAGAAGCCCACGACCTTGGTGTACTGGACGGTGTGACAACCAACCCGTCGTTAATGGCTAAAGAAGGTATTAAAGGTAAAGACAATATAAAAGCACACTATAAGGCGATTTGTAATATTGTAGATAACAACGTCAGTGCCGAAGTAATTGCTACTGACTTTGAAACAATCATTAAAGAGGGTCGAGAACTGGCCAGAATCGACGATAAAATCGTTGTTAAAGTTCCGATGATTAAGGATGGAGTGAAGGCCATTAAAAAATTTTCGAGCGAGAACATCCGCACAAATTGTACATTGGTTTTTTCAGCCGGACAAGCAATTCTCGCCGCTAAAGCAGGCGCCAGTTACGTTTCTCCTTTTATCGGCCGCTTGGATGACGTTGGAACAGATGGCCTTGAGTTGATTGCTCAAATCGTAAACATCTATAATAATTATGGATTTGCGACGGAAATATTGGCTGCCTCTTTAAGGCACACGATGCATTTGATACAATGTGCAGAACTTGGCGCAGACGTTGCAACCTGCCCCCTAAGCGTTATCACAGGGCTGCTGAAACATCCGCTGACAGACAGTGGACTGGAGAAATTCCTTGCTGATCACAAGAAAGTAAATGGTTAATTTTCTAGTTGAAATATAACCAAAGCCATGACGTTGTTATGGCTTTTTTTTCGTCGACACACAACTCTATTTTGCGCTGAGAGGTGCACATGCAATGAAAAATAATTTGCAATTTAACGCGTTGAAATCAACAAAGGATTAGAAAATGTTTTCCACAGATCCGGTAGTACACGTGAAGGGGGTCAGTATATTTCAGGATCACAACACGATCCTGGGAGACGTCTCCTTTGATATCCAAAAAGGTGAATTTGTGTATATGGTCGGACGTACTGGCTCCGGTAAATCTTCGTTGTTAAAAACATTGTATGCAGACCTTCCCTTGCGACTAGGCGATATGATAGTTGCAGGGTTTGATATCCGCGTAATTAAATCGTTTCAAATCCCCCTCTTAAGAAGAAAGCTGGGTATCATCTTTCAAGACTTTCAATTATTCAACGACCGATCGGTCGGAGAGAATCTGATGTTTGTGATGAAAGCCACCGGGTGGAAGGACAATGCAAAGATGCGGGCCAGGCTTTCAGAGGTATTAATGCAAGTCGGGTTAGGCTCCGTTGAAAAGAAATTGCCACACCAACTCTCCGGCGGAGAGCAGCAGCGCGTTGTCATTGCCCGGGCGCTTATTAATGAACCACAAATTCTTATTGCCGACGAGCCCACGGGAAATCTGGACCCGGAAGTTTCGAAAGGCATTATGAAAATATTCCAACAAATAAATAAGTCCGGAACTGCGGTGCTCATGGCTACCCATAGTTATGGGCTGATAAAGAAATTTCCGGCACGCGTGCTGAAATGTGAAGAGGGAAAAATCTTTGACTCGGCACAATCCCCATTCGAACTAAAATCGGAATACTAGCGCCTCGATAATTATCCCAGCACTTTCAACGCAATGGCTAAGCCTCCCTAAAAAAAGCAAATGAATCGTTGGCGTTAGCTATTACGCTGCATGCGTTATCTCCATGATCTTCACAACCTCTCCCGAATGGTTCTTGATCGTAGAGAAGCTTGAGCGAACGGTTATGATATCACCCTTGCGGTTTAGTCTTCTATACACGCCTTTCTTGGGATAACCCATGGAAAGATCCTTCCAGAATTGACGGTATTCGTCGCTGTTTTTGTCTTCCTTGGTAATGAAAATCCGATGATGCTCTCCTACTACTTCGTTTTGGGTATAACCGAATAATTCCAAATAGTTGCTATTAACCTTCGTCAGGGAACCCTCAATAGTATATTCTGCTACGGATTGGGAGCTATGGATAGCAGATAACGTACTATCCGTTTCAGCCTGACTCCGTTGCATTTCCTCCTGTGTGGCCTGAAGTTCCTCCATGTTTTGACGCATCTCTTCTTCCTGAGCTCTCATTTGTTCAGTCATCTCCTGCGATTCCTCCAGCAATCTTTGTGTCTTTGCATTGATTTTCACTGTCGAAATCGTCGACGCAATTGTCTCGGCTATTTTTTGCACAAAGTCCTTTTCAAAGTCCTGGAATTCACTGAAAGATGCCAACTCGATCACACCAAAGATCTGATCGTTTACCTTCAGCGGAACAATCAAAACGCTGGTGGGATTCGCATCGCCCAGACCAGACGCGATCCTGATGTAGTTCTGAGGTACTTCTGTCAGATAGACGATGTCCCCTTCCTGCCATGCCTGACCTGCGAGTCCTTCGCCCTTATAGATTTTATGATCGAGGAATTTTTTCTTATCCCAGGCGTAACAGGCCTTCATTGTCATGGTAAGTTCTTCACCTTCATTTACTTCATCAATGATGTATAAGGCGCCCTGATTAGCTTGTAAATACTTGACCAAATTACTCACGATCTCGTCGGTTAACTTCAAAAGGTCATTGGTGTTCGTGCGCAATATCTCGCCAAATTTTGCCATACCTTCTGTTGCCCAATTCCTCTTTTTATCATCGTCGGCAACCTTAGCTAAGTTGTCGCGCATATTGATAAGCGCATTTCCCAATACATCGTGCTCACTAAGGGGCTTGAATTCGGTCTTATAATTTCCATTACCAATATTCTCTGCGAAGAGACTTGTGCCTTTTAACCCAGCTACAAGTTGATCCATAGCAACCGCCATTTCGCCGATCTCATCATTGCTGAAGTTCCCTTGTTTTTCTTCCACTAACTCACCACGACCTAATTTTACTACAACGTTTTTCAAAAAATTCACCGGTCTGGTAATGGTGCGCATCAAAAAGATCGCGCTCATTAATCCGATAACGATAATGCCGGAGCCAAGTATAATAGTATAATTTCTTAGACTGCGGATCGATCCGATTACATCACGGTCTGATCTGGCGGTGACTTCGTTCTGCGTTACTGCAATGCGGTTCAGTCTCGAGATGAGTTCTGTCGTTCTAGGAATGACCTGGCTTTCTATAGCATCTTCCGCCAGCAGTTTTGTTAGGGGATCTTCATAGTGTTCAAATGACTGGAGGTTCGCCATAATAGATTCCTTCTGAACGGTAAGTAGTGTATCAAATTTTAGAAAAACGGTGTCCATCTGACTACGCTGGCTGTCTGTCTCCCAAGTCGTCATAAGCTTCGTGATTTTCTCCTGCAGAGCGGGGTACTCGTTATCCTGCAGCAATTTCAGGGCGTTCTTGTCTTCCTGGTTCGTTTGCAGATATACCCAGTTCGTCACTAACATCTTAGAACGGGTAACCATCAGGATGAAATCTTTAATAGCATCCTGAGATGGACGGTAGACCTGACTTGAACTATTCACAACATTGTCGATGACGTTCCCTTTCCAAAAAATAATAACGCCATTGATAATAAACAGGGTGATCAGAATTAAAAAACCACCGAGTATTTTGTTACCAATGGTCATTCGAAACCCTGACTTCTTTTTATTAGCTTGTTCTTCCATAATTTAAATCAATATCGCGAGACGAGATAATTCATTGCTTACTTTGAGACCTTGCCTTGAAGCTGCACCCTGGTTCAACTCAAAAGCAAGTTTGCCATCCTTGACGACAAAGTTCACGTTGCTTCCCTTTGCGCCAAGACCTGGCTCTTCCGTTACGATCAGGATCGATTGGGTCGTTACTTTTGCTAATATCTCTGTGATTTGTTGAGATTGGTCGGCAGGAATGAACAGTATATTGCACTTTCGAATTTCTGAAGGAGCGTTGATCTTGGTAACTTTGATAGTACGGTCCCCTACCTTCTTAGCTTGGGCCATCGATTTGAGCTCCTCTACGATCGGAGAATCACCAAGCACCATAATTTCAAAATCACCTCCGTTGTAAGCGTCTGGCCATTGGATATATCTGGTAAAACTGAAGATGAAAACGGTGTGCATCTTATAGTTTTGCGCCAGGCCTTCGGTAATACTAAGGGCAGAAAAAATTACAGCAAATAGGTACCGCCACTTCATTTGAAATCTTGAAAAGTTCTTTTTATAGCTTTACAAAAATATGCCCGGCACCTTGAGAAAATGTTTAAAAATTCGGTCATTTCTGACATTGCGTGATATTTAGGCCAACTTATCACTTTTGTCTCGGACGAGACCTTTGGAATGAACCATATGAAACTATTTTGTGTCGTTGATACGTATGTCTATAAAAATAAAAGTATGCAGCGAAATAGCTTGATCTTGATCTTGGCCCTGGGCTTTATATTCCCAGCCTGTTCTCAATCACAGAAGCGCGAGGGCTCACCTCAAAAGCCCGTCTACACGGTTGTCAAGTCGGAAGAGGAATGGAAGAAACAACTAACGCCCATTCAATACAAAGTCCTGCGGGAAAAGGGCACTGAGATGGCCTTTACTGGGGAATATTGGGATAATCACAAAAAGGGTACCTACGTTTGTGCCGCATGTCAATTACCTCTTTTTGACTCGAAGACGAAATTTGAATCGGGAACCGGATGGCCGAGTTTTTATAAGCCGGTACAGGAAAGTGCGGTTTTGAAGATCGAAGATACCAGTCAAGGCATGGTTCGAGAAGAGGTTGTATGCAGCAGGTGTGGCGGTCATCTTGGGCACGTGTTTGAAGATGGCCCTGCTCCGACTGGTTTGCGATACTGTATGAATTCCGCAGCCTTGAAATTTGAACCAAACAAGTAACTCCTTACAGACGAGACCATAGCGTATTTTTTTATTCTCTATTTGGCTTAGTACCTTTTAGTAGAACAAAGGATAATGCTATGTGTCGACTTATGGCCTATATGGGTTCGCCTATCATCATTGATAAGCTGTTATACCAACCTAAGAACTCACTCGTCAACCAAAGCATCAATGCAAAGGAACTGGAAGAACCCTTAAACGGTGACGGGTTTGGCATAGGCTGGTATGTTGCAGATGCAAATTATGAACCCGTTACGTTTGTTTCGATAAACCCGGCATGGAGTAATAGAAATCTGCGCAACCTGGCACCGAAGATACGAACAGAATGTTTCATCGCACACGTCCGCGCAGCAAGTGTGGGTGAAGTGTCGGAATCAAATTGCCATCCCTTTCAATACAAGAATTTGTTAATGATGCACAACGGCGGCGTAGAAAATTTTTCAGCCATAAAGCGCCAGATCCGGGAGCCATTGAGCAACGAATTCTATAATTGGATTAAGGGGCAAACGGATTCGGAGCACTTATTTGCCCTTCTCCTTGATTATCTTTTCAAACACACAATGACCATCACTCCGGATACTGTCATCCAGGCATTTGAAAAAACGTTCAGCCACTTGAACGAGTTGATGAAGTACCATGGAATTCACGAAGCTGCATACTTGAATATGGTTGTAACGAATGGTCTATTTGTTGTGGCGACGAGGTACGTAACCGATCCCAAAGAAACTCCCCTGACGCTATATCACTCGGAGGCTGCCCATTATGCAGTTGAGAATGGTGTTGGACAGATATCTTCAACGAGCGAGGGAGATAAAGCTATACTGGTTGTATCCGAAAAATTATCGGATGAAAAAGACTGGAACCTTGTACCAGCAAATCATTTTGTAATCGTTGATCATGCTCTGAATGTCAGCACGCAACCTATCAAGCTAAGCGCCTGACAAATGAATATTTTTGTAGTATTTATTGTTAGAAAAGTAAATCTTTGGGCGCTAAAGCTTTATAACAATGAAAGAAATAACGGTACAGGAATTGAAGGAGCTGCAGGACAGCGGTGCGGATTTCCAATTAATTGACGTCAGGGAGCCTCACGAATATGATTTTTGTAATTTGAATGGCGAGTTGATACCTCAGGGAGACATACCCGATAGCGTTGATAAGATCGATCGAAATAAGAAGGTTGTTGTTTATTGCCGTAGCGGTGCGCGAAGCGGTAACATGATCCAATGGCTTGAAAGGAATCACAAGTTTGAAAACCTCTACAATCTGAAGGGCGGTATCCTTGCCTGGGCACGCGAGATCGATCCGAGCATGCCTACGTATTGACTTCCCGAAAGTTATTATCTAACACGAGAACTTTCGGAAGGTTGCTACCTGCTTGCCGCGATGGCTCCCTCTATATCCTTCATGATATCTTTTATATCTTCCAACCCCACGGCTATACGTATAAGCCCTGGCGAAATACCGACAAGGGCCCTCTCGGCATCAGTCAGTTTTGAGTGGGTAGTTGAGGCCGGATGTATCGCTATGGTCCTTGTATCACCCAGGTTTGGCGTGTGTGATATCATCTTTAGCCCATTAAGAAATCTCCTTCCTTGTTCTAAGCCGCCCTTCAATTCGAACGTTACCAGTCCTCCACCAAGGCGCATTTGTTTTTTAGCGAGCAAATACTGTGGATGAGAAGGAAGAAAGGGATATTTGACTCGCGTGATATCAGAGTTGCTTTCTAAATACTGCGCCAGCTGAAGCGCGTTTTCACAATGTTTTTCCATCCTCACGGCAAGCGTTTCCAGGCTTTTTGACAAGAGCCAGGCATTAAATGGAGCCAATGCGGGTCCTGTATGTCTGGTGAAGAATCTAATCTCACTCATCAATTCCTTCTTTCCCAGGATAGCCCCTGCGATGACCCGGCCCTGGCCGTCAATAAATTTTGTCGCCGAGTGCGTTACAATGTGCGCGCCGTATTTCGCGGGATTCTGCAAATATGGCGTGGCAAAGCAGTTGTCGACATTAAGAATAAGGGTATGCTTGGCAGCTAGCTTTCCAAGCCATTCTAAGTCTATTATATCCAGCGCTGGATTAGATGGCGTTTCCACAAATATCATTCTCGTGTTGTCCTGGATTTTGGATTCCCATGTCTCAGGCTCATTGATATCAACGTACGTGTAAGAAATCCCAAATCGAGGAAAAATTGTGTTGAGGATTTGATGAGTGGAGCCAAATACCGAACGGCACGCCAGAATGTGATCTCCCATTTTCAGCAGCGCTGCCATCGAACTGAACATGGCAGCCATTCCCGAGGCTGTGGCAATACCATCCTCGGTACCTTCCATCAAACACAATTTGGCAACGAACTCGTCCGTGTTGGGATTTGAGTATCGGCTGTAAATATTTCCAGTTATTTCATCAGCGAACATAGCGCGCGCCTGTTCTGCATCATCAAAAACAAAACTGGAGGTCAGATATAATGGAACGGAATGTTCTCGAAATTCGCTGCGGGGGTGTTGTTCCCGTATCGCGTCCGTTGAAAAATTCCTCTCTTCGGTGCTCATCTGTAAAGTCAAAAGTTAGATTTCTTTTTATTTAACTGCAGCTCGTTCTAGGGCAGTATTTCAAAACTGTGGGTGATTTTGGCCTTATAGGATAGGGTCTTTGCTACAGAGCAATATTTATCCACACTAAGAGTAACTGCGCGTTGCGCCTTTTCCGGGTCAACCTGGCCGTATAATCGGAAATGGACATGTACTTCCACAAATAACGAAGGGGTCGCATCCTTCTCGCGTTCCCCGGTCACGGTGATCTTGATATCCCGCAAAGGCTGCTTTTGTTTTTTCAAAATGTTGATCACGTCAATCGTGCTGCATCCCCCCATCGCAGACAGCATGAGTTGCATCGGTCTCATGCCCTGATTGGTACCCCCAATGTCCGGCGACGCGTCGATGTGCACGGTCCTACCTTGTTCGTTGATCGCCTCCAGGTGAAACCCATCATTCAAACGATTTAATTCAATTTTCATGCACTTTTGTTTTCTTTGGCCAGATTAAGCTCCCGCCCACCATTCCAACAAAACTAGCCAATGCTGCTGGTATGAGACTTGGCCATTCCGTCTCACAAACCTCAAAGATAATCCAAGTAAGTATACCTATCACCATAGAAAGCGCGGCACCTGTGCTGCTCGATCTTTTCCAATATAGACCCATTGTTAATGGAACGAACAGTGAAACCAGGCTAAGGATTGAAGACTCCCCAACCA
Source organism: Chryseolinea sp. (assembly GCA_025923195.1). Taxonomy (GTDB): domain Bacteria; phylum Bacteroidota; class Bacteroidia; order Cytophagales; family Cyclobacteriaceae; genus Chryseolinea. Next base: position 22,250 of record JAICGJ010000050.1, read on the forward strand.
ATTCATAGATATTCGACCTCATGCATGCCATGATTGTGGCCAGCGCACTAAAGAGCAGCACGGAAAGGCGGGTGATCCACAGCAGGTGTTTGTCAGAGAATCTATGTTTTGACAAGGGCTTGGCCACATTTTCAGCACAGATTGCCGCAGGCGCAAGTATCGCCGAACTGGTGGTACTCATAATCGCGGAGAGCAGGGATCCAAAAAATAAGATCTGAATAGGTAACGCAGTATGCGACATAACCATTAACGGAAGTGCCAGTTGAGAATCGTGAAGAATCTGTTCAGGATAGAGATGCTTTATACAAAGACTGATGAACAAAGGAAGCATGGCGATGGTGAGATATAAAACCGCGGCGATATGACATGACCATACTGCAGTCTTTGCCGTGCTGGATGACATGGATCTTTGAAAAACATCCTGCGAAGGAATTGAGCCCAATCCAAGAACACTCCAGGCTGCTACATAAGCGGCCATTTCCTTTAGTTCAAACTGCGGCAGGAATCTGAAATTATCTTCCGGGACGCTGCTTATCACCACACCTACGCCGCCGGCTTTATGTGCCAACACAACCGCCAATACCAACATCCCCAGGATTATTATAATGCTTTGAATAAAATCGGTGATTGATATAGCCCACATCCCGCCGATGTAAGTGTATAACGTTACTATGAATGCACTAATCACCACACCTTGCCAGGTCGGTATGCCGGTTACAACAGTTAGGATCAACCCCATGGCTACCAACTGAGCAGCGATATATCCTACATAAGGTGGTGCTAAGAAAATGCTGGCGAGGAGTTCAATCCGTTTTCCGTACCTGAGCTTGAAATAATCTCCCAGTGTCAGCAGTTGCATATTGTACAGTTTTTTAACAAAGAAGGATCCGAACAGGAACAAGCATAATGATGCACCAAAGGGGTCCTCCATAACTGCGTATAGCCCTCCATCCAGGAATTCTGATGACGCGCCAAAGACAGTTTCAGAGCCAAACCAGGTTGCAAACATTGCCGCCGTACTTAGCATTAACGGAAGGCTTTTGCCAGCAAGCATAAAATCACGGGAAGTGTTTACTCTGCGTGAAGCCCAAAATCCCACCAGAACAGTGAGCACCAGATAAACGATAATGGAGAGCAGCAGCAAATCTTTAGGCTATTTGGATGCCTAAAAGTAAAGAACTGTTATTTCTTTTCAATGCTGGGTTAAATAGCTATTTAGCTTTCTTTAGTTGGAAAGTCCTTGTTACATTGAATCCAAGGTGAATATCTCCGTCCCAAAAATCATCGCGGGTTTCGGTAATGAATGCTCGTTCAGTCAAGCCCACAGCATTTGTGATCACAAGCTGAAAGACATGGCCGCCTGTTTCGATGTCAATTCCGAAAGCAAGGGGATTGAAGTAGGGAGAGTCGTCCTTCATACTGAAGTTATGGTAGTATTCCGTTGTTATTGCCACACTCTTGGTCAGTTTGATCCTGCCGCCAAATCCCAGGGCAAATTGATCATTCTCTTCTTGCGATGCCACAACAGCATTCTTGTGAACGATGCTTGGCATCAATTGCAGCGATAAATTCGTTGAAAATTTCCGTGCGATTAAAACCTGTCCGGTATATGAAAGGCGGTCTACATTTTCAAAATCGTCAGATACATCCGAATTATTTTCAGGGGAAAACTTATAGGCGCCGCCCAAAAGAACCGTAGCTGAAAATGGAAAAGTTTTTGCACCTGTACTTTGGCGAAGAGCTCTGATCTTCACATAACTGTCCATTGTCTTGTCAAATGAGTTCCGCCCAATGCTAAAAGATAACCAGTCTTTAATTCCATAATCGAGGCCCAACCTCACCAGTGCCTCATCCAATCCATACATCTCATACCATCCGCCGTTGATAGCGCCAAATCTGTGAGCGAATATGAATTCAAGGGAGCCTTCATTCTTTGTTTCAATAGTGTGGCCGTTGGCAAGGCGTGTCCCTTTGAAAGTAGCAAAAGTATATTCCGTTTCATTTCCAGAATCCTTTTCCAATTCTGCTAGTAAATCATCTTGCGCGAAAGCCAGGCAAGGGCTCAGTAGAAAAAGTATAAATAGTCTTTTCATAATCAGTTTGTTACGGGTCTATAAAGAAAATGTACAGTAACTTCAACCTGTTGTGCGATGTTCTGCCATACAATTTGCGGTACCTTGATATTATAATCTTCTAGCTTCACCATGAATTTAGAGCGCAAGGTTACAGTGTTGCCTTCGATGTGAAGCGTGCCGGGTACGTCGATGTCTCGCGTTACCCCGTGTATGGTCAGCTTCCCCTGGGCTTTAACCTGCTGCAGAGTAAGATTGGCAGCATCGTATCCAACTATTTTCCCCTGGAATGAGGACTTTGGATACTTCTCCGATTCCATATACTTCTCGTTAAAATGAACCTGCATTAATTTTTTCTCAAACTGAAAGTCCTTTGGACTTAGAAGGTATGCTACTTCACCACTGGCGAGATCGAGGATACTTGTGACCTTCGTATTGCTCGCTTTGATTTCCTCAATGACGCCCTCGGAGAAAAAAGACACAAATGACTTTTCAGAAAAATATCGCTTTTGTGTGAACCCATCAAAGGGAAGTAGAATTATGAAAAGAGATAAAATTCTTATCATCCAACTTGAATTATGTGGTAAGCAACGAACCTTACTGGGGCTTGAAGGTAAAATCAACAGTTACTTCAACCTGTTCGGCAATGTTCTGCCACAACAGTTGAGGTATTGTTATTTTATAGTCCTCCAATTTCACAATAAATTTTGATTTCATGAGCAGCTTATCACCCTGTTTTTCAATGGTACCAGGTATCTCCACCTCATGAGTTTGTCCATGTATGCTAAGCTTGCCTTTTGAAGTCACATTCTGAACTCCTGTTGCCTCTGGATTATATCCTGTTATCTTGCCCTGAAAAGTCGACTTAGGATACTTTTCAGTTTCCATATACTTTTCATTGAAATGTTCCTTCATAAGTGATTTTGCAAATTCATAATCTTTGATTGGCACTGAAAAGGCAATGTCGCCCGTAGTAGAATTGAAAACGCCCGCAGTCTTTGTATTCTCTGCAGTTATATCTTCGATCGCCGCGTCAGAAAAAAAAGAAACGAAAGTTTTTTCCGTTGTATATTTTTGAGCGCTAGCAATAAGAGATATACAGGCGAATCCAAAAACAAGGATTATAATTTTGTTGTACATCATATTCTGTATTTAATTACTTAGTTATCCAAACCGCCTTGATCCACCCAGCAAGTGATTGCCTCAATTTCTGCGGGCGTTATAGAACCTTGCGCAGGCATGTGACCTGGAGTACCAGGAGGCCGATTGATCCGATCCTTTACGCTCTCGCGTTTTGATTGAAAGTTGCTGAAGACCGTCCAGTTTTTATCCGCACCATTGTCGCCATTGTGGCAACCGGACAGAGCACACGAACTATTAATTATTGGCTCGATGTCATTTTCAAAACTGATAGGTTCAGGGCAGCCCTCCACTTCAGGTGGCGGCTCTGGCAGATCATTGTACTCGCAAGATGTAATCGCAATTGCGCTAAGACACACCGCGCAAGCCAACATTTTTATGTTCATAGGAAAAACTGGTCATTGGTTGGGAATTAATACGGCAAAGATGGTATGGAGGTCACTAAGTTCTAGGTAATTACACGTCACAAATTAAGTAACAAACAACATGCTAAGAATTACAGGGCAGAGACAGGGTGCCTAAAAATGAAAATCCCCAGAGGTCCTTGACTTCCGGGGATAATCATTGTCTATAGTTGGCTTTCGGGTACAATATAGCAGCAAAGTCTACGATCCGATATGCGTAATCGATTACTTTAATATTTTGGAGACGAATTGACTTTATACGGGATAAACGACCGGAGGGGATCCTGCAAACCTTAAAATGAAAATCCCCCAAAGTTCTCGACTAAGGGGGATTGTCATGTCTATAGTTGGCTTTAATCTGTTCGAAAGATAATAAGAATAGACTGTCAAAACAACCGTTTGCAAAATAAAAATGAAGAAAAGTTAATTTTTGTGACTTTTTGAATTTAGGGTATCGGATGCAACTGAATCGCCGGGCGAATACTTCTCCTTCAATCTTTCCTTTAACTGGGACTTGGAACCTGGGAAGGTGGTACGCTTGCCGATGTCGTAGCTCACATAAATTAACAGCAGAATAAAAATTCCGGCCGCAACTAGAAAGATCTTTTTTGGGCGTGTCATTTCTCAAATGAACTCAAGTACTTTGTCCGCCAGCCTCACGTTGTCGGAAACCAGTTCATAGAACTGATCCTTATTAAATTTGAGCACCACAACATCGGACTTTGCGACAATCAAATTCGTATTGACAAAATTAGGAACTGCGAGCATCTCTCCGATGAACTGTCCCTCCCTAAAGTCAGTTACATAATCGCCCTTTTGAAAGAATTCAACTGATCCAGACACGACTATATAGAAGTTATTATTTAGCTTTTCATCGAGCGTGAGTGAATCCTGGTCCTTCAAATGAATTTCATCAGAGATGTCAGACAAATATGAAAGTGTAATACCTGGAACGTTCTCAAAAAAAGCCTGCTTCTGGAAAAACAAAACTTTCTGAAAACGAGTCATTCTTTTTGAATGAATGATCAAATCATCCAATTCGCGCTTTATCCCTTCACCCAGACGTTTTGCATTTTGCTCGTAGGCTTCCGGATTGATCTTGAATAATGCCCATGCAGAGACTTCACGCAATAGCCAGTCAGGATTAAAAAGTTGTGCAATGAGATCAAGCTTAAAATCTTTGATACCCAATATTCCAATCTGAAAAAGAACACAAGCTTTCGTCCATCGGTTTGACTGCGCAAAATCTCGGTTGATCATAAATTTCAGAACCAATGCTGCATCAAGCTTTACCCGCGGGTAAAAATCCTCCAGGCGGTTTGTTCGCTCAGCGAGGGTAAGATCGTCGAGGATCGGTATAACTCGCTTCTTGAGCTGTTCCGACAAGAACACATCCAAGAGTTCAATTGCATATGTGATACCCTCAGCTGTGCCACTGTCAATGTTTTCTTTCACCAACTGAATGGATCGTGTATCATACAACATTGTCAGAAGCATGTATATGTGCTCAATATCATTTTGAATCTCCCATCGCAGAGATGATTTTATCTGTTCGCTGAAGCCCTCATCGCCAACTTCCTGAAGAGCGCTAAGATTCCAGCTGATGTCAGCAATGTCAGATTCTATTGCATACTTGATACGGGTGATTTGCGAAATACCTGCTTTGAATCCACATTCCCCGAGAGATAACAAAACTTGCGAAACGACAATTTTGTTTGGATAGTCGATTTTGCTCCATAGTATTTCCCGAGCTCTTGCACCTCCTATCCTACCGATTACCTGGACGATCCTCAGTGTCATCTGTGAGCTTTGTCCGCTTCTGTAGAACGCTGCATCAAGGGACGTGAGGGTATCTGGACCGATCAGAACCAGAGCATTCATCGCTTGATTGCTGTACACGGGATTCCCCAGATTTTCAATGATGGAGTTTACAACTTCAGTATTGTGTTTTTTGATTGAAGTTTTTATAGCCGCATTCCGGACCTTTGGTTCGGAATCATTCAGCAGTTCGATTAAGAAAGATGTGCATTCGTCCTTGGACGTGTGCAGCAATAATTCGGCAGCATAATGCCTGTCGTTAGGGTTTGTGGAACGCGTCAGCTTTTGAATACGGGTTTTCGTTATGTCTCCATCATTCTCAAGTATGGATTGTAAATCCACTTTGCTAAGAATATTTTTTCCGGTTCCCTCCACCTTGGCGGCATCCATCCGTATCACGAATTGATCTGATACGGAAAGGCCCTTCAGTTCGTTAAGCTTTTCCTGGCCATAACCCCGGGCAGCCTCATCCTCATTCTTCATTAAGATTGTTATCCAACTGGGAGCCTGGGCGGCATTGATTTTCTCCAGCAACTTAAAAGAAAAGATCGCCTTGGTAGCTGAAGGTAAGCTCAGCATTGATTCTAGCCTGCTTGTGATTTGTGTATATCCTTTCTCTAGTTTTTCGAGTTCACCATCTCCGCTCTCCAGCTTCATTCTGAGTTTGTTTCGGTAACCCTGGTAAAGCTTATTGACGATGAGGAAATACAGTCCGGCCAGAAGCACGAGAAAAACTGAGATGTGGATAACTTTAAAAAACGGAATAAATGCCAAAACGAAAATCAAAAGGCCAGCTATAAAACGCGCACTTTCATTCACCAATCCTTCGACCTTGGATTGAATATTAAATCTCACGCGATTGTCCAAGGGTATGAAAAAGAGCTTAAAAACCGGATTCTCGAGCGAATCCCGAATAGTCCAGTTGAACAGGCGGCTTAATGATACGAAGAGGAAGAAATAAATGAAGCCAGCGGGCGCAATACTCTTTTCGAATCCCAGGATGGTACCGGTAGTGATAGACGCAATTGAAAAAATGATCATTACCAGCGGCAAAATAAAAAGAGAAATGCGCAGGCCGTAGTTGCTAATGATCCGAGGGTTGACGAAAGTTTGCATTATCAAACTAATACCATATACGGCACCGATAAAAAATGAATTGAAGTTTGTAAGGTCGCGCTCGTCGGGGTACTGTTCTTTCACCAATTTTTGGAAGGAGTATTGGCTTAGAACAAACATAATCATGGATACCAGCAAGAATACCGACAATAACACGATATACCGATCGCTGAATATTTTTGTGAGGCGGGTCTCGTTCCTTACACTTTCTCCAAACTCGCGCGGGTCGTTCTTGGAGAGCGTGAATGTGGAAGCTATGCTGAAGAGTAATACGCAGACGATAGCCATGCTGATCGCGCAAATCAGGAGATAGTTTGAAGTATCCCGGATTAGTTCTGTGGTGAAAGGAATAACGATAAGTGTCGCCAGGATCGATGCGATCAACTGCCCTGTATCGATCCATCCGATGATTCTTTTCGACTGCCGGAAATTAAAAAGTCGTCCGAACAAACCCCAAAAGCTCAAGAGCAGGACGGCGGTGATTGGACCAATCATGCAATACAATGCGAAGATAAATTCATCGTGATAATGCTCGCTACCAAAATGAATCAGCCAATAGGCACTGAGTGTGAATAGGAAAATAAGGGCGACGGAGCCCAATGCAAGGCTGGTGAACTTCAGCCAGTTCTGAAACATGGAAAAGAGTGCAGTAGTCAGAATACCCAGCACACCAGCGACCAAAAATGCTTTGTCAAGCTGATGTCCCATTCTGTTTAGGAACAACGAATCTGCAGTTACCTGATAGGTGGCCAAAAACACCCCCATAAAAAACCCGGTACAGAGCATCAATACTATTTGTTTCTGCTCCTGGTTCTGGAGTTGAAATGCCCCAAAAAATGGTTTAAGCATAAGGCAAATTCAAATATAAAAATAAAAAACCGGCACAAAGACCGGTTTTTCAGCGATAATGGTACACTATTACTATTTTACGGCGGTACTGTCTTTCTTAGCTGTCTTCGCCCCTCCTGCCTTCTCCTGTAGATATTCTGCGTTTAGCCCAGCAATAACATCCTTAGAAACGTCCAGTGCTTCTCCAGCAAATAATACATCACTGGATGGATCATACTTTAAAACAAATTGCAGGTTTTTTTCAGCTGCATATTTTTTCAAGTAGGCGGTAACACGATCATAGAGTTCTTTATTCAATTTTGCCTCCTCCTCCATAAGCTGCTGACTCAGACTTTGCTGATACATTTGCAAGTTTTGCTGCTTTTTGCCCAGATCCTCTTCTACCGCTTTCACCTGGCCCAAAGTCATGTTTGTCACGTTCCGCTGATACGCTGTGATTTCATTTTGTAGTCCCTGTGCCCTGTTTCGGTATTCCTGCTCAATCTTTTTGGTTTTGGCTTCTATTTGAACTCGATTAGCCTTGAGATATTCGTAATTCTGCAAGACCGAATCTGAATTAATGTAGGCAACTTTCAATTCCCCAGGCAATGCTGCGTCGGATGATTTGTCGTCGGCTGAAGGACGTTTATTGGCAGAAAAATGCAAGTAGAACAAAACGCCCACGGCTACCAGCAGTATGGCATTTAAAATAGGAGACAAATTCTTCATTCCAATGTAATGTTATAGGGCGCAAATATGGGCAGAATTTAAGAATTGACCGCCACCCCATCAAGAAAAACTGAGTGCTACTAAGTCCTATGCCTCCTGGTCTTGCGTCTGAAAGGAATACAAGGTATCGTCCAGCCGAAGATTATCTTCATTAAAGTCCTTTATGAACTTCTCTATAACCTTGGGTGTAATCTTATCAACATGTAAACCTACATCCAGGCTAATTCCAAAGTCTGTATTGACGTCGAGATCAACATGCTCTTTTACCTTCACGGATTCTTCTTCCTCCAAACTCATGATCACTTCGGCCATATATAAACCGATCTCTTCCTGGAGAGGATCGAGAGCGGCGAGGTTTCCGTTCTCATCTTCTTCATAAGTTATCTTTCGAAATTCCGGAAAGTGCTGGGCAGCACGATGCTCAGCAATCTCATACAACTCACTTTCATGGTGCAATCGCAGCGTGTAGATAGCCGTATCATAGATAACATCCCTGCCTTCAAACTTCCCTATAAAATAAAAGTGAGCGTACTCATCGTTGCTATCATCATCTTCCTCCATCACGTACTCCAGCCCGGATGCTTTCATCTTCAAAGCATAATCCCTTATTACATCGGGATCAAATCCTTTATTTTCTTCCAGGGCCATGAGGGTTTTGTCTTTTTTAAGTTAACAAAAAAACCACAAAAGGTTCTAAAAATAAGTTAATAGTTAGTCGTTATTAGTTAATAGCGGGTGTGGGAGGGGGTGTGTGGTGCATATTCCAAGTCAAACCAACCGTATAGTTTTCAACTATTTATTACCTCGGCTTCATACACGCGCACCGACAAAATGTTTACAGTTAACTAATAGATTCAAGGCGCAGACGCTCTGCTCCAGCGAACTATTAACTTTTAACTATTAACTTTTAACTATTCCCTGAACCACGATGCATACATGGGATAATTCTTCCCGGTCCTTTGGATGACTTCTATCATCTCCGGAGTAATATCTTTCACTTTTTTGGCCGGCAGACCGGCATAAATGCTCCGTGCTTCAACCTTTGTTCCTGGCAATATCACCGCGCCCGCAGCAATTACTGAATGCTCTCCGATAACTGCGCCGTCCATAACGATAGCTCCCATCCCAATCAATACGTTATCTTCGATTGTGCATCCATGCACAACCGCATTATGTGCAATCGACACGTTGTTCCCAATAATAGTATTGAATTTTTCGTAGGTGCCGTGAATGACAGCACCGTCCTGTACATTCGTGCTATCGCCAATTACAATTGAATGCACATCCCCTCTCACGACCGCATTAAACCAAACGGTGCAGTTCTCTCCCATAAGTACTTCCCCAATCACTGTGGCGTTATCAGCCAAGAAGCAGTTTTTCCCAAATTTTGGCGTGAATCCGCGTACTGATTTAATAAGCGCCATGCATCTAATAAGTTTTCTTTAACTCTTTTTTTATTCACCTGACAAGATGTCATTTAAAAACTAAAGTTATTACTTTTGCGTCTTGGAAACGAAGCCATGACGAATTTGATTAGCGAACTGAGCACATTAAAGGAGAAGGATAAATTATGCGATGTTATCCGCGTATCAGAGAACACCGATTCCGGGAATGTGCGTAAACTTTATATCGAGAGTTACGGCTGCCAGATGAATTTCTCGGATAGCGAAATAGTAGCGTCAATCCTAAGTAAAAATGGCTATGATACGACCTCAGATGTGACAGCCGCCGACATAATACTGCTCAATACTTGCTCAATTCGCGAGAAGGCCGAGCAGACCATAAGAAACAGACTTCTTTATATTAACAGCCTGAAAAAGACTAAACCTGACCTCCTGGTCGGCGTGCTCGGATGCATGGCCGAGCGCCTGAAAGCGAAGTTGCTGGAGGAGGAGAAAATAGTTGACCTGGTGGCCGGACCCGATGCATACCGGGATCTTCCCCATCTGATTTCACAGGTGGATGATGGCGCTAAAGCGGTGAACACGTTTTTGTCCAGGGATGAGACTTATGCCGATATAAGTCCCGTGAGGTTAAACTCCAATGGTGTAACGGCATTCATATCCATTATGCGTGGATGTGATAACATGTGTACTTTTTGCGTCGTGCCTTTTACTCGCGGTCGGGAAAGAAGCCGCGATCCACATTCTATAGTAAGGGAAGCCACTGAACTTTTTGACAACGGATACCGAGAAATCACACTTCTTGGCCAGAACGTTGACTCTTACAAATGGTCGGAAGAGGAAAACAGCAAAGCCAGGATGGATAAGAAGAATGCATCGGGTATCATCAGTTTTGCCGACCTGTTGGAGATGGTCGCCAAGGTTTCGCCAGAGTTGAGGATACGGTTTTCGACCTCGCATCCCAAAGACATTACGGATGATGTCCTGCATACCATGGCTAGGTATGGTAACATATGCAAGTCCATCCATTTGCCTGTTCAAAGCGGAAACTCGCGTGTTCTTGAACTAATGAACCGTGGATATTCACGTGAATGGTATATAGATAAAGTTAAGAGAATCAGGGAAATATTGGGATTTGATTGTAGTATTTCTTCGGACATGATAACCGGATTTTGTTCAGAGTC
>JAICGJ010000051.1 GCA_025923195.1 Chryseolinea sp.
TCGCGACAGTTGGGGGTATAATCCGGAGATCCAGTTCCTTGCAAACCGCGGCTATGCTGTATTACAAATGAATTTTCGGGGCTCCACAGGATATGGCAGGAAATTCTGGGAAGCATCGTTCCGGGAATGGGGACGTAAAATGCAAGACGATGTAAGCGACGGGGTGAAGTGGCTCATTAAGGAAGGTATTGCAGACTCGAGCCGCGTGGCCATCTATGGCGGTAGTTATGGAGGCTATGCAACATTGGCTGGCATCACATTAACACCCGAGTTGTATAGCTGTGCCGTTGATTATGTCGGTGTAGCCAATATGTTCACTTTTATGAATACGATCCCACCCTATTGGGAGCCATACCGCAAAATGCTTTACGAAATGGTGGGCGATCCTAAAAAAGACAGTCTCATGCTCGCAGAAGTCTCGCCGGTTTTTCATGCCGATAAAATCCAAGTGCCTCTATTGGTAGCGCAGGGTGCCAACGACCCCCGTGTTAATAAAGCTGAATCCGACCAGATGGTGGACGCCCTTCGCAGGCGCGGGTTAACCGTTGAGTACCTGGTAAAGGACAATGAAGGCCACGGCTTCTACAACCAGGAAAATCGATTTGATTTTTACGGTGCCATGGAGAAATTCTTCGAGAAACACTTACGAAAGGAATTACCGGACAAACAAAATATGTAGCGTTGAATAAGGGTTTGCTTGACCTGCTACGACTTTGGTAGCCCATTTCATAACGTACTGGCTATCAGTGATGAATACATTTTGTGTCGGGAAGCGATATCCTGACAAATCTTAATTGTTCTTAATTAATGTCTGTTTTTTAAAGTCAGCAGGGGGCAAATGTAAACATGCTATTCACTGCACAATAGAGAACTTCTATATACCTCCGCAAGGCTTACACCCTTTTATCCAGCCCTTCATTCCGCGGCTCTTCACGTATCTGTGAGATGCGTGTTCCACTGAGCGAAATCCCAGGACGGCTCGCTTCATTTTAAAAGAAAAGGCATTTTAGCTGAACATGTGCGGGTCATGGTCGTACACTTTGCTACAGCAAGTGACTCAGTGCGGCATGTTGTTCATAGGTTTGTTTTGCAGGTATTCACCGATTTTCATAACTACACTTCAAAAGGCTCTCAGAACATTTTTTTTAGAGACACTTTGCTGTTATACAACCATGCAACCTGCTTTGCAGAGGTTTTTCTTTAAAAATTATTACACACATTACGTAAGATCTTGATACTTTGCGTGAAATAAAAAATTCAACTCGCAGACACTCGTGCTCCCAAGGAGCCGGATATTTCAAGGTGCCTGATTCCACATATGGTAGTACAAAAGAAGAGTTTCTGGCTTAAGAGTTGTGTTTCGCACCTGCGCCTAGATTAACCTCACCATCGGCCAATGATCATCGCACGAATTTTGGTGATCGTCTGTCGGAATCGTTGAGACACTGAGATCCAAGGAGGCTCCTACGGAGCCGTCGCGACCAGGTTAGGACGTTCTATATACAGGAGGCTCCTATGGAGCCCAATATGCCGGATTGTTTTTATATCAAATTCGATCGCCCACAAGTGACCCACGAATGTTTAAATAGGATATTATGATTTTCATCTCGAACAATTTAATTCCGAACAAGATCTCGCGGCTCCATCGGAGCCTGCTAGATTAATTTCAAATCCAAATATTGTTCCATTGGCCTACGATCATCGCACGCATTTCCCAATTGGTTTGTGATCGTGTGTCGGAAATGACTGATACGCTGAGATCCAAGTAGGCTCCTACGGAGCCATCGCAAGCAGGCTGGGACGTTTCTATAAACAGGAGGCTCCAATGGAGCCCTTGCCGGATTGTTTTTTCATCAAAATTCGATAGCCCACAAGTGACCCATGAAATGTTTAAATAGAATTACTTATTTTCATCTCGAACAATTCCGAACAAGATCTCGCGGCTCCATCGGCGCCTCCTGTTTATAGAACATGACCAGGGCGCGATCCGGGCTCCGTAGGAGCCTCCTAGGTTTTCTCAACCCAACACACCTATTACCGTTTGAAGAAATTTTTATCCCATTCATTTTCAAATTTGTGGGTGATCATCTTTGTGTTTTGGTTGGACAAAACATGAAGAGGCGCACTTTTTAGTCAGTCGCCCTAAAGCCCACTTTGATTATTCTTGACTTAATGACAGCCATTAATTGTTAGTTCGCAACCAAATAACGCGTCGGGATCACTTGGGCAAATATTTCGTGAACCACTACGACGCCTCTGCATGACTATGAAATTTCGAAATGAGATGTGTTCATTTAGGGACCTCTTCGATCCGCGTACGGATGGCTCGTTCATAAACATTTGTCATTATACTATTCAACGTAACAATAACATTTGCGCGCAAAATTACTTGAATTCGAGTGAATTCAAGGAAGCTTGACCTCTTCTAATACCGTTTTTGGAAAAGCAATCCCATGGTCTAATTAAAAATAATCAAGATGGCAATGCAACCTGCCAATGGCGTTCAGCGTCTAATACATAAATCCCTTATGTATTGATCATTTATGCATTCCCCTGAACTGTTAAAAGGTACCCTTCAGACTATCGTGCTGAAGGTGCTCAAAGACCATGGCAAAATGTATGGTTATGAAATCACCCAGCGGGTGAAGGAGCTTTCGGACGGGTACATCCTACTCACCGAAGGTGCCCTCTACCCTGCCCTTCACAAACTGGAAGCCGATGGCCTGCTAGAAACCGAAGTGGTCAACATCGGAAAACGAATACGAAAATATTATATGCTCACGTCGCCCGGCAAAATTCAGGCTAAAGAACGCGTCGCGGAATTTGTTGATTTCATTCAAACAATGGGTAGTGTACTGCAGGTAAGGTGGAGTTAATAGTCTTCGCACTTTATGGCTGAGCTAACAAAAGACCATATCGATTATATCATCAAGGATCTCCACTACCGGGGCATCGTGCTGGAGGATTTTGATGACGAGATCATCGATCACATTTGTACAGGGGTGGAAGAACAGATGCGTACAGGAAAAAAATTCGTCGACGCATATCGCGCTGCCCTGAGGTCTTTCGGCAGTACCGATGGACTTCGCGAAACTCAAAAACAAGTCATTCAAATCCGGACAAAAACAACGCTTATGTTAAAGAGCTACTTACTCCTTGCCCTGCGCAATCACGTCAGGAACAAATTTTACACGGCCATCAATGTAGGTGGACTTGCTGTCGGCATCGCTTCGTGCATTATCATTATGCTTTTCGTCAATCACGAACTTAGCTATGACAATTTTAACGAAAATGCTGATCGGATTTATCGCGTCAATACGGAACTGCGTTTCGGTGCCGTGCATAAGCGGCTTGCGATGGCGGCCGCGCAGCTGAGCGATCTATTCCCTCAGAACTACCCGGAAATAGAATCCGCGGTGAGAATGTGGGATTGGGGACGGCGTTACGTTAGCTTGCCGGAGCAGCGTGAGCGCTTCCACGAAAAAGTCGTCTGGGCCGATAGCACGTTGTTCAACGTCTTTAGCATTCCGCTTCTTGAAGGTGAGGCCAGATCCGCACTCACGGAACCTAACACAATCGCTATCAGCCGAACGATGTCAGAGAAATTCTTCCCTGGGGTAAGTGCCGTAGGAAAGTTTCTGATCATGGATGATGTGAATCATCGCGTCACTGCCGTCTTTGAAGATCTTCCAGAAAACAGTCACTTTCACTTCGATATATTCCGATCAATTGTCGAACTCCCCGAAGCAAAGAACATGAGCCTTATCGGCGGAGACTGGATGAATCTTTACCTTCTGCTTCGTGAAGGGTCAGATCCGCAGGCACTGGAATCTAAATTTCCTGCGTTCGTTGAAAAGTATGTAGCCCCGCAGTTGGCCGACGCCCTTCAAGGAGATTACACCATGGACAAATTCAAATCACAAGGAAATTCGTGGTTTTACTGGCTTACGCCTCTCCGTGACATTCATCTTCATTCCGACCTTGACGGCGAGCTTGAGGCTAATGGAAACATCACGTATGTATACCTATTTGCTGCCATTGCGATATTTATCTTGATCGTTGCCTGCATCAACTTCATGAATCTCTCTACCGCGCGTTCGGCCAACCGCGCCCGTGAAGTGGGGATACGCAAAGTGATGGGGTCGCTGCGCTCTCACCTGGTGCGACAGTTCCTTACCGAGTCGTGGGTCCTCAGTTTAGTATCCTTTGCGCTTGCCATCGGCATCGCTTGGTTGTCTCTGCCTGTATTCAATGACCTCGCCCTTAAAAACCTTTCCCTGCCGTTTGACGAGCCTTCTTTTTACATGGCATTGGTCATTGCGCTTGTGATCGTTGGTTTTCTGGCTGGATTGTATCCTTCCTTCTTCCTCTCTTCATTCAAACCCGTCAACGTATTAAAAGGAAAGCTGGCGCTGGGCACCAAAAGCGGTATCGTTCGAAGCAGCCTGGTCGTATTTCAATTTGTCATCTCCATATTTCTTATCGTTGGAACCATTGCCATCCAAAAGCAACTGCATTACATTCAGAATAAAAAGATCGGATTTCAAAAAGACCAGGTGGTTGTCGTCCATAAAGCACACTTCCTGGAGAATCAAATTCAGGCATTTAAGGACGAGGTATTGCAAAATACTTTTATTACCTCTGGCACGATCACTGGATACTTACCAGTAGCGGGAACGTGGCGAAACAACAATACCTATTGGCCTGAAGGAAAGAGTCCGACGGGAGATGACGTCGATGCTATGGTCTCGATGCAGGGTTGGTTCGTGGACTATGACTATGTGAATACCCTCGGTATGAAAATAAAGTTGGGCAGAAACTTTTCGCCTGACTTCCCCTCCGATTCTACCGAAAGTGTCATCTTAAATGAATCAGCCGTAGAAAAATTTGAGCTTGGTTCAAATCCATTGGGCAAAAAGATCAGTTCCTTTACCGGGGAGCGACCCGACGGATCACCGGATCCGGACGCCGTCAAAGCACGGACAGTCATCGGCGTAGTGGAAGATTTTCATTATGCAAACATGCGGGAGAACATCGCGCCGCTGGGCTTGTTGCTTCAACGTTCCAACGGTTATGTTGCTTTCCGCTTTCAGAGCAAGAGCACACAGGAAGTATTGAACAAGGTTGCAACACTGTGGAAAAAATTTGCATCCGGAAATCCATTTGAATACAGTTTCCTTGACGAAGACTATGGAAAAATGTATGACTCCGAAAAAAGACTGGCTAGCATATTCGGGATATTTGCCGGTCTAGCCATCATCATTGCCTGCCTGGGATTGTTCGCGTTAGCAGCCTTTACGGCGGAACAACGTACCAAAGAAATCGGGATTCGAAAAACCCTTGGCGCTTCTGTCAAAAGCATTGTGTTCCTCCTCTCCAGAGAATACGGTAAACTCGTAATCATTGCTTTTGTGCTAAGCACGCCGGCCGCGTGGTACGGTGTGCAGTGGTGGCTACAAGGCTATTCTTATCGTGCAACAATTGGCATAAGCGTATTCATACTTGCTGGAGGTATCGCTTTATTGATTGCCCTGTTAACAATCGGTTATCAATGCATTCGTGCGGCGACGATGAATCCGGCGCAGTCGTTGCGCAGTGAATAACCGGTAATCGGTAAGTAGTAAGTAGTATTGCAGAGTCGCGAAGACAGAATCAAATCTAAAATCTAAAATTTAATTGTCCCAAGTTCGTGTTCACTGACCATGATTCGTCAACATTTAACCGAGAAACAACTTCAGTGACTCGCTCCGCGAAGTCTTCCTTAGTCTGCGCAAGGCCTGCTCTTTGATCTGACGAACTCTTTCCCTAGTAAGATGAAAATGATCTGCGATATCTTCAAGAGATTTTGCCTGCGTGCCACTGAGTCCGAAATAATGAACGAGAACATCTCTTTCCTTTTCCGTCAATGTTGATAGCGCACGTTCGATTTGTCCGCGAAGCGACTCTGCCATCAAGGCTGAATCAGGTGTTCCTTCCATATTCTCCAATACATCCAGCAAGCTGTTGTCTTCACCTGAAACAAAAGGTGCATTCATTGAGACGTGACGGCCGCCCATATTTAGAGCTTTATCCACATCCTCAATGGCAACTTTCAATACATCTGCCACTTCCTGGTTTGAAGCTTCGCGCTGATATTTCTGTTCTAATTCTGAAAAAGTCCTATTAATCTTATTTAAAGAGCCTACGCGATTTAGGGGAATGCGAACAATCCTGGACTGCTCAGCCAAAGCCTGCATAATTGATTGTCTTATCCACCAGACTGCATACGATATGAATTTGAAGCCGCGGGTTTCATCAAATCTTTTCGCCGCTTTAATAAGGCCTACATTCCCTTCATTGATCAAATCACCCAGCGACAGGCCACTGTTCTGATACTGCTTTGCAACCGAAACAACAAATCTCAAATTCGCCTTTGTGAGCTTTTCAAGGGCTATTTGATCGCCTTCTTTAATTCGTCTGGCAAGCTCCACTTCCATCTCTGCTGTAATCAGTTCAACCTTACCGATTTCCTGAAAGTATTTTTCCAGAGACTCACTTTCTCTATTCGTGATTTGTTTTACAATTTTTAACTGACGCATCTTATAATTTCAAATTTTATTACATTTTCCAAACATCGTATTGCCACTACGATTGTTGTTGACAGAAAATATGTTTCTGCTATGGCAATTGCCAGAAGGCCCATTCCTGAATTTACACTGAGAGAGGGGTTTAGAATTTGGACCCGCTAGAATAGCATTAATCCTCTGGTATTCTAACAATGTCAGTGATGAAAAAATTCTCGATAACCTCTTGGTTATCGCTATTTTATCTCTAGTTGTTCTGACTGGCTGAAACTAACGTGTGTTTTGCAGTATATGAGACTTTTCAAAGTTAAGGCAGTCGCCGGATAGTGCTACGCAGAGATTTAAGCGTTGAGAACGCAGCAAAAATGCATCTGTGCCTGACGGCGAAAGCACTAGCGCTGAGAAATTCGCAGACCGATCGATGTCAACGCTCCGCGAACTTGGCGGGTATTATCTCAGCGTTCTCGGCGTTAATTTGCATTTGACTTAGTTTCATGCGGACATTCCCCAACGACTAGAATATACGCTGTCGAAACGCGGCATTTTAAAACACTATCCCGCCAAAATGCTGACGACACCTAAGGCTAAGCAATTAAACAATCCCTGCCCATTGCCAAACGTTTGCGGCTCAAAGCCAAGTGATGGTCAGCGGTAAATTTTCCTGTATAAAAAGCATTCCCTTTAAAAATTGGGTAAGGCCTACCTGGAAACGGTCTCCGCCTATCACATAACTCTTTAATAATCAATATATTACAAAAAATAGAAAAAATTTTTTCAAAAAATGTAGCCATATAGCTACATATTCGTATATATTTGTAGCCATATAGCTACATATTCTAAAACGGATTGAAAGATGAAACTAAGGAGAGATCCATTTCAGGCAATCGCTGATCCAACCCGGAGAGCAATCCTCGTGCTGCTTGCTGCACAAACGATGACTGCCGGTGCGATCGCAGAAAAGTTCGATGTGGCGCGCCCCACCATATCGAAGCACATGCAAGTTTTAAATGAGTGTGAACTCATCACCGCTAACCAGAAAGGCAGGGAAATCTATTATGAGATCAAAGTGGACAAAATGAAGGAAATAGAAAAATGGCTGGCACAGTTCCGGGCGATCTGGAAAAACCGATACAACCAACTAGACAATTTATTGTCAACGCTAAACGATAGTGAAAAATGATAACCGTAAAAAAGCGCTAGACAAGTGCTAAGGCAACCTTCTTTAAAAGATCAAGTTCGACATCATGAAAATAGAAAAATGGTTCGCCCAGCTTCGCGCGATTTGGAAAAATCGATATGAGCAACTCGACAAATTATTATCAACTCTAAACAACAACAAAAAATGAAAAACACCATGCAATTCGACTTCATTGTAGACAAAGAAAAAAACACTATAACTGTGAAAAGAGAATTCGCTGCCAAGCGTCAATTGGTTTGGGATTGCCATACGAAAAGCGAACTGCTTGATCGTTGGTTTGCTCCCAAGCCTTTTAGCACGAAAACAAAATCGATGCAGTTCAGGGAAGGTGGTCATTGGATCTATGCCATGGTAGACCCTGAAGGAAAAGAGTACTGGGGACGAACTGAGTATACGAAGATCAACCCGATCGACGGCTACAAAACTCTTGATGCATTTGCTAACGAAAAGGGAGAAGTCAATCCTGATTTACCTCGCGCCAAATGGGACGTAACCTTTCTGGACAAAGGAGAAAATACACTCGTACAGACGGTAGTTACCTACGATTCCCTTGAAGCGCTCGAGACTGTTATTAATATGGGTATGAAGGAAGGACTTACCTCCACACTCGAAAGACTCGACGATCTGTTGCTGACCTTTAACAAGTAAGCATTATGAATAAGAACAAAATCATCTTCTGGGTAACAACGGTATTCCTATTTCTTTTCGAGGGCATAATGCCGCTGTCAACATTGATCTTTGCACCGTCTCAAGCCACGGCAGGAACCGTCTATCTGGATTATCCAGCTTACTTCGCCTATGTAATAATTGCGTTCAAAGTCCTTGGCTCGATACTGCTAATTATTCCGGGCCTTCCAAGACCAATCAAGGAATGGACATATGCAGGTTTTGCTTTCAATTTCATCTGTGCCAGCGTAAGTCACTTTGTGGTTGATGGTTTCGCTTTTGTGAGCTTCTTTCCTCTTATCATTCTTGCAATTGCGGCCATATCGTATGTTACTTATTTCAAAGTATACCAGCATAAAAATCCGCCTTCACGCATAGCATTTGTATAAGCATCATTGCTTATCTGTTGACCACTGAAGAGAAGGTATAAAAACAGCTAGGGAGTACGTGCTTACTCCCTGGCTTATTGCATTTTGACAAGCCTCTCTTTCAAATGCTATCAAATTGAAACTGCAGCGTCTACCCATAGGTTACACGTCACAACTAAACAAGTTTTGCTGCAACGGCGTTTGCTCTGTCAAGCAAGCGCGGCTCACCCATTTTGCTGGCGAGCGCGGCAAAACCTGGTGTAGGACCTCGCCATCGCAGCTCGTCAATATCGCTAAATAGCCGTGCATCCGTTCGCAAAGTGGCGAGCCGTTTGAACAACAACGCTTGATCACGGTGACGACCAAGCAGTCTCTCCGGTAGAGCTTCGATCGGGCCGTATTGGTTCAACAGCCCGACTGCGCCAGACTTACCAATACCCGATATGCCTGGATAACCATCAGCGTTATCACCGATAAGTGCAAGTAGATCTGGGATGAGCGCCGGAGGCACACCATACTTTTTTCGAACCGCGTTTGCGTCTCTAATGGCTCCTGCTTTACGATCGATCTGTACAACCCGGTCTTCGCGTACACACTGGGCGAGGTCCTTATCCGGCGTCCAGATACACACCTTCTGAACTCGTTCATCGGCGGATGCCAGGTGCGCGGCTGAGGCAAGTGCATCATCCGCTTCCAACTCTACCATTGGCCATGCAACAATACCCATAGACGCTAAAGCTTCTTCCAGTGGATGAAATTGTTTACGCAATGCCCACTCGATCCCCGCTCCTGTTTTATACTCGGGCCAAAGATCGTTGCGGAACGACTCGATAACGTGATCAGTAGCGACACCCAGGTGTGTAGCGTCTTGTTCAATCATCTCCAATACTCCATGCAAAACCCCTATCACGGCTCCGAAAGGTTTGTCCTTACCGTTGTTATAACTACGCTGGCCATAGAAATGCCGGAACAGTTCATAAGTACCGTCGATGAGATGGACGATCATAGCATTACATTGTATCGCTACAATTATTTCGTGGTGAATGTGACTAACTGCAAGGCCATCCCGGCCCGCCTAATATTCTCAGGAACAAAAATGCGATAGAACGTGCGACAATATCAAACTATTGTTTAGTAACAAAGTCGTAAAAATTTCTGTTGGTGATTCCGTAAAAGCTTGATCTTTTTGTTGCCGGTCAAGACCAAACGGATTCACCATCTGTTTTTATAATGTTGCTTCCTTAAATAACGATGTTGTCACTCTTCATGGATTTCCTCATAAATGCGGCTCGACATCAACGTTCAAAATCGTACAAGTTGGCCGTTATCGCGCGTGCCAAATCGGTTTAAAAGGCTTTTTTGCGTCTGAATTGAAAGATATTTAGTTTGGCATAATTATGATTCCACTATTGATGCTATCAATTCCCTGATTCATGATATACAATTTCATCACCCTCTCTCTTCGTAAAATCCTGAATGAAAAATCGTTCACGGTGCTAACCGTTACAAGTCTGTGTCTAGCTACTGTCTCGTGTACCATCATATTATTGTACGTGCGATATGAGCGAAGCTTCGATGACTTTCGCTCCACAGATGTCTACCGGATCGCCTACCATGGATTTGAAAACAATGTCGAAACGGCGACTTCAGCTCAAATAGTGCCTGCGCTCGCACCTGCCATCAAACAGGATATTCCCGAAGTAAAAGATGCTGTAAGGTTCGCCCATACGGGTCCTTTTATGTCAGACCCGGTTATGGAATACATGGATAAAAAATTCCGCGAGAGCAAAATTTTCTTCGCAGATAATGGAATGCTTTCCATGTTCTCCTATCCGATGATAAAGGGTTCTGCCGAAAAAGCGCTGGATAAGCCAAACCAGATGGTTCTATCAAAATCCGCTGCAGCAAAATATTTTGGAAAAGAAGACCCGTTGGGTAAAACAATAACATTTCATCAGGGGGAACGAGGCGCAAAAGAAATCGTCGTGACAGGTGTTTTCGAAGATGTACCGTCCAACACACATTTACATACGGACTTCTTAGTCTCGTTTTCCACACTCGGGTTCAACCTCGACAACGACTGGGACTGGGGCAACTTTTATACATACATTCAGGTCCAGCCGGGCGTAGATAGAAAAACAATAGAGTCAAAAATTCCCGAGCTCCTTAATAAGCGAATTGGCAAATTCATTACCGACGGCGCCAAGGCTGGTTATCGTATTGAGTTTTTACTCCAGCCAATTCAGACCATTCACCTGGAATCAAAATTGCACGGAGAAATTGAGCCAAACGGAGATTCAAGAACCACAAATTTCCTGAACATCATAGCCATCTTCGTTCTACTTATTGCATGGATCAATTACATCAATTTTTCCATCGCTCGTTCAGCAGAAAACAGCAAAGAAATTAGTATCCGTAAAATTAATGGATCAAGCCGTGGCCAGCTAATAGCTCAAGTTTTAACTGATGCCGCCACGGTCAATCTATTCGCCATGGGTATATCCATTGGAGTCATTCAGTTGGCTCTGCCCACGCTAAAATTGATGATTGGATTACCAGACGCAATTGCTTTTACATGGGAAAGCGGTCTGATCGTCCTCGCCATCTTTATTGCAGGAACACTTTGCTCCGGCCTATATCCCGCTATTTTCATATCAAAGTTAAATCCGATATACTTACTGAAAGGCAAAATCTCCCGCTCAGCCATTAATTTAACATTGAACAAGGCTCTGATTGTTTTTCAGTTTACCGCTTCAGTCATATTGATTATTGGCACCATCACCGTTTTTAGTCAACTCACTTTTATGCGTGACAAAGAACTGGGGCTGAATCTGGACCAGACTCTGATAGTAAAAGGTCCAGCTGTAAAAGACAGCACCTATCAGGCAACACTTTCTTCCTTTGCTAATGAAACAAAACGAATATCCAGTGTTTCTTCCTTCGCCGTTTCGTCCTCTATTCCTGGTGAGGAGGTGTACTGGGGGCGAAGCTTTTTTCGGAAGGATAGGCCGGATAATATTATCGGATGTGCCATCATAGCAATTGACGAAAACTTTTTTGACTTATTTGGTGCACGTTTTTCAGCCGGTAGCAATTATCCAGACGGTACAACGGCATGGCGGAACTGCATCATCATTAATGAAACTGCTGCAAGAGCATTTGGATATGATGAACCGTCGCTCGCTGTTGATGAAACCATCATGTGGAAAGAAAACGATGAGCGACTCCCTAAACGGGTGATCGGTGTGGTGAAAGATTTTAATCAGCAATCGCTTCGAAAGAAAGTTGAGCCCATTGTTTTTACGTTAAAAAAATTTGTAAACGCACCTTGGGCAGGTGAGTTCTATGTTTTTAAAATGAGTGCAGACGATTTGAAAACTACTATTGCTGGCATTCAGGAATTATGGCAAGCTGTGTATCCGCAAAATCCATTTGATTTTTTCTTTATGGATGAATATTTCAACGCGCAGTATAAGAATGATGAACGATTCGGCAACGTGTTCACAGTCTTTTCCAGTCTGGCAATTCTTATTGCATCTATTGGACTGTTTGGCTTAACAGCATACATGACGGCCATGAGAACGAAAGAAATTGGTGTTCGGAAAGTTCTCGGCTCATCCACCTTTGCACTGGTTCGACTGTTGTCCGCTAATTACCTTATGTTAGTTTTAATTTCCTTTATCATCGCATGCCCGATAGCAATGGTGCTAATGGAAGAGTGGCTTTCCCAATTCGCATACCGCATTCCGCTCAGTATATGGATATTCATCAGCGCAGGTTCCATTTGTTTCTTCATTGCAATAATAACTGTGGGCACAAAGAGCTGGCAATCGGCGACCATGGATCCTGTAAGGTCGTTGAAGTATGAATAGTAGAACTTCGAGACTCTATACTAAGCGTGTCGGAGATCAATTCGTCTTTTCCCTACTTATATTAACACTGATTAAGCATAAAATCATAAATAAGATTTAACACCTCATCAAAATTTGTTTCCAGCACCATATGGCCGCCATCGATAATATGGGTATAGGCAACGGGCAAATCCCTCTTGTAACAAAGGGCCTCGTTGACACTAAAAAACACATCATGCTTCCCCCATATAATCAAGGCAGCGGGTTGGTGAACACGGAAATACTCCTGAAAGACCGGGAACATTTTGATGTTATTCTTAAAATCACAATTCAGCTCGAACTGCATATCAATATTGCCAGGCCTCCTCATACGATCCCAATCAAGCATCCACAATTCAGGACTGACCTTAGGTAGTAACTCTTCGGGTAACCCTGCAGTATACTGCATCCTTATGCCTTCCTCACTTAAGAACTGAGAAACTTTGGCTTTCTTTTCAGGAGTGGGGTTTTGCCAGTAGTCTATCGTTTCATCCCATTGTGGGCCAATACCTTCATCATATGCATTACCGTTTTGTACAATTATCTTTTGAATCTTCTCCGGATGGTTCACGCATAGTCGTAACCCAATAGGACAACCGTAATCGTGAAGATAGACAGTGAATGACTTCAAGCCTATCTCATTCGTAAACTCATTGATGTATGCTGAAATATTCCTGAATGAATATTCAAAGATGTCTTTGGGTGGAAAAGCACTAAATCCAAATCCGGGGTAATCGGGTGCAACCAAATGAAACCTCTTCGACAAGGCTATCATCAAATTTTTAAACATTACAGATGAGGTTGGGAACCCGTGCAAGAGTAATATGGATGGATTTTTTCTATCACCAGCCTCTCGATAGAAAATATCGATCCCGTCAACTTTTATTGTTTTGTTAAGAATTTGTCTACTCACATTTATAGTATTTTTTGAACAAGATCGAGCTGAATTCTATAACCAAAATTAATCGTAGTCGAGAAAGATTCCAGTCTCCGGTTTTCCGATTTCAACATAGGCATCGCGCTCTTGCCGCTGACCTGCGTCAGTCAAACGAAATTCCGGGAAAAAACATTTATGATGCTTCTTCAGAGATTATGTGCAGATATGTTTGGAATGCCTATTTACTTTTGTGCGCAAACATCCATGAAAGAAATTCAGGATCGGCAAATGCATTGTCCCAGCTATTGTGATCGACGCCCGGGTATTCCGAGTATTTATTTTTTACTTTCAATGACTTCAATTTGGCAAGCATTTCACGTGAAAGCTTCACATCAACAACGGAATCACTCGCGCCGTGAAAAAGCCAGAAGGCTGTTTTCTTTACGCGTTTGTCGTACAACTTTGTATCGCCTCCGCCGCAGATGGGTAAAGCCGCTGCATACAAATCCGGATAACGGTAAACGGATTCGAATGTTCCCATCGCGCCCATAGAAAGTCCCGTTATATAGATCCTCGATTTATCGACAGCCTCTTCATTTATTATTTTCTTCACCAGTTCATTTGCCGCTACGAGAGGCCAATGAGGCTTCTCATTATAATCGAAACTGATTCTATAAGGTTGGATTGATCTGTCGATCCTCACAGCCGCCCAATACGATTCTTCTGGACACTGCGGAACCAGAATAATTGCGGGATATGCGTTACGATTCTCATCCTTCAGGAAGAGCTTCGCTCCATGCACGAGCTGTTTCTCGTTGTCGCTGCCCCTCTCCCCTGCTCCATGCAGGAAAAGGATCAGTGGATATTTCTTTGTTTTATCGTAATTGTCGGGATAAAGTATGCGGTATGGCAGAATATTTCCGGCCGACTCAAATTCTTTTCGCAGATATGGCTTCAATGCCGGATCGGGAGCTTTTAACAATCCCTGTACGTCGAGCCATTCTGAAAACCGTTCGATCCATCTGTCTGTAGGAAGATTTTGAGTTTTCATTCCAAAGCCATGATCTCCCCTCGCGTACATGTGTAGCTCAGCATCCTTTTTTGCATTCAACCAGGCACTGTATAGGTCGATGCTGTGTGAAGCGAGGCCGAGTCCGTCGTTAGATGCAGTAAGGATGAATAATGGTGGCGCGTCCTGGCCAATTGTTCCAATCATCCCTTTTGGAAAGTATGGATAAATAGGAGCCGCAAAATCTGGTCTGTTAGAACGGGTGTAATCGAACAAAGTGCCTGAAGTAACGGTGCCGCCGGCAGAAAATCCCATAATACCAATCCGGTTGGATACCACATTGAACTGATCAGCATGTTTGCGTACGTAAGCAATGGCTTCCCGGCCATCGGCGATTGCCAGAGGAATCGTGGCAGCATTCGCTTCTTCAAATTCTTTTTTACCCCACTTTGCCGTTACTTCCTTTACGGGATCATTGGTATAGCTGCGGGCTACTCTGTACTTCAAGACAAAACACGTAACACCTTTTTCCACGAGCCATCTGGCGGCGTCGAATCCTTCACTGTTGATGGACAGGGCATGGAATGCACCCCCTGGCGCGATGATTACGGCAGTGCCATTTGCTTTTCCTTCCTCTGGTGCGAACACTGTCAACGTGGGTTTGCTGACATTGTAGACAACTTTTGTTTGCCAGAGATTACTGTCGTTCTCCGCTTCTGACCATGTCCATGATTCACTGCCAGGTGGAGGACCATCATAAAGCTGAATTACTTTTTGCTGCGCGACAGAATTCGAGGTGCAAATCAGCATGCAAAGGAGAAATGCAGAAGCAGTATTTTTCATTGTAGTTAATCTTATAGTGAAATTATATCCCGAGGACTATAGAAAAATACAAAATTTCAACAGACTTTAAATCACCGTATGGCCCGACTTAAAACCGCATTCATAATCTTATTGAGTAAAACAGTTCATTGAAACCTGTAAGATGATTGTTTGTGTTAAGGGCGGTTTCTTAGAGACGAAAAAGGGGTTGGACTCGCCCGACTCTTTCAAGTCTGTAATTCTATTAATTAAAGTAATTAAGTTTCGTATTCGACAGCAATGCAGTTCAGCATGGCACCTTGGATAATCATCGACCGCCTCCTCAGTTACATATCGTAGACATTTGATCACGTAATATTGATACAGATAGCGACACTGAAATCACAAGGATGGTTATTCAAACGATGTTTTTACTGGTATGGTATCACTCCATTTTAAGGATGCCGTTTCGTATTGCGTACATTACAAGTCCCACGCGGCTCTTCACATTAAGCTTTTCAAAGAGTGCTTCTCGGTATCCGTCGATTGTACGCGGTGCTAAACACATCCGATCAGCGATTTCTTTATAAGTTAGTTCCGTACATGCAAGTTTTATAAATTCTATCTCACGTTCATTTATGATAACACTCTTTTGGCTAGCTTCACTTTCAGAATGCAGACTGTGGATTAAAACACCGCTCACAAGGTCTGAATAATAATATCCTTTACTCATAACGTCGTCTAAAGCTTTCCTCAACTCACCCGGATCGGCATCTTTAAGTACATAACCACGAGCACCAGCTTTGATCATTCGTATGACAGATTTTTCGTCATCATACATGGAAAGTGCAATAACTCTGACTTGGGGATATTGCTGATGAAGCCAGCTTGCCGTTTCATATCCATCCATTTCCGGCATGTTAATATCGAGTAAAACAATATCCGGAATCTCAACGGATTTTATCCTGGCGACAAGCTCTTTGCCGTTGTTGTACTCTCCAATCACCTGATATCCTTGAAATCCATCAATCACTTCGACCATACCTTTTCTTAAGAGCGTATGATCATCGACAAGACAGACGTCTATTTTTCCTGCCGTCATGTTGAGGCGCATTAAAAGGTAACCACTGAGTTCTTAAGATCTTCCATTGAATTGCAATTCTTATGTTGAGAGCGTTGACAAAAGAATTCGGACAACACAATAAATGCAAGCCGATATGATAAGCGAAGTTCCATTAACAATGATGAATGTAAGCTGATAATCCTGCTGCATAAAAACAGTTAAGTACAGATTTTATGACCGCAGTTTACACATACTGAACCGCTAAAGCCATGTTAGGCTTAGAAATTTAATCGTGAATTCGCTTTGAAAGAATGTGTTGCACGAAGAAAGGACTTATACAATGTCCTCTTTTTATTAGTTTTCATAAAATATTGGGTTAGTTATTTTATTACTGAATATACTTCAAATGCAAGCAGGATGGATGCGAGAAAGGTAAATTTCCCTTTAATAGAGGAAAAATACTGAGTAAGTGTCTAACTCGTCGGAAGTATCCTTATAAAGCAACGTGGTTTTTCCCCTGTGCAACACGGGCAATTTCCCCTGGTATTGGTCCACTGACCAACATTTAAGGCTGAAAGCGAAACTCAGTATATTCCACCGACTCGGACAGGCTGCTTCATAGATCCGTAAAGTCATCTACATGGCTTCCATCATCACAGTCTTCTTCCGCTTAAAGAAACAGGTTTTTCTTGAAGCAATAGGCGGTTTTTCACGTGGCATAGGCATTATCGCCGTAGCATCTTTGATGAACAAATCGCACACATCGCGAGGCGCAGACAACGCTGATCCTTCGATCGGATAATTGCAATTAGGATAACAGCGGATATTAAATCAGCTATTGGAATTCCCTTGTAGAGCCAGTACTCGCCAATAGCAGATCACGATGCGTCGCGAAGAAAGAATACAAAAAGTAAAAAAACACGTTTATGAAAACTTTGAGAAACTTCACAAAAATCAAACTTGAGACAAGTGACATTTCTTTCGATGCGCTATCATCAGAAAATACAATCGGGGCATTAAGACAAATTAGTCAAACTCTGCAGGGCTCACATGCACTTACAAAAAGCCAAACAGCAGCCGATGGGATAAGAAACCGTTGCTTGCACATTTTAATTTTACTTCTCACCTGCCATGCAGTTTTTGGCGAAATCAAAAATGGTTATGAAAAACATATTCGAGCCTCGAAAGAATCGCTTAACATTCTGCGTGAAAGGCTTGAAGATGCGAATATGTTACCTGCGCAGCGGCGGAAGATTCAATTGACGATCGCAACCCTTGTAGACCACGTTACCTATTTCGATCTCACCGAAGCGTTGCTAATTCAATTCAAAACTATTGCGCCAGAATTATACGCGGAAATCGATACTATCACAGACCGACGTGGTAGGCCTGTAAGCGTTTACGTCAAATTTGTTCCAGTAAACGGAACCGATGTCCAGGCCGAGGGAACCACCTATATGGATCAGTCAGACTATGATATAGATACCTATCAATCGGAATATGGCGAGTTCACGGTTTCTGTCAAGATCTGGATTGTTCCAAGAGCTCTTTTGGTCTTAGCACATGAAATGGGTCATATAAAATATCAAGTGCCACATGCTGCCCGTTATTTCGAGTTCTACAAAAAACATTACGATAATACGTCCACGGCAAGTTCCATAGGCCACGATTTTGATGATCCCAGTGGCAAAAGTGCCATTCATTTTGAAAGGCGCTTCCAAAAGAACTATACAGATTTTCTAAAAATTTCAATCGGAAAAGTCCAAAACCCATTAGTGGTATTGGCTAGACTCAAGAAGAACTGGAGTAAAAATACGGAAGTCTTGTGATACACTTGTCCTCCAATGGCAGATAGTATAACAGTTGCATCGTTGTCATCAACGTTTAAATCTATGCCCGAAATAATTACAAAAAAAGTACACAATAAATTAACTAAAACAAAACAATTATGGAAAAGCTATTAAAAACACTCGATGGTCCCGAATCAAAACATCAAGATATGAAGGGACATGAATTTACTCGCAATGACGGCCGGGAAAAAGCCGCGGCTTTTTTCTTTAAAAAAATTGGTACCAGTGTAATTGCACTAAACCAAATCTCGAACCTTTTAAATTACTACGATATGCAAAAGCAACTAGCCCTCGTTTTAACTCTCATTGCATTTTTCATGACCGCCTGCGAAGACGAGCACGTGGACCCAACGGGGGGGCGCAATCCTAATGATACCATTCCTCCAATAACGCAAACTATTCCTCCAGTGAGAATTAATGCTATTTATCCAAATGCTGGGCCATCGGGTTCCACAGTAGCTATCTTCGGAGAAAATTTTGGCGCTTCAACTTCGGATAACTACGTTACATTCGACTCAACAGATGCCGAGATTCTTTACGTTAGAGAAGGTATGCTAAGTGTTCGCGTACCAATGAACTTAGCAGAGGGTAACTATTCAATTAATGTCTCAGCTAACGGACGAGTCGCGAGCGCACCTCGTATGTTTAGCGTCACTAATAGAACAGATTAACACTTTTTTAAATGTAGCACAGGTTGCTTCGTAAAGGTTAGACGTCACGCCTTTTCGAAGCAACTTCTACTTTTACCACAATGCTTAGATCACACCCTTGAACTAGCGCTCGCGCTTTATTTCCTTGATGCCGACGTTTCTGAATCTATGAGCGCCGCCCGGACGCCATGCACCTGGCATATTGAATCCACCGCGAATGGGTTGGTATAATGCAGTCCAGTGCGACTGGAAGCCGATCATCCCTTCAACGGCACCGGCAGTGAAATCATTTTGTGGTTGTGTCACCTCCCACATAATGACGCCATTCACCCACAGAGAAATTGTGGGGATTTCTCCAACCATTCGCACGCGGAAAGAATTCCAGTCATTCACCCTCCACACCTTCGCGATTTCCTTTGCCTCTGCAGACTTGCTGATCTGCATCGCTTCGCCAAACAGTGATCCTGTGCCGCCGGGCATTGCTAGCTCAATTTGATAAGCCTGCCCACTTTCTGTGGATCGGAGAAAAATTCCGCCATTACAGAACGAGTCTATCTTTACTTCCGCATACAGTTCAAAGTCCTTGAATTTTCTGTTGGTTAATAAAACTCCTCCTTGCCCGTACGGATACTGTTTCAAAGTAATTGCACCATTCTCGACATAGAAATTTCCTATGGTTCCCTGATGCGAGGTTCTACTGATATGCCATCCCTTTAAGTCTTTCCCACTAAACAAACTTTTGAAGCCCACAGGCATCTGAGCTTTTGCCTGACCTATCAAAAGGAAGACACATAGTAACGTATTGAGGTGCTTAATCATTTAGATCCCATATCTACATCTTTTACAACTCTGAAACCAACATCCCAGCCGTTGCCTGGCCCGCCGGCATGCGTCATGTAAGTGGCATTTTTTACATCTCCCGAAAATGACGCGCCTTTAAGAACATGCTGTTTTCCCTTTTTTGGCGGCACAGGATCGGCGAAGAGTTCCTCATTGTAGTAATCATGGACCCACTCCCATACATTTCCCAGCATATCATACAGGCCCCATGAGTTTGGTTGTTTACTTGCAACAGCAATTGGCATTTCCTTGTTGAGGTTTGCAGCAGCTTGTATTTCATCCCAGGAAATGTCCTTTTTTGCGCCGGCACGAGCAGCATGCTCCCATTCAACTTCCGATGGTAAACGATAGGTTTTTACATTTTCAAGTCGGTTAAGTCTCCTGATAAATTTCTGTGCTTCTTTCCATGAGACATTTTCAACTGGCAGGCTATCTGCACCATCAACCATTTTGAAATGAGACGGATTGTAGTCCATGACTTCTTTCCATTGCTTCTGCGTTACTTCAGTAGTCGCGATATAGTAGGATTTTGCGACCACGATAGAAAAGCCTCCCTTTGCATCGTTCAGCGCCATTTCCTTAGCTAACCTGAATTCTTCCTCATTATAACCACGTCCATCGCCCATCCACATTATATAATCGTGCGGAACCGATTTGACCGTATCGGCGGGCACGGGATAAGGCGGCTGAAATTCACCCATTAAAATTTCACCTGGCTCGATTAATACAAATTCCATCCCGATGCTATTCGTAAAATTCCTTTGGGCCATTACAAATTCGCCACTGAGCAGAAAAAATATCCATAAGATTCTTGCCGTCATAAGCAGTGTAAAAGTTATTTCTTTCCTGAAATCCTATTGATCAATTCAATTTCAGCCAGTGGGAATAATGCATCACCTCTGCCTGGGCTATTAGGTCTGAAGACGAAATAGAGATCATGCACGCCAATAGTTTCCTTGATTTCCGCCTCCGAAGGAATAGTGAAAGAATTTTTGTCTGATCCTCGCGCAAAAAATTTGGATGGATCCAATGGTGGATATCTCTTCATTCGTTCCTGCTGTTCCGAAGTTGGGTTGATCAGACCATCAAATAATCCCCGGTACCGCGTATTAAATTGTTCGGGTTCGACAGTTGTCTCCCCAATTAATTCTCCATCTGGACGATCAAGCCTCACCTCAACCTTACCGCCTGGGTAAATATCATACAAGTGCCAGTTTGTCTTAAATAGGATCTTTTTTACATTTGAAAGATCAAGCCCCTTGTAACCGATATAGGAACCAGCCTTTGCCGTCAGGAATATGTATTCATCAAGCTGATCTCTTAACGCACCGCCTTCAATTATTTCTGCCTTCACCGGGTTTAGCTTTGGACTTCTTAGCACCAGTACTGTGTCTGTAGTTTGTGGTGGAATGGTTCCGGCACCCCGGTCGGTATAGGCTGCCCGAAAGATATATGCTCCTCTTCCATTATCATCTTGAGGCACGTTGAGAATATACTCTCCTTTGCCAGGGAGATTAGAAAGTCTTTGATTATTGATGTTCAAAATATATTTAGAGATCGTGCGCGCGTCGGTCAAGCTCATCGATGGATGCGCAGGCATATTGTTATCCGTTCCCCAAATCCCAGAACTACCCTTAATAATCCTGAACGCCAACGAATCTTTGGCGGCCGGCTTGCCATTGTATTTTTCTGCAATTTGTTTGAATGCGGGTCCTACTGCTTTTACGTCTACAGTGTGGCACGTCCTACAATCACTTGACCGGATTAGACTTTGTGCAACGACGTCACGCGACGCAGCATCAAGTTCTGCATGACCTAGTTGTATAGGCGCAAAATCAAACCCTTCCGACGTGTAATCAATGCTCACCACAACAGCATTGTGGTCAATTCCGCTGCCCAAGTTTCCATCCTCCTTGTCACTGACTTTTACCTCATACGCAACCTTGGTTCCAGGAAAGAAAAATGTTTTATTGCCGACATATTTTAAATCAACGATCGGCGGTTCATTCCCTGCGATCAGACGAACAGTTGCGCTTCCATATTCACCTTCTCCATCAGTAACTGTAAGCGTAGCGGAATATACCCCAGTATCCGCAAGGGTGATAACAGGATTTTTGCCCGTTTTGCTAATCGTACTTTTATTACCTTCAATTTTCCATTCGTATTTTAATTCGTCTTGGTCGTAGTCAACCGTCCCCGTAGAACTCAATTCTGTGGTAAACGGAACTGCTCCACCGTGTTTGGTTGCTGAGGCCTGAACAAAAGGTTTTCTGTTTCCGGCATGGTATTCCACCCTGACTAACCTGGATTCTGCAGCTGACCTAACGGTATTGCTACCGTATTCCAACAGATAAAGATCACCAGAGGGCCCAAACTTAATATCCAACGGCTGCACTGGATGATAGTCAGGAGCAAAACGCTCCATGGACACGTAATTTCCTTCCTGGTCAAGCGTAACGGCCATGATCCAGAATCTTGAATAGTCCGCCATCAGCCATTTACCTTCATAATATTTTGGAAAAGGTCGTTCAGGATTGCTGAAATCGCTCCTGTGAAAAATGGGGCCACCAATTGCGCAACGTGAGCTTGAACCGACAAGGGGAAATTTTTCAGAGGCCGCGTACGGATAATAGATCAAAGCTGGCTGAGCCGGAGGCAATTCTTTCAAACCAGTATTATTCGGAGAATTGTTAACCGGCTTGGCAGGATCAAGTTTCTCTCCGACTTTGTTGTTGACGAAATCATACTTCGGTATCGCCTGATTGTCGGCAATAAAATACGGCCATCCAAAAAAACCAGGACCTTTAGCTTGATTTTGTTCATCATAGCCTCGAGGACCCCTTTCAGAATCAGTATCCTGATCAGGCCCAATCTCTCCCCAGTAAATCCAACCTGTTTTGCTGTCAACTGATATACGCCACGCATTTCGATGGCCCATCGTGTAAATTTCTGGACGTGTGTGAGCGGTACCGACCGGGAACAGATTCCCTTTGGGAATTGAATAAGTACCATCGGATTCAGGATGGATCCGCAATATCTTTCCACGAAGATCGTTGGTGTTGGAGGCGCCACGCTGGTCATCAAGGTAACTGAATCCCGGTCGTTCATCGGTTTGGGCGGTTAATCGGTTACCAGTATTATTGCCAACGGTGAGGTATAAGTTGCCCTCCTCATCCCAGGCCATCCCCCCTCCGGTATGATTTGTATTTTCACGGTCAACAGGAATTTTTAGTAAAACTTTTTCCGAATTCTCAATAAGTCTATCATCAGCAAACTCAAACCTCACCAGTTTAAAAACTTTTTCATTTGCTGGTGCATATTGAAGATAGATCCAATGATTGGTTTTGAAGTTCGGATCAAGTGTCAAGCCGATAAGCCCTTGCTCGTTGCTCGTGTAAACGTCAAGTGTTTTAATTAACTTTACGGTTTTAGTTTTCAGATCGAATCTCTTAAGAGCACCCTTTCGTTCAATTATAAAAACTGAATTTTCGTCAGCAACCTGAAACATCATGGGCTCATCCAGAGCACCTTCTGGTGTAAGCGTGACTGCAATAAACCGATTATCTTCTGGTTTTAGGGCTGAATCTTCCTCAGCTCGCTCGTTCTGTACGGAGCACGAGACCATCATTATCAGGATAAATAAAAAAATGCCTTTGTTTGAAATGGATTGGCAATTCATCGTCTCAGAAAATTCACTAATTCAACGGATTTCAAGGTAATTATTTTCCTGCAATGAACTCAATGGCAGAACCTGTTCAAGCCGAAATGTTAAAATAACATCGCCAGAGCAAACATGTTCGAAAAAGCGGATAAGACGCTTTATAACGAGCTTTCAAATTCGATTGAACGTCGATCCGTGAAGGCTAATCGTTAATCACAGCTTTAATAAATGCTTCCGAAGAATTACCGATATTCCTTTTGCTCACTTCAATTGATTTTCGCAAACGAAGGTATCTGACAATACCTAAAAGCATGATCAGCAAGCCAATCACAATCATTGGTGTACCTATGATTTTCCAAAAGTCGCTGACGATAAGGTGACCCAATGTTGAACCGGCTACAAGGAAGTACAATCCGGTTCTTATGTATGCTAGTAAAGTAGTTTCGTTTGCTAACTTCGTTCGCTCAATTGCGAGATATTCTCTGAGTACTAGATCTTTGTTCATACTAATTGGCGGTCAATTGCTTAAATTTGATTTCAATATTGATCAAGTTGTGAATATCGGACTAACAACGATAATTTTGAATTTAAGTCAGCAAAAAAGCTGTCCTCAAAACGAATCTTAACGAATTATGACAACCGAAATTACGCCTGCCGGGTTCTCGATAAACAGGAACCTTCTGGAAAAGCTCAAGAAAGAAGGTACAATAAAAACGTTCCCACCTGATACCGTTATTATCGATGAAAACGACTATATAAAGTATATTCCAATCGTACTCAACGGTTCAATAAAAGTTTTTAAGCTTGACGAAGAAGGTCGCGAAATTTTACTTTACTATATCAAACCAGGCGAAAGCTGCGTGATGTCATTCCTGGGTGCAACCTGCAACGGAACCAGTAAGATCAAAGCTGTTGTCGAGGAAGAAGCGGAAATCCTTATACTTCCCGTACATAAGGCAACGGACCTGATACGCGAGAACCCGCAATGGACGCAATTCATTTTCGAGCTTTATAACCGCAGATTTGAAGAGCTTCTGTCCGTGGTGAATGCAATTGCATTTCAAAAAGTAGACGAACGTCTCTGGGACCTGTTGAAAACAAAAGTAAAAATGCTCAAAACGACCGAGCTAAACGTTACACACCAGCAAATTGCCGATGAGCTGGGAACTGCCAGAGAAGTTGTCTCTCGTCTTCTCAAGCAACTTGAGAGAGATAAGAGAATCTCGATTTCAAGAAATAAAATTAAAGTATTGGCTATGTGACAATAGTTACGGAATTCTTCCTGTTGCCACCGTAATTTTGAAGCATATTTTACGCGCATATGGAGATCTGGGGCTTCATTGCCTCAATAATAATGGGGCTTTCACTGGGTTTGATTGGAGGTGGTGGTTCGATTCTCACGGTGCCAATTCTTGTTTATCTATTTCATGTTGATCCGTTATTATCTACGGCTTACTCTCTATTTGTAGTTGGATTAACAAGCGCATTAGGATCTTTGTCCCATTTTAAAAAAGGTAACGTACATTTAAAAACAGCATTCATTTTCGGAATGCCGTCCATCATGGCCGTGTATACCATCAGAAAATTTGTCGTCCCGATAATTCCTGATCCGGTTTTCTCCCTTGATAATCTGATAGTAAGCAAGAATCTTCTTATAATGATCTTGTTTGCGCTGTTGATGGTCTTTTCCTCGGTATCAATGATCAATAAATCCACCTCAATTGTTGATAGAAATGACAATATTAAATACAATCTACCCTTAATTTTCTTTGAAGGAATTATTGTTGGTGGTATCACCGGCTTTGTCGGAGCAGGCGGCGGATTCCTGATAATACCTGCATTAGTTCTCTTCGCAGGATTGCCTATGAAACAGGCAGTTGGTACCTCTCTGCTAATCATAGCAATGAAATCCCTCATCGGATTTACCGGAGATCTTGGGATTCAAATCCTTGACTTCAGATTCATGTTGCTGCTTTCTATGTTCGCCACCATTGGTATCATCTTAGGCTCCTACATTTCAAAATATATTTCAAATGAAAAGTTAAAGCCCGTCTTCGGATGGTTTGTGATGACAATGGGTGTTTTCATTCTTACGAAAGAGATTTTCTTCAATGGGCTATAATCTAAGAAACCGTCTGGAGGCCAACTTTATTATTGCAACTTGGTGAGTTAATTTGAATTACGAAAGTAAATGATACTACAGGTCTTCTTTGTCGGCTTGATATTCAGTTTCGTAGGGTCTATTCCTCCTGGCACATTAAACATTCTTGTGTTACAATTAGGACTGGAAAACAAAGTAAAAACTGCCCTGCGTTTCGCGTTGGCGGTAGCTATTATCGAATATCCATATGCCTGGATTGCCGTTGTCTTTGAGAATTGGATCACCTCCTCACCAATTGTCCTGCAAAACTTTCAGCTATTGGGTGCTTCGGTAATGACTCTTATCGGTATTCTCAGTTTATGGACCGCCAGAAAACCGTCGAGCTTCTCTGTTGCCTTCCAGGAAAGCGGCTTCAGACGTGGCTTGCTGTTGAGTATTCTTAATCCACAGGCCATTCCATTTTGGATTGCTGTGACCGCATATCTTAAAATTGAAGGTTGGATTGACTTAAGCACAAACTGGCGGATTCATAGTTACGTTTTCGGAACTTCGGTTGGAGTAATGATACTTTTGACTTTACTCGCTGTTATGTCACAAAAGGTATCGACGACATTTCAAAAAAATCCATTAATAAGAATGTTGCCAGGTCTGATTCTCCTCACACTTGGAATTGTAGGATTAGTCAAATATTTCTTTTTCTAATGGAATGCCAGCTCAAAAGCTAATCATCGCGCCAAAAATCTGCCGATCCCTTCAATGCAATGACTCACATTGACTTTTTCTGTGAAGAAGCACTTCTCGGAAATAAAAAAATTTTGAACCTACGGATGCGAAACCTCTTTGTGTGTAACGTTTATCACAGAATTTTTGAGCCTTTTCAATTGTTTTGTAAACGAATTTCGATTCCAACAAAAAACTTGATATGTGACACCTGTCACTGACCAAAGACTGAAAAAGATCGAAATTTGTATAGTGATCAGCAGGAAAATCCAGCTGGTATTTGAAAAGGCAAAAAACGAAAAGTTAAATGTTTAATCTATTTTCATCCGAAACAATCGGGTACAAAAACCTGGGTGGTAAAGAATTTAAGGAGGAGTATGAAGTATCTCGCAGCCCGGTCTTAATTGACGTTCGCACTCCTGGCGAGTATGCTTCAGGAACTATAGCTGGTTCCAAAAACATCGACATTATGTCGCCATCATTCAAGGAAACTGTCAGCAAGCTTGAAAAGGATAAACAATACTTTTTATTCTGCAGAAGCGGGAGTCGCAGCGCTCAGGCTTGCGCCATAATGGCGAACGAAGGTTTCCAGGTAGCAAACTTGAAAGGTGGTATTGGCGAATGGATCTTCCAATAAAAATCGCCTTTGTGGCAACAGCTACTGATCAACTTTTCAAATTAAAAGGGGAAATTTGCAGAACAACTTAATTCTCGACGACTATGTTTTTCCAACACGTTTATGACAAGAGCCTAGCACAGGCAAGTTATTTTATTGGTTGTCAGCAGGCAGGGGTCGCTATGGTAATTGATCCAAAAAGGGACGTTGATACCTACATTGAAATTGCTCAGGAGAACAACCTGAAGATCACTCATGTTGCTGAAACGCATATACACGCTGATTTCCTGTCAGGTTCCAGGGAGTTGGCAAAACTCACCGGTGCCAAACTTTATCTGTCCGATGAAGGAGGAAGTGATTGGCAGTATCAATTCCCACACATAGGTCTTAAAGACGGAGACATCATCATGCTTGGCAATCTCAAGGTCGAGGTGATCCACACACCGGGTCATACACCGGAGAGCATAAGTCTTCTGTTAACGGACCTTCCAGCCAGTGACAAGCCGGTAATGCTATTCACGGGAGACTTCGTATTTGTTGGAGATATAGGAAGGCCCGACCTTCTTGAGAAGGCTGCGGGTATGAAGGGTACCCAGGATATTGGGGCGAGCCAAATGTTCAAGTCAATCAGAAAGTTTACGCTGCTTCCTGATTATATTCAGGTTTGGCCGGGGCATGGTGCAGGATCGGCGTGTGGTAAAGCCTTGGGCGCTGTCCCTGCTTCTACGGTGGGCTATGAAAAAATCAGAAACTGGGCTTTGCAGTATAACGATGATGAGAAGGGTTTTGTGAAGTATCTGTTGGAAGATCAGCCTGAGCCGCCCAGGTATTTTGCAATGATGAAAAAACTTAACAAGGTGGATCGCCCTCTGCTAATAGAGGTTCCTAAACTGAAGAAATTATCTGTACATGAACTGAAAGACGCTATCAATAAGGGAATCAAGGTAATTGACACGAGATCGAAAGTTGATTTTGCAAACGGCTTTATTCCCGGAACGATCAACATACAGGGAAACAATTCATTCGCCACATGGATGGGATGGTTTATCTCTTACGAAGAGTCCTTCATTCTTATCGCCGAAGAACCCACGCTCGAGGACTTAACACGCAAATTGATGCGCATTGGTATGGATAACATCATAGGCTATATTCCCGATGTTCTAGAATGGCAAAAATCAGGGGAGAAACTGGAACGAAGCGAGATTGTCAGCTTGAATGAATTTAAAAATATTATAAAAACAAATCACAGCCAGATCGTTGATCTGCGCGGAGCTGCAGAATATAAAACTGGTCACATCACTGGCACTGATAATGTGTTCATCGGGACCTTGGAGCAAAACCTTGACAAGATCAAAAAGGACCAGCAAGTCGTGATCCATTGCCAGAGTGGAGACCGTGCTACTATCGGATATTCCATTCTCGCGAAGCACGGATTTAAGGAGATAAAGAACTACTCCGGAGGTATAAGCGAGTGGGTGGCTGAGGGAAATCCAATCGTTACAGAAGTCAGTTCTTAGAACTGATTCCTTGAATATTCACAACTTATCTTGGTTAAAAGCAACAACCTTGATGCACTCCTTTGGAGGTGGATGAATTCAGATAAAATAATAACGCCGTACGTTGACAAGTTTTACTACGCGCCTTCCTAACGTGCTGAGTACCGGCCCTGACAAATTCGACATAAGAACAAAATCGCCACAATAGTTTTAATCAGCATCTTAGAAAAATGAGAGTCTGGCTTGCTCCTTTTCGCAAGCATTTCGTAAATTTCCAGTTACTTGACAACATTATCTTTCCTGGTAAATTGAGCTCATATCCGCCGATGATCCAACCGAACCAACATGCCACGCAGCGTGGTCATTCAGCTCGCCTATTCTTTTTATGAAAGCGGCGGTTCGACTTACATATGGTTTGCCTGAAGTTATAAGCGTGAAAGATGTCGAGAAACCCGTACCTAGGAAAGGTGAAGTTTTGGTGAAGGTCTATGCAACAACCGTAAACAGAAGCGATTATCATGTACTGACAGGCAAACCTTTTGTCATGAAGCTTTCTACTGGCCTACTTAAGCCGAGATTAACTATTACTGGGTCAGACTTTGCGGGAAAAATTGAGAGTATCGGAAAAAATGTGAGTCGCTTCAGAATTGGGGATAAGGTCATGGGGTTTATTGACATGGGCGCGCAGTCACATGCCGAGTATCTCGTGATATCTGAAGACAAGTTAACAGCGGCGCCTTCGAACATGAGCTATGTGCAGGCCGCTGCATGCCTGGAAGGTGCATTTTATGCACTCTGCGCCATTCAACTACTGAAGCCAAAAGCCGGCCAAAAGGCCTTGGTCTACGGTGCCACTGGAGCGATCGGCACATCCTATGTTCAATTTTTCAAACATTACGGTGTTTACGTCACGGCAGTCTGCGGTGGGGAAAATCGCGAGCTTGTAAAGTCGTTGGGGGCTAATAAAATTGTTGATTATAAAACGGAGGACTTTACAAAAGATCATGAGCGATATGATTTCGTATGCGACGCCGTCGGCAAGTGCAGCTTCGCCCAATGTAAGCACCTCCTGGTAGAGAGAGGAATATACACCTCATCAGCCCCTGGTTTTTTGCAGTTGTTAGTTTCGACATTCTCGGGCAGAAAGAAGGAAATTCTCGCTGTTCCGAAAAACCTCATAAAGAACCTGGAAATCATCAAAAATCTGGCTGAGGCGGGTCACTTCAAACCCGTAATCGATCGGAAATATCCATTGGAGAAAATTAATGAAGCATACGCCTACGTTGCCAGTGGCCAAAAAATTGGCAATGTGATCATCACGATACATGAGAGTTAGATTTACACGTAGGACAAAAAGTACAGCGAACTTTTAACATTGATAATCCTATGTGGTTGGGCTTTTTTTGCTTACCATGATCCGGCCAAATGACCGCATCCGTACGAACCAATTCGCAAATGAACATGATGTATCTGGCCATATTCTGATTGAATATCAATTTAGCACTTTAGCCGCGGCATGGTTTTGGAAACTAATCTCATCAAACGACGCTGCCCTATGCTCAGAAATTATTTATTGACTGCGTACCGAATCCTTAGACAAAACAAAGTGTACTCCATTATCAATATCACAGGACTCGCTGTGAGCATGACTTCGTGTCTGCTCCTTTTTTATATCATACGCTATGAGCTGAGTTTCGACACTTTTCATTCGCAGGGCCAAAATATTTATCGTATCGTCAATGAAGTACCTTATGAAGACGGGATGGACTATGGCGAAGGAATACCAGCTCCTCTTCCAGAAGCCTTGCGACTTGACTTTCCTCAGATCAACCAGGTGGCTACCATATTCAGTATACCCGACAGTCAGATCGATGTATTCAATGGCCAACAAAATGGTGAGAGCACATTCAAAGAAGATCTTGGCGTGTTTTTCGCTGAACCGCAGTTCTTCAACATCTTTGACTTCGAATGGCTTCACGGCTCTCCGGCATCTTTAGTGGAACCTAATACTGCTGTCCTCACGCAGGAGACTGCGGAAAAATATTTTGGCGACTGGAGAGATGCGATAGGGAAATCCATTGAATACCGGAACAGCAATATTCTAAAAGTGACTGGTATCCTTAAGAATATTTCTTCTGCCAGCGACTTTCCCTTGAAAGTCGTCATCTCGTTCAAAACTCGCGGACAGGAAAACAGCAGTTGGGGAAGTATTACCAGCAGAAGGCAATGCTTCATTTTGCTGGACGAACAAACTTCTCCAGCAGAGATCCAGAAACTGATGCCGGCATTTGAAAAAAAGCATCATCCCGTCGACCAGAATATACTCGATCACTACACGCTTCAGCCCCTGTCCAATATTCATTCTGATGAACGCTACGGCAATTTTAATAACCGCACCGTCAGTAAGACCAATTTATTGGGGCTGGGATTAATCGGCATCCTGCTGATGATCACGGCTTCCATCAATTTTGTAAATCTCGCGACAGCCCAATTGATGAAGAGAGCAAAGGAAGTAGGGGTGCGAAAGGTTCTAGGCAGTAACCAATGGCAGTTGGCCGGTCAATTCCTTGGAGAAATTTTGCTCATCCTGATCGCCTCGACTTTACTTGCCATTTTGGTTACTCAGGCTATTTTTCCGTCAGTACGATCCGTGCTAAAGCTGCCTCCATCATTTAATCCCTCCGATCCACTGGAGGTTACGCTGTTTCTAATCATAATGAATTTTGCTATCGCTGCGTTGTTGGGATTTTATCCAGTTCGAATAATGGGAGAATTTAAACCGGTACACGCCATGAAGAGCAAAGTGGACAGTCACACTGTTGGTGGCTTATCGTTGAGAAAAGGACTGGTAGTGGTGCAGTTTGTTATAGCGCAGGTTTTGGTCATTGCCACCATCATCATTGTTGAGCAACTAAATTATTTTCGCAGCGCTCCCCTGGGGTTTGATAAAGATCTTATTGTCATTGTGTCCCTGCCCAGTGACAGTGCCAGTCAGACCAGGTTTGCATCTTTTCGCAATAGCCTGCGACACCACGCCGAAGTAAGAAATGCAAGCTTCAATTTCACGGCCCCCTTGTCGGGGACAAACAGAAGAACATCATTTCACTTTGATCATGCTGCTGAAGATGCTCCCTTTGAGGCCAATTTGAAGTACGCCGATGTTGAATTCTTCAGCACATATAATTTGACGCTTAGAGCTGGCCGCATTTATCAGTCTTCCGACACAGCGCGAGAATTTGTTGTGAATGAAACGTTCCTAAAAAGATTGGGAATTAACAATCCTGAACAGGGATTAGGTAAAGATGTCACAGTGAATGGTGTGACGCTTCCCATCGTTGGTGTAGTCAACGATTTTCACCTACTCTCCCTGCAGAAAAAAATTGAGCCGCTGATTATGATGTGCGATGAGTCGCAATACCGGCATGCGGGAATAAAACTTCATGGTAAAAACACACCCCAGGCAATTCGGGATTTGGAGAAGATGTATCGCTCCTTCTTTCCAGGGAATGTTTTTGAATTTCGATTTTTCGATGATAACATCGCTAAACAATATTCAGAGGAAGAAAGGCTTTCTTCTGTGACCAGAATTTTCTCAACCATCGGCATATTCATTAGCTGCCTCGGTCTATATGGGCTGATTTCTTTCATGGCCGTACAACGAACCAAGGAAGTTGGTGTGCGCAAGGTGCTGGGCGCCTCTCTCAAAGACATTGTTTTACCTTTCTATAAGGAATTCGCGATGCTGGTTCTGATCGCTTTTATCCTTGCTGCGCCAGTGACGGCCTATTTTATGTCAGACTGGTTGAATACATTTGCCTACAGAATTGACCTGAGTCCATGGATTTTCATTCTTGCGATAGTATTAACGCTAACCATTTCATTGTTAACCATCAGCGTTCAGGCGATCAAGGCGGCTCTCGCAAACCCAGTGGAGTCCTTGAGAAGCGAATAG
The DNA here is from genome assembly GCA_025923195.1 of Chryseolinea sp. Classification (GTDB taxonomy): domain Bacteria; phylum Bacteroidota; class Bacteroidia; order Cytophagales; family Cyclobacteriaceae; genus Chryseolinea. The sequence continues at coordinate 32,322 of JAICGJ010000051.1, forward strand.
ACGGGTACCTGCAGTATAACAACACATAACGAGGTTAAAATCCAACCTTACCTACTCCGGAAGTATAACTCAAAATAAAAATCAACAGCTAGGTTTTCATCCCGCTAAATCAATCCTAATTGAAGTATCGCATTATCTTCTTCGGGGCGTAGACATCCTTTAATTCCATTCACTATATTTCCCGCCCAATGCTTATTGAACAAAAAACTCTTAGACACTGGATCGATAATTTTTACGGATATGGATCTTGGCATGCTCAATTCTGGTTCATTGGCTACGAAGAAAGTGGCGGTGATGTGCCGGAGGAAGTAGCAGATAA
>JAICGJ010000052.1 GCA_025923195.1 Chryseolinea sp.
TAGATGAGGACGCATTAGCGGTTAGCAGCGGCCTTATGGCTTACATAGCGATCAGGAAGCTAGGATATTAGACCCCCCGTTTGCAAAGATTTGATAAAATAATAAAATGGAGCGCTCCGCAACAAAGCTTACCCTCGATCACGGTCTACTGATCTCCAGAATTTATTTACCCCAGGTCTAAATAAGGACCTTATGGTCGTACAATAACAACCTTTGTAAAAAGCTCCTTGTATAAAGTCCACTGTTTAATTGCGGAGGAAAGACAGGAGGAAGAATGCCCAGAGGAATACCAGAGGCTTTCTGAAATATTCTTGCAGAAGTATCCAACTGACCACAAGACCTCCCCTTTCTCTGCGGGACTTTCTCCCCTTTCTCTGCGCTAAAACGGAGCGTGGCGCACCTGCAAGCTGTCCGTAAGATAGCGCCTTTAGAGTAGCTCTTCGGTTATCCACTGTTTAATTGCGGAGGAAAGACAGGAGGAAGAATGCCCAGAGGAATACCAGAGGCTTTCTGAAATATTTTCGCAGAGATGTGCAATCAAGCACGATACACCCCTTTGCTACACGTCAATTTAGATCAAAATCCTTTATCATCCGCCGAAGGGCCATAAATCGAAGGTACTGCAATATTATTAAGGCGCATGTAAACCGTTAACTGTCCACGGTGGTGTACCCAATGATTAATGGATGATATTACATTTTCTTTTTTTGGCGCGCTGTATAACGTCTGGCCGTTATTCTTAAGAAAGAAAGATTCGGAAAGCTCTTCATTTGAAACTTTGCTCAATGCTCTTCTCACCCCATCAATATTTTCATCGTAATGTGCCACAAGCTCAGCCGCCGTGTTGAGTTTAAAATGAGGAAAAGTCGCCAGATCAATTACGGATTGTTCAATGGAATATGTAATCCATTTGGGAATTTCTGCCACCAATAAGGCAAGATATCCCATTGACATAGATTTTTCGTGTGGCTTCCAATCATAGGTTCTTTCCGGAATCCGTTCCAGGCACTTGCGGGTAGCGCCTGATTCGGCCTCAAGCTCTCTTAAGAATTCGATACCAAATGCAACTGTATCCATAAATTAGAATTATTTATCCATTAACATTTAAAAACAAAATTGTTCACCGCCAAGGGTGAAATATTGTAAATTATTTGCATTCGCCACGAGGGTATTACCAAGGTGGACATTTTCAAATCCTGCGCGCAGTGACTAAATTTATCCCCAGGCCACTGATCATTTAGCGATCAGCTACTATATGAAATAACTAGGGGCTGCTGAAAAAGTAAAAGGTTTTATAAAAGCCGTAAAAAAAAACTCATTCAATGATTAATTTTTTATAACTCGAAATAAATGCAAAGAAAACGAAGGTATAACCTTAAATACCTTGCGCTTTGAAACCTTACCTTAGTAACATGACGAATATGCATGAATCAACCTTATTACCTCATGATAGAGGCTGCAATTTATCAGCATTAATTATCGATTTCACCCAGATCAATAAGGCAATAAGGTAGAGCTGAACTAATATGCCTTACGTGCTAAGATAATAAGGTTAATTACTTCAACATTTCAGCAGACCTTAAATATTATGGAATCAGCAATTGTTAACAAACCATGGAGTCAGCAAAAACTTATTGCGTTTAGGTTCTTCTTCACCTATTTTCTATTACATACAATACCATTTCCCTTAAGTATACTGGCACTCTCTGTAGGCGTCTTGCAACACCTGACGGAGTTGTTTGGATTTTTCTATGAGGGAATCGCCAATGCTATGCTTGATTTGGACTATAAACGCCCCCAGCCCACAGGCAGCGGCGATACCCTGTTAAATTACATTCAGCTCGGCGTGTTTTTTACAATCTCCCTGCTTTCTGCAGGTATTTGGTCTTTAGTTGACCGGGGTCGTACAAACTATGAGCGCCTATTGTATTGGCTGTTCGTAGTGTTGCGCTACTACCTGGCTGCAGTATTGATTGGTTACGGATTCGCAAAAATTTTCAAGACGCAGTTTCCTTTTCCTTCTGAGCATCGTCTGTATCAATCGTATGGTGATTCATCACCTATGGGATTGCTTTGGACTTTCATGGGCTACTCCACGGTTTATAATGTATTCATCGGGCTTTCCGAAGCCATCGGCGGCGCGTTAGTACTTTTCAGGCGAACAAGACTTATTGGGGCAATGGTCATTATCGCAGTGATGTCGCACGTGGTAATACTGAATTTCGCTTATGATGTTCCAGTCAAATTGTTTTCCACGCATCTTCTCGTGATGTCGATCTTTTTGATACTGCCGGATCTGACAAGGCTTGTGAACTTCTTTATCTTGAACGAAGCTATTGAGCCCCTTCCGGTAAAACCCATTTATCATAATATCCGAAGCAAACAGCTTTATGTAGCCCTAAAATCGGTCGTTATTGCCACGATAGTTGCTGCCAGTACTATGCAGGTGTTGGAGACACGAAGAATGACGAAGAATTATTATGCGACCACCAGAGAAGGCTTGTCAGGCGAATTTGCAGTAGAATCATTTACCCTCAATGGGAAAATCGTGCTTCCTGGCCAACTGGATACGCGTCGTTGGAAAAAAATACAATTCAAAAATAAGGAGGTAAATATTCAGTACATGGATGAAACTGCAGGGCGCTGGCAGTTTAATAAAAATGCCGATGGCAGTAAAATGATCATACACTCAAACGACTTATGGTCCACTGGCCAATTCAAGGCGATTACAAAGGCAGATTTATTATCACTCGAAGGCACATTGGATCAGGATTCTCTGAGGATTACGTTGCGGAAACAAAAGGCAAATTCTTTCCTACTTGTAGACCGCGGATTTCATTGGGTAAGCGAACATCCTTTCAACCGGTAGCAACGACACTTCTTCACTTTTGTCCCCCCAATTCACCCCAAAGTTTCTCCTTTTCAGCATAACCGAGCGCTTTGGCGAGTTCTTTATTGTCGATCAAAAATTCTTTGAAGTCGTGAAGAGTTTCAAATGATTTGCTGCCGCGACTATATTGGTCCACCCAGTAGAGGTTGATCAATATTTCTTCAATGGGTTCTTTGACAGGGACTTTCATAACGATATATTGTTGTGATTTCATCTGTTAAATATACACTAATATAATTAGTTTTGATATATAGCATTAACTAAATTTATTAGTTATAACAACCCTGGGTTGACAAATACATTAGCCCCACTTTTTCGTTTTTTCATACATATTCAAATTTCTAAGGTTATGAAACACCTCCTATCCATTTTAACTTTCATGTTATTCGGCGGTTCGATTTATGCTCAAGAAACTCAGAAAGAAGATGCCAAAGATGCCAAGGCATTAGTAGAAGGCAAACGTTTTGAATTCGTCGCTGAGTCAGCGAATCCCTTGAGAGGGCGAACGATATATCTTTCTCCTGGTTATACGTTTATAGTGCTGTCCGACAGCCTTGTAAGTGACCTGCCCTATTATGGAAGGGCATTCCAGGCATCCATGGATCCGAGGGACGCTGGGATAAAATTTACTTCTACCAACTTTGACTATGAAGTCAAGCCGCGAAAAAAGAGCGGTTGGGATGTAAACGTTAAGCCCAACGATGTTAGCCGTCCACCAAAGATTTTTCTTTCGATCACTGCCAGCGGAACTGGTACGCTCCGGATAACATCGGTTGACCGCGAGTCGATTTCTTACTCCGGATACATTCGAACCCCTCGAAAGGAATAATATTCCTTGCGATCGAACCAACGAATTGTGAACCGCTCCGCTATCCCCTGCCGGGTGCAGAGGTGTGCCCTAATCGATCACCTTTTTATCAGCCTCTGGGCCGCGCGGTATCATTTTCTATTGACGGGTGGCCAGGGAAGCACTCATGCTCAGTACCACCATCAGTTATATTACTGCGGATCAATCTTATATTTGTAATGATCACTTGACTATCCGCTTCTCAAGATCCACTGTCTCTAGCGATATCAAGCGTCCTAAGGGTTTATTGTTTTGATAAGTAATAACCCTTAGCATATCCGCACCCTCCGGAAAATTAATGGCGCCGTTATATTTCGGGGCATACTGATTGGGGATTGTATTGTCAACTGTATAAAAAATGTCGACATCCTGGGCCTCTGACGTAAGTTCAATAGTGAGTTTGCCGTTGTCGTCCTTTTTCACTTCAATAATGGGATCGTAAATGCTGGGTGAGTAGTTGATCCCCCGTTCATCGAATCGCTGAAAGTGATCCTCGACCCTCATAACAAAATTATCCCATTGTCTCCTGCCGTTCGGCGACCACATCGTTTCTGCGATGGCGAAGGCCCTGGGATAAGTCATGTATTCAGCGTGTGCTTCGGTAGGTATTTGTTCGGTCCAGAGATTTCCTTGACCACCCATTACAAATGCTGAGTCGATTCCCTCGGGTAAAACATTGAATAGGTAGGTGTCCTTCAACCGTGCTGTACTATACACAGGCGGTTCGATGGATCTTTCCCCCTGAACCATATCTAAATAATATTGTGGAGCCGGGCTCATTACCACCGGATGCTTGAGATGTGACGCTTCAATGCCACCCTTCGTTCCCCGCCAGCTCATCACGGCTGCACCAGGCGCAATACCGCCCTCGAGAATTTCGTCCCAGCCGATCATTTTCTTCTTTTTGGCGGAGATGATTTTTGCAACGCGTTTAACAAAATAACTTTGAAGCTCTTCCCCGTTTTTAATTTTGTTTTTTTTCATGAACGCCTGAACACCGGGATCCCTTTCCCAATATCCTTTATAACACTCATCGCCTCCCATGTGGATATATTCGTATGGAAATATGGCGGCGATTTCTGTGAAAACCTTATCCAGAAATTGATACACCTTCTCGTCCGTCGGGTTGAGTGTGTTATCAATGTGCATTTCAAACTTTCCATTGCCAAACCACGTTGAAAAATTTGTACCTGGATTTACTTTTGTCGTCGTATCCTTTGTAACGGAGAGTTCAGGATAAGAAGCGAGAGCCGCCATGCTGTGCCCAGGGACATCGATCTCAGGAACGATCTCTATAAATCTGTCTTTCGCAAACCGGACCAATTCCTTAATATCGTCCTGGGTATAAAATCCGCCATAACTTGGCTTTTCTCCAGGCTTAGGCACTGCGTTACTTCCAAAAGTCCCAGTACGTGGCACTCGCCATGCCCCCACAGAAGTCAGTTTCGGTAGACTTTTTATTTCTACCCTCCAGCCATTATCGTCTGTAAGGTGAAGGTGAAGCCGGTTGAATTTATATCGTGCAAGCTGGTCAATATATTCCATCACATAATCCTTGGAGAAGAAATGACGGCTTACATCCAGCATAATGCCACGCCATGGAAATCGCGGGTAGTCCAGGATTGAATTTGCTGGCACCTCCCACTTCACCTCTGATTGTAAATTTTTGCTTTCAATTTCCTTAGGTAAAAGTTGAAGAAGAGTTTGGACGCCATAAAATATACCTGAAGGACTGTTAGCCGAAATACTAACCTTCACAGGATTGATCACCAACGTGTACCCCTCTGTACCCAGCTGAGGATCTGGCTTAGAGTTTAGGAGGAAATCGATTACTGACTCACTATTACTGGATTCTGAAGTCTTTAAAGTAAATCCCGTGGGTGGGCTTACCTTTTCAGTCAAATATGCAGCAATTTTCTGCAGCTCGGGTTGTTTCGATGGAACGACAATGGTTGTTTGAGCGGAAAGCACAAAGCTCCCATTTCCGGGGTTCACACTAACCGGAATTGGAATAAGCGAATTGTCCTGGGCGGTCCCTTCGACGCAAAACAAAAAAGTCGCGCCGATGAGAAATAAAAACTTGGTCCAGGACGAAATTGAGTTCAATGATATTGCAGGCATTTGGTTATAGTTTTGTATGGGCGTTTTAACTGGGAACTTCAATGTTATAACATTTTATCAAATCATTTACAAAACACACAACACATCTGAATCATTCCGCCAAGTTTCTCCGATCCACATCGCACACTTTGAATTTTGAAAACATTAACTTATCGTTCAAAAACTCGGCATGATTCACGATTATCCCCCAAGTTCCGTTACGTTGACCGGATCATATGTACAACTCATACCCATGGATGTATCGCACCTTGCAGGGCTTCAGGAGGCAGTAAAAGACGGCGAGCTTTGGAAACTCTGGTACACGTTTGTACCCAAGCCGGAATCTATGGAAAAGTGGATAATCAAAGCACTTCAGGAGCAGGATCAGGGTATTTCAACCCCTTTCACCGTAGCGCTGAAAGCAGACAACCGGATCATAGGATCAACACGGTATATGAATATTGAACCGGATATACGAAGGTTAGAAATTGGAACAACGTGGTATGCGGCGAGCGTCCAACGATCACCTGTCAACACGGAATGTAAATTACTTTTGTTACAGCACGCCTTTGAAAATCTGAATTGTCTCGCGGTTGAGTTCAGGACCCACAGGTTCAACGAGCCCTCCCGCCGGGCAATCAGCAGATTAGGAGCTCAGCAGGATGGCATCCTCCGAAACCATCGCATTAGCTCTGATGGCACCATTCGCGATACCGTTGTGTATAGCATAATTCAAAATGAATGGCCAAGTGTAAAAAGTAACCTTCTTTTTATGCTGCGTGATAAATACCATCCTTAAAAATTCCGTAGAAGAGTGTCCGGAATGTTGAGTTGAACGTGTCTCTTTGAAAAGCCCACGAGCGTAATCAAGCGAGTATTGTTTAACAACACAGAAATCCTGATGGCACCATTCGTCCGCCTTGCCATTTTCATTCCGGCCGCGTTGACGGCACATGTTTCACCAGCGCTGGCAGGAACCGGCATTCCTGTTCAGTGTGACAGTAGCAATTCAATAGTTGTCACAGGAAAAATACTGATGGGTACCAGCGGATTTGCTCCCGTGCCTGCGTTCTCATTTAACAAACCTCTCGTCATGGCATTCTTTACGCTCACAAAAAAACGGTTCAGTTATGAACCTGATTTTCGAGTAGGATTGAACGGTCAGCCTTGGATGATCAACAATAACATTCGCTTTACGGCAATAAAAAACGAAAATATAATCATTAGCGGCGCCATTAATCCATCTCTTTTCTTCCAAACAGTTCCCGCTGGTTCGGGAGAAGACATTATACATGCTCAACGAAATCTTTCATTTGACATTTCCATCGTAACTAGGGTTTCCAAGCTGCTTGTGCTAACGGTCCTGTACCTGCACAACCACGCATGTGACCCCGGAGCACTCTCAGGAGACTATTACAATATTTCGATTTCAACCTCGCCAGTTTCCCTTTCGAAGAAGTTTTTGCTTCATGCAACGCAAGAATCATTCTATTTTAATTTTGGAGAATTGAACGGATTGTTTACTTCAACCAGTTTACGAGTGGCTCATCATCGCCTGCCATTGTCTGTTTTTTTTCAGGGAGTCTTACCACTTTGGGCTAATTTTTCCGGAAATCAGGCCAAATGGAATGCGGGGATAATGTATTCTTTTTAGTCTTACAATATTACAAACGACAATCTTAAATTTAATGCTATGGAAAGATTCTTATTGATCATGCGCGAAGACCTAAAAAAAATCGGGCAGTATACAGATGAAGAACGTTTCTCCAACATTCCTGAAATGGAAAAATGGATAGAAACGATCGCTGAATCTGGAAATTATGTAGAGGGAAATCCACTCAAGATAACCGGCAGGTATGTCAGCAAAAACAACGTTCTGTCTGATGGGCCTTTTATCGAAGCGAAGGAAGGCGTCAGCGGCTACGACATCATTAAAGCCGAGAATTTGGAACAGGCCGTCGCTTTCGCACAGGCGTGCCCACTGGTCGTACAGGGATTGGCCGTCATAGAGGTCCGGCCATTATTTGAACTACCCGAGTAACATGGATATTGTCCGGCAGGAAGTAGACAGACTTTACAAAAAGGATTTTGGACGGCTGGTGACGGCTGTGCTCTACTCAACCCGTGATTTTGGTCTGGAAAGTGCAGAAGATATTGTGCACGATACATATGCTGCCGCACTAAGAGACTGGGCAGCCCATGGCATACCGGAAAATGCAACGGGTTGGCTATATAAAGTATGCAGGCACAAAACACTGAATAAGATCAGAAAAGAAAAAAGGATCGAGGGCCTGCATGAGGATGCAGGGCTTGAGTCCATGGAAATCAAGTTTACAGAATCCATCCTGGAAGATCACCAGCTAAAATTGTTGTTTGCCTGCGCTCATCCGGACCTTGCCCCCAAAGCACAGGTCGTCATAACATTAAAGTATGCCATCAATTTAAAGGTCGAAGCTATTGCTAAAATACTCGGTATGACCATTGATGGTGTCGATAAACTCCTCTTGCGCGCACGTCAAAAAATACGCGACGAAAAGATATTATTCGAGGAACCGATCACCCAGCAGTTGGTCAAGCGACTTGCCATGGTTCATAAAGTGCTTTACCTGATATTCAATGAAGGCTACAAATCATCATGGGGAAAGCAAATCATGAGGGAAGAGTTATGCGAAGACGCCCTTATCATGACTAAAACGCTTATCGATACAAGATTGGCCAATAAAGAAACTTATGCATTATATGCATTGATGCTATTCAATGCCGCGCGATTTAAATCACGGTTCGGGGCATTAGGCGAACTGCTTGATCTTGAAAATCAGGATAGGTCACTTTGGAATAAAGAACTCATTTTGTTAGCAAAGAATTTTTTGCTTCAATCCCGTGATGAAGACATTACAACTTATCATGTGGAAGCATCGATCGCATATGTACACTGTTCCGCTGCCAATTTTCAATCGACGAATTGGAACACGATCCGGAAGCTCTATGAACAATTGCTTAGCGACAATTCGAATCCCTTCATTGAACTAAACTATGCCATTGCACTGTACCACGCGGGGGAGGCAGGCCGTGCCTTCGAAATATTAATTAGACTGCACCGACATCCGGTGATGAACCAATATTCCCTTTTAAATGCAACGTTGGGTAAGTTTTATCAACTAGAGGGAAAAGCTTCGCTTGCCCGGCAATACCTGCAACAGGCACTGAAGCAAACGAGTTTCATCGCTGAGAAGAACTTTATCTCGAAAATGATTGACAAGCTAAGCGACTAACCGCAAGTCGGGCTTATTGAGGTTATAAGCTAAAAGTTAAGGTAAGGGATAACAAACCTATTCTGTAATTACCAACACTGGTACATCGGCCTGTGTGGTCAAGTGACGCGAGACGTTTTTATGTAACAGCTTATCAAAGAAACGTGAGTTTGATCGGACAGTGCAGAGCAAATCAATCTTGTTAATACGAATAAAATCGATAATGCCACTTAAGCGACATCCATTCTGGTGAGTCGGGCTTTTACCGTTATTGCTGGGTTTATAACTTTCATTTTCAAGCCACTTTAATACGCCCTTTGCATTTGCAAAATAACTTGAATTGACGTTTACCACAGAAAGCTCCGTCGATACCTTCTTTATTATATCGAACACAGGTCCAAATTGAATCTGATGATTGGCGTTGACTTCTGAGGCTAAGACAGCGCGGGAAGGAATCTTAGGGTTATGTGATTTAGGAACCACCAACACCGGCACACTTGTATTTCTTGTCAGATAACCTACCAGGCCTTTCGAATCGTGGCGCTTGCTTGTGTCTCTGCCGATCACCACCACATTCGGTCTTTTCTCGTCAATTTGTTTTATGAGCTGATTGCGAACATTTCCAATTACAATTTCATCCTTAACGTTGACGCCATCCATAGAAATTATTTCCCTGAGCGATCTTATTTTCTGTTGAGCTTTTTTTAAGAGCCGGTCCATGGCAAACGATAATACAACAGGATTTTCTGAGTCAGGCAGTTCCTCAAGGTCTATAACATGACAAATCTTTATTCTTCCCTCTGTATTTCTGGCAAGTATTGTCGCGTAATGAAGCGCGTTGTAAGAGCATTCGGTGAAATCCAGAGGAACAAAATATGTGAAGTTTTCCATAAATGTATTTGTTATTGTTCAACTTCTGCTTTTTGAGGTTTTTCTTTGATGTAATTTCGACCTAACTCAGAACGGCTTTTATCCCGAATAAGTGTCACTTGAATGTTCTTATTATTAGCCTGATTCTTGAAGTCGTTAATTATCTCAAGTACGTCGTGATCCACAACGAGAGATTTGCTCATGTCAATTACTAAATGCGCTCCCTTCGGCAATTCATTTAGCTCTTTCCTAATCCTGCCTTTATTTAAGAACACCACTTCTTCCGCCAGGGTCATTTTAACCTTGTCGGATCCAGCATCAGTCTGTTCGCGATGCAGGAAGTGGGAATTCTTATAGCTATTGCGCAATATGATGACGATGGCAACAACAGTACCGATAGCTATGCCTTTAAGAAGATCGGTAAAGACAATTCCAACGATGGTCGCAATGAATGGCAGGAACTGGCTCCATCCTAGGCTTGCCATTTGCTTGAAGATTGACGGGTTAGCCAGCTTGTAGCCAATAACCAACAGGATGCTGGCCAGCACAGCCAGGGGCACCATATTTAGTATATCTGGAATAAGGATTATACAAAGTAGAAGAAGAATGCCGTGGAAGATCGCCGAAAATTTTGTCTTTCCTCCAGATTGTACATTGGCTGAACTTCTAAGGATAACCTGCGTGATCGGTAGGCCGCCGATCAATCCTGAAACAATATTCCCGGTGCCCTGTGCCATTAACTCGCGATTCGTATCCGTGACGCGTCTGTAAGGGTCCAGCCTGTCGGTGGCCTCAACGGACAAGAGAGATTCCAGGCTCGCAACTATTGCCAAGGTAAGGGCAACCATCCAAACGTCTGGCCGAAGAATGCTGGAAAAATCAGGTCCCGTAAACTGGTCAAAAAATCCACTCATACTTTTCGCCACAGGTACGTTGACCAAATGGTCAGAGCTCAAAGACCACTGCGGAAAATATGTATTGGTAACAAGTTGGTACGTTATTCCTGCCATTACGGCAACGAGCGGACCTTGTATTAATTTTAAGACGGCATATTTTTTCACCAGATGTGCTTCCCAAAGGAATAAGATTGTCAGCGAAATGATGCTAACTACAATGGCGCCGGGAGTGATCGCATCCAACATATGCACGAGCTCCGAAAATGTGTTGTGTCCATCAATCTGAACGAAACTAAAATCCCCTTCGTAGTCGGCATCATATCCCAGTGCATGTGGGATTTGTTTTAGTATAATAATGATGCCGATCGCTGTCAGCATGCCTTTTATCACTGAAGAAGGAAAGTAATAAGCTATTACTCCAGCCTTAAGCAGGCCCAGAATGATCTGTAAAGCCCCTGCGATGACCAGGGCTACCAGAAAGACGGGGAAAAATTCCAATTGCTGAATCGCCGCTAGTACTATGACGGTTAGACCGGCGGCGGGGCCACTTACTCCAAGAGATGAATTACTGAGCGATCCGACGACAATACCTCCAACAATCCCAGCAATTAGCCCTGAAAAAAGTGGCGCGCCGCTAGCTAGCGCGATTCCCAGACACAGGGGGACTGCCACAAAAAAAACAACGATACCTGCAGGAACATCATATCGTACCGATGAAAATATACCCTCTCTCCAATGTAAAGTTGGTTTCATAGCCATTTGAATTATAAGGCTAGATTACAAAACCGAGATTAGACTGAAATTAGAGGCAAATTAGAAACACCTAAGAATCAGGGTCTGGCCATTCAATATCCTCTGCCAGCGGAAGACTAATGGTTACCGTGGTGCCCTCATTCAACACCGACTTGACATCGAATATACCCTTATGAATTTCAATAATCCGTAACGTCAGAGGAATGCCAATTCCTGTGCCTACAATTTGACGCACATTCTCCGCCCTGAAAAAAGGCTGCGTGATTTTAGGGATATCATCTGGCGGAATACCAACACCGGCATCCGTGACCCGTATTACGACCATATCATCTTTGATACTGAAGTCTATATCAACCACGTTATCCGACGAAAACTTGCTGGCGTTGTCGTAAATATTTATCAGCGCCGTCTCCAGCAAGTTCTTGTTACCATAAATGAAGGCTTCCGATTTCGTAGGACGGGTAATTAAATCAAGTCTTAATTGATTATTGGGATTTAATAAATCATACTTTTTTCTGGCATCCTGAACGAGGGCTTTTGGGTCTATATTTTCCCGTTTGATGTCCATTGCCCCGTAGCTGATAGAGGACAGCTGAAACAGATTATTTACTAACAAATGGAGCCTGTCAGCTTCCAATGAAATGTTTCTTAGCGACTCTTTATAATCGTCCAGTGAACGATCCTTGGTCAACGCCACTTCCGTCTCTCCTAATATGGCCGTTAAAGGATTTCGGATCTCATGAGAGGCATTTGCGACAAATAGCTTCTGCATATTAAATGCTCCTTCCAGCCGATCCAGAAGTTTATTAAAGGCAATAGCCATTTCTCCTAATTCATCGTCTGGATTAAAGACATTCAAGCGTTCGTGCAAATTACTTCCACTAATCGTATTTGCTTTATGGATTTTTTTTGAAATCGGCCAAATCAATCGTTTCGAAATGTAGTAACTCAAAATCGAAACAACGATGATCGCTCCCATGATACTCAGTGTGATAATTGTGCGCAGGTTCCTTAGAACCCTCATGCCTACTTTATCAACGGCCGTTATTATTACGGCATAATTGCCTTCTCTTAAATGAAAAACACGTCCTGCTCCCTGTATGGTGTCACTATAAAAGTAGGTCTCTTCACGATCAATAAGTGATTCCAAGAAGTCGGCAGGGTATTTGTTTTTTAGATTGTCCTGCCAACCTGGAGATAGCTCTGCCACTTCTTCGGTTTCATCCGGCAGGGTATTAACAAATTGATCACGGATCTTTATGTAATCAACTTCAGAAAAGGTTGACCTTTCAAGAAAAAATTTCTCAGCGATATCTACCCTGGTCCTTAACCTTTGGAAGAATTCATTCTTCCTGTATTGCGCCGAAAAGTAAAAGACAGATATGCCAAAGGCAAGAATGATCAATGCCGAGGCCATACTGAAATACAAAGTTAATTTATGCCGTATCTTCACGGTGAGTATCCTTAATCGTGTATCCCATACCCACCACGGTCTTGATTAGCGGAACCGGAAAATCGTGATCAATTTTTTTCCGAAGATAATTGATGTACACTTCTACGACGTTAGTGCCTAGATCGTGATTGATATCCCACACATTTTCCAGGATGTAGGTGCGTGAAACCACCTGATTTTTATTGAGTAAAAGGTACTCCAACAATCGGAATTCACGTGCGGTAAGTTCAATTCTTTTTCCGCCCCTTGTGACTTCCATTGCTTTAGTATCCATTTTAAGATCGTCCACGGTTAAAACTCTGTTCACAACGGTTTTCCTACGTGCCAATGCATATACCCTCGCCAGTAACTCGCTGAACTTAAAGGGCTTTGTCAAATAATCGTCAGCGCCTATGGTTAGGCCCTTTACTATATCATCGGTTGTACCCAATGCAGTCAGCATCAACAATGGCGTTTGATCACCATGTTCATCTCTCAATTTTCTGCACAACTCCAGTCCATTCATACCGGGCATGACAATATCAAGGATTATCACATCATAACTATCTGCCAAAGCGATGTTCAACCCGGTTACGCCGTCAAATGCCTGGGCAACCTGGATGTTATATTCCTCCAGGCCTTTCCGGATAAAAGAGGCCACACGTTGTTCATCTTCAATCAATAGTATTTTCAAAGGTAGGTCGTTTTTATTCTGATGAATTTACGTAAAATCGATAGAAACGGCACTGGGGATTTTACCAACGGCATCTGTGATACTTGCGAACCAAAAATTATCCTGGCCTAAAATACGTAACAGGCAATGGTCTTAAAACGAATGCGGTGCAGTATCCTGATCCGGACTGAACGACAACCAAAATGTGTTACGTGTCGGCTATCCAAATAAGAAATAAGCAATTACCAGGGTAATAAGAACGTTAAAAGTCTGGGCAATCAGAAACCCGTACAACGGCCTTTTGTTGTTCTCATTAAAGAGATCTGAGAATTTTGTTTCTAACCCAATGCTAGTAAAGGCCAATACGAACCACATCCCCTGGATGCTTTTTAAACTTCCTTTGACGCTGTCTACGATTTCAGCATTTAACATAAAAGAAAATACCAGTGAGGCCAGAACAAAACCTAAAACAAATTTCGGAAAACGCTCCCAGATCAGTCGAGCCGTTGGCTTTGATACTTTTCCTTCCTTATCCACTCGACCACTGTAAGTCCAATAAACGCTTATCGCAAACGCCGCTAGCCCGAGCAATACGTTTTGTGAGAACTTCACGATGGTACTCACTTTCAGTGCTGTATCTCCTACAAGACTTCCGGACGCGACTACCGCACCCGTGGTATCAATGCTGCCTCCGAGCCACGCTCCTGTTACATCGTCCGGAAAATGAAAATACTTTGCGATATACGGCATAAAGATCATCATCGGGATGGCGGTGATGAGCACCAAAGAAATCACATACGATAATTTTTTAGTATCTCCCTTGATGGCGCCCGCCGTCGCAATGGCTGCTGAAACCCCGCAGATGGATACGGCGCTGGAGATCATCATCGTAAGCTCCTCGTCAATTTTTAACTTTTTGCAAATCCAGAAGGCAAAATACCAAACGCTTAATACCACCAGCAAAGCCTGGATGAGCCCAAGGCCTCCTGCTATTAGTATATCTGAAAAAATTATGGTGGTACCCAATAGCACCAGCCCTATCTTTACAAACATTTCGGCAGACAGGGAATCTCGCATCCAGTCAGGCAGCGTGAAAACGTTGCTAACGGTTAGTCCGATCGCAAGACTAAATATTACCGACTCCAGGTTTAGCGCCCGCACTTGATGGTTGCCGGACAGAACTAGCGCAATGAGGGTGAGACCAAAAAGTACAGGGTAAGTGCGCAGTGCATTTGTCACCGATTTGTTGATAAGGAAAGTCGCCAGAATGGCTATCCCAAAAACAAATGAAAATTGCAGTAACACCCTACTTAGGTTCTCCCCTGTAAGAACCTGCCCGAGGAGTTCTTCGCGATTTTTCCATGAGAAGGACGGTACAGGAATTTCAAGACCAACAATTGAAAGCAGAATAATAAGAAATCCAACGACCACCACCATCCAATCTTCATGCATGGAGAATCGTTTGAAAGTGGACGTATTGTTCTTATCAGTCATTGCGAAATCAAGTTAAGGTCCGGGTCCAAGGCAAATATAGATTCTTTGGCCTTAAGTTAAGCCCACTCATGATGATGAACGTATTTATGAAGGGTTAATAGTTCTGTAAGCATATGATATAGGTTTGTATGTTAGTTGAGACACGCTCCGATGGGTAATTTTTTGCTCATTGTGAATTGGAACTGTGGATCGAGAAATTTAATTCCGGGAATTTTTTTTACAGCGATCTCACCGATCCTCAGGTATTTTTTTACACAGTCAAGTTTTATGGGACGGCTTAGGGCTGATTTGGGTCTTTATGAGTGGGCTACACGCGTAAATTGATTATTTATTCATCCCCCGTCAGAAATTGACATATTATTTGCTGGCATATCTACAAAGTCAATGCAACTCACTGGCTATTTACCATACTGTTACCACTAGAAAAACGGCTTTGAAATGTTTAAAAAAATTACGTTGGTGGAAGATGACAGCGACTGTTCAATCATTTTGAATAAGGTGCTATCAAATGCAGGATATGAGGTCAATACGCTGTCGGAGGGTAAGTCGATCGTAGAGAACAATTTTTCGCTCCCAGATATATTTATCCTTGACAATTTCATGCCTATGATCCAGGGAATTGCGCTTTGCAAGTTTCTCAAATTACAGGCGAGGACAAAGTCGATTCCGGTTATCATAATTTCCTCCAATAACCAACTAAAACAAAACGCTTCCGAAGCAGGCGCAACCTCTTTCTTAGGCAAACCTTTCCACACCAGAGACCTGCTAACCACTATTGACGCAATATGGAATGAGCAAAAACATGAAAAAGATAAGAAGGTCGCTTCTGGTAATGAAGATTAACTATTAAAAATTAACTAGAGATTGCTTAAGGCTCCGATTGGGCTATTGTGGTGGTTTCCCAGACAGCTGCATCATCGCTTTACCAACATCCTCCTCCGGTACTTTACATACTCTGTTTCTGCATACGTAAATTATCGTGCGGCCGTTTACTCCTTTATTTTCCAACAACGGCAAGTTTTCTTCCGACCCGCCCATAAATAAGGCGGTCGGCAGATAATTCCTGAGCATTTGTTTGCCCTTGGCCAGTGCATCCCTTCCCACTATTGCAACTTCGTAGGGCTGATAAGTGACCAAACCAACAAGGCTTGCCCAATTCGCGTAGTATGGCCCACCCGTCTTCGATAACGAAGCCATTTTACTTAGCATGGAATAGCTCATTTGCGCGTAACGGTCCACACTGTAATATTCCGCCAACAGGAACAAGACCTCGGCCAAAACAGAATTCGAAGCAGGAATTACATTATCAGTGGTTTCTATTCTACGAGTGATAAGATTTTGGGCGTCCGTTGATGTGAAATAAAACATACCGCTTTCCTCGTCCCGGAAATGCGCTATCGCATATTCCGTCATAGATCTCGCCTTTTCCAGCCATTGAATATCGAAGGTAGCTTGATACAGATGAATGAAAGCTTTCGCGAGCAGCGCATAGTCTTCGAGAAACGCATCAATATACGATTCGCCGTCTTTATAGTTGCGAGACAACCGGCCATCGCGCTTCAGGATATTCTCATCCATGAAACGAGCATTTTCCAACGCTGCGTTAAGATATTGTTGATCACCCAAGGCAAAGTAGGCATCAACATAACCTTTCAGCATCAGTGCGTTCCATGAAACAAGTATTTTATCATCCAACGAGGGCCTTATACGCGTCTTGCGTTTTCCGAACAGTGTTTTCTCTGCATTCGCTAATATAGTGGTGACCACTGGTGCCGACATCCCTTTCTCCAATGCAAAATCCTCTTTCGTCGTTCGCCGGTAAAGAATGTTTTTCCCTCCCTCCCAGTTACCTGAATCAGTTATGTTGTAGTATGCGATGAAGAGACGAGCCGCAACTGAATCTAGTACATTCTCTATTTCGCCTTTAGTCCAGACATAAAATTTGCCTTCCTCTCCCTCACTATCGGCATTTAAAGATGAATAAAATCCTCCGTCCGGAGACGTCATTTCATTTTTTATGAAATCGAGTGTTTTTAATATGGCCTCAGAATAAATAGGATTGTTCGTAACCTGGTACGCATGTGCATATAAGCTTACAAGTTGTCCGTTGTCATACAACATTTTTTCGAAATGCGGTACCCTCCACTCGTTGTCCACAGAATATCGTGCAAAGCCGCCCGCCAATACATCATAGATTCCTCCTTTCAAAATACCGTCAAGGGTAGTCGTTACCATTTGGAGGGCCTGTTGATCTCCAGTAAGATGATGGTATTGCAACAAGAATTCCCAGACTACCGGCATGGGAAATTTAGGTGCTCCGGTAAGCCCGCCGGATTCATAATCGAAGTGCGATGTCCAGCTTTTGAAGATTTCACGATATAATTTCTCATTGTAGATGCTCACCGAATCTGTTGAAAAAGCAATGGACTGATTCTCGCGAATCCCGTCAGTCAGCGCCTGCGCTTGTTTCATCACGTTGTGATGGTCGTTCTTGTAGGCATCGATTACCTGCTCAAGCAAGGCTATCCATTGTTGTTTAGGAAAATATGTACCTGCATAAAAAGGCTTTCCATCCGGCATTGCAAAAGCATTTAAGGGCCATCCGCTATTTCCGGAGATCAATTGTGCAGCATCTAAATATATCTGGTCAATGTCAGGTCTCTCTTCTCTGTCAATTTTGATAGAAACAAAATTTTCATTCATGATCCTTGCTACTGCAGTATCCATGAAAGTTTCCTCTTCCATCACATGACACCAATGGCACGCAGCATAGCCGATGCTAATGATCAATGGTTTGTTTTCGTTTTTTGCTTTTTCCAGCGCTTCAGTACTCCATTCATGCCAGTCAACGGGATTGTCGGCGTGTTCCCGCAGGTATGGACTACCTGATTTTTCAAGCCGGTTTGGAGTTGCAAATTTGTCGTCGCTTTGTCTGATCCCACAGTCAGTCAGCAACAGCAGCGGAAAAAGAAATGCAATAAGGAGTCTAAGGCGGAAAAGCATTCGGTAAAATGTGGCTGACGTAAACACTACCTGGCTAGCGCCAGCCCTGCCGTGTTTTTTGTATCTGCATCAGTGACAAAGATTCTAAGTTTATCATTATTGATACCCAAAACAATAGACCATTGGCCCTTTGTCATGATCGCCTGCATATCCTTTACGTTGTAAGGAACGAAAAATCCGCTTTCCAATGGTTTCATACATTTGAATTCAAGGCCTCCCATTCCCTTCATGAACAGACCCGGGGACGCGTCGGCTGGAGTCGTCTCCACTTCGACGTCAAATTTGTTCCCCGCCAGCAACACATCCTTCTTGCCATCGTTATCAAAGTCTTTCACCAGGATCGAGTTTACGGATGAAAGTTGCGCATCCGTCGGCAGTTTCTTGATAGTGAATTTGCCGCCGTCGTTGATCAGCATAATACTTGAAAAAAGGTGAGCCTTTTTGTGTATCGCATTCTCAATATCCTTACCCAAAATTGTTGGAAGATCTGATTGCGCAAATGAAAGATAAGTAGGAAACTTCTGTGCTATCGTGGGCAATTGCTGAGACGTACATTCTCTTCCGCGTATAGGGACCAGCTGGTTGCCCTTGTAATACCGGGCGAGAAATATATCGTTGGTTCCATTGCTGTCAAAGTCCTTGGCATAAACCTGAAATGGTTTTTCGCTTGTCGCCTTGAACTTATAGTTTTCACCTATATTCCCCACAATGAGATCCTGGTCACCGTCTTCATCCAGATCGTCAGCAACTACCCTGTTCCACCACCCTTCTGTTTTTTCAGTCAATAACTCGTTCGAGATGTCTTGAAAACTGCCCTGCTTATTTTGGAATATTTTTATCGGCATCCATTCTCCAACAACAATTAGTTCCGCGGAAGAATCTCCATTCAGATCAGCCCATACAGCTGAATTAACCATGCCTACCTCTGAGAGTCCTTTGGATAACTCATTTGTTTTGTCGATGAGCGTTCCATTGTCATTAATAAACAGGTAACTCTGGGGAGCCTTTGGATATTCACCAGCTACCACCTGTCCACCTCTGAATAAATCGAAATCACCATCGCCATCGACATCATAGGGAGCGATACACGACCCACTGCTCACCGTTTTAGGAGAATTTGTCTTCTTAAAATTCCCGGTCCCATCGTTAATATATAGTCTATCAGAATACAAATCAGATCCCTGCCTGAATTCACTTCCACCACTGACTACATACAGATCAAGGTCGTTGTCACCGTCTACATCGAATAGCGCTGAACCGACATCTTCAAATTTCTTATCTTTTTCGAAGTCAGCGATCGACTTCCTGATAAACCTGCCGCTTTGTTGTAAAAACAATTGGCCTGCCTGTCCTGCTGCACCACCAACATAAAAATCCTCCTCTCCATCGGAATTTACATCACCCCCTGAAATAAATGGGCCGCTCCTTGAAAACATATGGGGGAGCAAGACTTGATCCTTATATTCATTCACCTCGTTCTCCCGGTGCACAAACCCATTAGCCAGGAGATTGCCAGTAGACTCCTTAAATAGTTTTCCCGATGTCGATTTCTTTGGAGTTCCATGGACAGACTTACTATAGTCCACCACTAGCAATTTGTTTATGTCGACCTGACTCAACACATTTTTCTTTCCCCCAGGCCATTCCACTTTCAGGCTGTCAATTTTTTCGGCCTGGCCCAACCCGAAATGAACGATCGGCTCGTTGGACGAAAGGTATCCCCGAACAGTTTTGTTTTCGAAATATTGCATTTTGCCTTGCGTATAGACTGTCACCTTCGCACCAATTCCATCCTTATTTCCGGCAGGGCCCTTCAATTGTACTTTTACGTAATTACTTCTGGCGGCAGAAGAATTTTCATACAGGAATGCATCTTCGTCCAGGTTATTAATAACAAGATCCAGATCTCCATCGTTGTCCAAGTCACCCACAGCCGCTCCGTTAGAAAAGCTTTCCTCATTGAACCCCCACGCATCACCAACATTTTCAAACTGCAGGTCGCCCTTATTCTTGAACAGATAGTTTTTCACTTTGATAGGATTATAAATATTTATAAAATCTTTAAAACCTTTCTCCATCATTTCCTGCGGAGAGCGATACTTATTCATGTTAGCCCGTACGTATGCACTTAACTTTCGTTGCGCATCGCCGTCGAACACATCGCGCTTATAACCGTTTGCCACGAATATGTCGCGGTTACCATCATTATCAAAATCTGATAACAAACATGACCAGCTCCATTCTGTCTTTGCGACACCGGAAAGTTGAGAGATCTCACTAAAAAAAAGATTGCCCTGATTCAGGTGCAAAGCGTTGTGCATGTATTGCCTATGCATGCCGCTGTTGACAATCTCATAAAACCCCTCGACGTCCATAGACGGCATAGATACCTTCGATCTCTGGTAATCTTCCGGCAGCATTTCACTGACGAAGATGTCTTCGAGTCCGTCGTTATTAATATCAGCCACATCCGTTCCCATGGAATACATCGATATGTGGTTTGTTGCGCTCTTAATTTGCTCCTTGAACGTGCCGTTTCCCTGATTGATGTACATGTAATCACTTTCCGCAAAATCATTAGCAACAAAAATATCTGTAAAGCCATCGTTATTCAGATCAGATGTAACGACACTCAGTGCATAGCCAAAATTGCTGGTTATACCTGCCTTAAGCCCGATCTCTTTGAATTTTCCCTGCTCATTAACATATAGCTTATCCCGGCTCGCAGCAGGTGAAAGTTTTTTCTGACGCACCATTTGCGTCAAAGGCAGATCAAACGAATCGGGCCGATTAGTAACGTACAGGTCCAGGTCATTATCATTATCCATGTCAAAAAAAGAAGCATGTATGGAATACCCAGACTCATCAATTCCATATTCATGCGCCGCTTCCTTAAATGTTAAGTCACCCTGATTAATATAGAGAAGATTTTTCCGTTGGTCGGCCGTCTCCTGCCATCCCCCTTTACACACATAGATATCCAGGAATCCATCCCCGTTTACGTCTGCCATAACAACACCATTGTTCCACCTTCCATTTCCTTCGACTCCGGCAGCTTTTGAGATGTCTTTGAATTTTAAATTGCCTTCGTTCAGGTATAATTTGTTTGGCACCTCGTTGCCCGTAAAATAAATGTCTGACAAACCATCGTTATTGATATCACCAATACCAACACCCCCGCCGTTGTATACATACGCAAAGACGTCGAAGAAATTGTTGATGTTCTCCTCTACCTTGTTTCGAAAAGCCAGTCCGCTATGTGACGCGTCGACGCGTTTGAAGACAGGGTCCACGGCAGCAACTACGACTTTTTCTTCCGAATTTTTCACAGCCTTCTGATCACATCCTAAAAGAAGCAACAGGGTTACAAAAAATACTGTTTGAAGGGTTGTAGTTATTCGTTTTTGCATAGGTTGATGTTGGGTGTAAAGGTATAAGGTATAGGGTATAAGGTATAAGGTGTAAGGTGTAAGGCATAAGGTGTAATGCGTAAGGCAGGCAAGGAGATCGTTGCTCTTCCCTACACATTATTCTATATACCTTATTCCATATACCTTATACCCTATCCCTCTTCATCCATTTGGCTTGTCCATTCTTGCCTGAACAAATTTAATATATCCATTCAAGGTTATCTTAGCATTTTCGATTAAAGAAATTCCTTTTGTAAGAATGTCCTTACCGATGAAACCAAGATCATAACAGGAGGTGAGATGATCCTTTAATTCGTACATAGAACCTCGCGACATACGATAAAACTGAATTCCTTCCTGGTAATGATAGCGGCCATATCCCTCCGAAATATTGGCAGTGATGCTGATGCTCGCCCTGCGTATTTGATCGCCAAGATTAAATTTTTCTTCGATGGGAAGTTTCGGAATCACTTCCCCATAGAAAAAAAGCTTGACCATTCTTGCCTTCTTCCAAGCTTCAAGAGTTATAAAATCCCTACTCTGGTCATAGTGTGTCAATATACGTTCCATTTTCATCCGGCTAACGTTCAATAAAAAACTTCGGCTAACGGTACTATACCTTATTACCCCTATACCCCCGTACCTTATACCCTACACCTTACACCCTACCTACCCCCCACATGATCCAAATACTTCTTCCATACTGCTTGCGCCACCTGACGTCCCAACTTCAATCCTTCAACATTATCTGATTGGATATGATAACCTCCGAGCACACGCGATATACCCGCCATATTGGCTGTCTCCGTAAAGGTTGGAAATTTCAGTACAACAGTATCACCAAGGTTTTCAGGTTCGGTTAGTAAACCCGGTACCAGTTTGACTTCTTCACCAAACTGATCGCTTCCGGTAAAAAGTCTCAGTGCTTCAGAACACGCAGCGCTCACACAGCTGTGGCCCGAGACGTAGCTTGGAAACGGCGGACATAAGAAAGTCTCCGGAGAGTAGGGTCTCCACTCCTTTCCCTTCACCTGAATAATTCCTTTTTCCGGCCCTGCCCAAGCTTTGATCACTTGCTCTTTGTAATATTCGTGGACTAAAGCAAAAGGTCTTGCGAAATCATAATACATTTTTGCATCCCAGGCAGCAATGAACGCATCCATCGCTGAAGTCTCAACAAGAAAATACATTTTAACGTCGTCGTCTAATGTATGCTTATCCCTGACAGAAACATTTTGCGCAAAAATGAACCAGTGTCCTGCTTGCTGAACAGACTTTGGTCCATCGCGCATAAATTCTACAAGCGCGCGTTGCTCATCGGTAAGATTTGCCTGCATGTCTACTACTTCTTTGACCTCGGCAACAAGCTGCGCCGAACCAATGGCGGGCGGCGGACCAGGTCTGAATTGCGAAGCGGAATCAAGAGCAACAGGCTTCACGTTATTCCAATGGGGCGTCAGACAGCCTGGCGCGAATTTGCCGCCTTTCCCATCTGAAAAATATTTTGGCTGCCATCTGCTGACGTCGTTCAAGTTATCGGCACTGTTTATTGGTGTATATCCTGTGTAATCAGCATAGCGTGTACCGTTAGAGTTAGGCATCGTTCCGCTTTCATTTGCACCATCTGAGCTCCGGGCGGCGATGACAGCTTTTGCTGCTAAGTTGCCAATGCCTTCTGGGGTATTGGGATCAAGCGAGGTATTATCCGGGTCGAACCCAAAGTCAACCATTTTCTGTCGCAGCATTGTTGAATCAGAAAAATAATACTCGAGCATCGTCCTGTAAGCGGCGTAGCTGATTGCTATCTCTTTGTTTTTTAAGGTACGGTCGCCTGGCGCCTGTCTTTCAACAGAAGTAAGATAGAGCGGTACGGCCTTTTCATCGTAACGGCTCCACGCATCAAAGATGGATATCCAAATCAAAGCCAAGATCCGTGACGTAACGGTTGGCCTGGGCTTAAAATTTTCGGTATCGTTTGCTGTGCACTCCAGTGAAATTTTCCCCCATTTAAAGGCCATATTATTTTCCCCTACCGGCTCACTGACGTTGCGTGGCCTGGTACAGGATTGAGTAAATAAAAACAGTACAAGAAATAAGTATTGCAGTACTTTAATCATCTCTAAAAAGTTTTGCCATTTGACGCAGTCTCAATCAACACACCATCGCAAAGGCGTTAAAAAAGCAAAGGTAGCAAGTTCTTCTTATTGGGGTAAGGGTATAAGGTATAAGGTGTAAGGGTACAGGGATTTTTGTTCCGTGTGCCTGATTTCCGAATCGTAGGTTGCGTTGCTATTCACCTCATCTAAGCTCATACTCTGAAACTCCATAGAATGAAAAGTGGCCGGGGAAACATACACCCGGCCAACCTTTTTCCAAAACAATTTCAACTATGAACAGCCACCTAGTAGCCCTCATTCTGAGGATATCCTCCAAGGGTTCTGTCACTCTGTGCTTGAGGTATTGGTCGATGAATATGGAAATCTTTGATATTAGCCGCTCCTGCTAAGGTTCCGCCGACGTGGGCTTGAGCGTTATACAGCGTTACGCGCTCTACCAATTTTCCAGTTCTGGCCAGATCGAACCATCGCATTTGCTCCGCGTCCATTTCAAATGCGCGTTCCAGCAGGATGCGATCAATGGTCACATCACCAGCGGTGATCTGCATTTCAGCCACTTTGCCAGGTTTTGCAGCTCTTGTTCTAACCACATTGATATCTTCCGCCGCGCCGGCATTGTTACCACTGTTGTGTCGTGCTTCGGCGCGAAGCAAATAAGCATCCGCCAATCTCATAACAAACCAATCGCGGGATCCCTGTTCATGTTGAATCGCAGGCCTTCTGGGATCGAAGAATTTAGCGATCGTGGGGAATAACCTTTCATTGTAGAAGAATGGGTCCGAAGGATAATAGTTAGGATCTGACGTGGGCAGCGTGCTTGCCGGATAAGATGCTTTTTGTTGCGTGATCACCGTGTACCTCACCTTAAGTTTTTCATCACCTAACCATTTTGCATCCTGTCCAGGACCGGGTATAAAGAGGGCGGTATCACCAAGCTCAAACCGTCTCTTGCCGACATCTGCGGCAGTAACAAGGGAGCCATCCGCCTTTTTCGCGCCTTTGTCTACGTGGACTTGTTTCCAGAGCGGGATGCTATTTCCTGAGGTTCGATTGTCATTGCAATACCAAACGTGTTTGTAAGTATCCTCGTAACGCTGATCATTAGGACGTGCTGCGGCCCACTGGTCGATCATGTAGTCCGTAAGTCTAAAGCGCTTAAACGGCCGTCCGTTTGCGATGTCGCGAATCATACCCGGCTGAATATCGTATTCCATCCCAAAGTATAAGTGACCGCGATTTCCAACCCCTGTTCCACCGTTTAAAATCAGGTCAGTGGAATATTGAATAGCCCATATAACTTCGCTATTCAATTGATTGTCTTGATTCCACAGATCCTTGTGAGAAGGCAGCAGCGCAAAGCTGTAATCCTCAATAACATTTCCGAGAAGATCCTCGGCCTGCACGAAATCATTCGCACTTCCGAAAGCTTGGTAGCCTCTGGTCAAGTAGACCTGACCTAACAGAAATTCGGCAGCTGGTTTTGTCGCCCGGCCGTATTGGCTTTGAGATGCTGGCAAATTCGCGATAGCAAATTCAAGGTCAGGGATAATACCGTCGGCATAGATAGTTGACTGCGCTGTCTTGTTAGCCGTTACTTCAGGTTCCAATGTCTCTTCGAGACTGAAATGCACGTCGCCCCAGGTGCGCACCAGATAAAAATAGTAGAAGGCACGCAAGAACCGCATTTCAGCAATGCGTATAGTTCTCGTAGCGTCGTTTATTCCAACCACCTCGGGAGCTCGTTGGATGATCGCATTTGTCTGGTTAATGCCTTGGTATAGGAAGGTCCAGGACTCAAGCAGAATCCCGGCACCGGGATTTAGACCGTTATCGTAATAGTTAAACGATTTCCAGCCACCATCCGCTCCATTCGTATGCGTATCCGTGCCAAATATTGTCAAGCTATAAGCCCGTTCATTGCTATAAATTTCCCGAAGGAAGGAATATGCGGCATCCGCGCCATCTTCCAAGCCTGCCGGTGTTGAATAATAACTGCCTGCGGCAACGCCTGAAACTAACTGTTCATCGAGGTAATCCTTGCAGGACTGCGCACTCAACGCTACCAGGGTGATCGCCATTAATATTGATTTTGTGATTTTCATCTTCATGATCTTTCCAATTTATATGTTGATTAGAAGGATATATTTATACCACCCAGGAATAGCCTGTTAGAAGGCATCGCTCCGGAATTGACATTGCCCGCTCTTTCAGGATCGAATAATTTATAGTCCGACCATGTTACAGGGTTTTGGGCAGTCACAAAGAGTCTGAGTTTTGTCATCTTCATTTTGCTGGAAATACTCGCGGGAAGCTCATAGCCTAACGTGATGTTGCGAATTTTTACAAAGCCACCGTCCATATAATTGAGGGAAGAACCGTACGTAATGTTTTCCTGGTTCTTATTAGGCCTTGGATAGGCATTGGTCGGGTTATCAATCGTCCAATAGTCAACATCGAGATTGTTATATCTTCCCTGCATCGTGGCCTGGCCATTGCTGAACTCACTATTGATCATGAAACCGAGCCTGTAGAACAAGAATATTGATAGATCAAAACCTTTGAACTTAAACTTGTTGGTAAAGCCCCCGTAGGCCTTGGGAACATCATTGCCAAGCACTTTTCGGTCATCATTAAGGGTGATCCTCCCATCACCATTCAGATCCTCGATCTTGATCTCACCCGGGAATTGTCCGAATCCTGCGGCCGCATCTTTTTCTTCGACCTGCCAGATTCCAAGTTTATTATAATCGTAAAAGACTCTGACAGGTTGGCCAATGAACCAGCCATTGCCAACGTCGTCAACCAATTCCCCATTGGGCCCGCGTTGGGCAAGGTCTACAATTTTCTCTTTCAGACTTCCAAAGTTAAATTCCGCCTCCCATTTCAAACCGTCTGGCTTGTCGACAACGACGGCATTGAGGGTGATTTCAAAGCCCTTTGTCTCTGTACCACCGACATTTTGCAAAATGAACGAGTAGCCCGAAGTTGGTGGCAGCTGACGGTTCAAGAGCAGCGACGTACCTGTGGACGTACTGTAAACATCAACATACCCGTTTAATCTGCCATTGAAAAACGCAAAGTCAATTCCCGCATCAAAAGATTCAGAATACTCCCAACTCAGGTTTGGGCTCTGGATAAGGTCAAGTCTAAATCCTTTTGCGTCTACGTTATTCCAATCATAAAACGTATTTGCAAGGGTACCTTGCGTTTGATAAGGCGCCACTGCTGTATTACCCACTTTGCCATAGGATGCTCTTAATTTCAATTCGGTTACTGCGGTGAGGTCAGCCATAAACCCTTCGTCTTTTATTCTCCAACCCACCGACACACCTGGGAAGCTATTCCACTTGTTGCCTTCAGCTAGGCGGGAGGAACCGTCCCATCTCATGCTCGCCTGAAACAAATACTTGCCCTTATACGAATAGTTGATGCGAGCCATGTACGACAGCAACTGAAACTCTGCGAAGTTTGTCATGTTTGAGGTGAGCGTGCCTAACCCAAGGTTATACCATTTCATATGTTCGTATGGCAGATTTTGCGCACCCATGAAGCTCTCAGTGAACTCCTGTTCGGCCGCACTTTGCAACCCTGTGAGTCCGATACTATGTTCTCCGAAGGACTTGTTATACGTGATGATATTTTCCAGTGTATAACCCGATTGCTCTCCTTGATAAAAGGATGCAAAAGGTGAACCGTTCTTCCGCGTATTGGTGAATTGTCCCTCAAAAATACCACGGTCTAACGTCCACAAGTCCTGACCTAATAGAAATTTATATTTAAGCCCTTCAATAATATTGACATCAAGGTAAACGGAGTTAAAGAACCGTTTGTATTTGCGTTCATCGATGCGTTTGCCGGGCACCAATTCGGACAATGGATTGGACCGGATACCATCTGATATCGGCAAAAAGATAATATTGCCTTCCTCATCATAAGGCAGTCCCAGAGGAGTCTGATTCACTGCCTCCGAGATCACAGATGCGGACCCAAAATTATCTGTGATGTTCGAATAGAGGGTAGATACACCGACCTTAAACATTTTACTGATCTCGTGGTCCACGTTAATACGTCCCGTGTAACGTTTGTAATCGACGCCTTCTATGAGCCCATCTTCCTGAAAGTTGCTAAACGCAACGAATATCCGGGTCTTTTCTGTTCCTGCCCGAATGCTCAGCTGGTTATTTAATTGGGATCCGTTTTGATAGATCAAATCCTGCCAGTCTGTTGACAAGTTATTTTGTACAGAATTGAGTTCAACTGCGTCATTAAAAACGACCGCATCATCAGGTATTGATGAACCTACATCACCCCAGGCAGCGCGTCCAGACTGACCGTTTGCTGCAACCCGGTTGGCTTCACGCTTAAGTTGTGCGAACTGCGATCCATTCATCATGGGAATAGTCCTGAACGCTTCAGAAATACCATAAGTGGTGGTAAAATTCACCTCAGTGACGCCGGGGCGGCCTCTTTTAGTTGTAACAAGGATTACCCCGTTGGATCCTCTCGATCCATAGACTGCCTGAGACGCGGCATCCTTGAGTACTTCAACGGATTCGATATCGGCAGTATTAAAATCAGCAATTGTATTTGTACCCGCTGTCATTGGAATTCCATCGATAACGAATAGCGGGTCGTTGCTCGCGGTAAGGGATCTCCTTCCCCTAATCCTAATCGTGGGAGCTTCTCCCGGCCGACCTCCATTTTGTAAAACATCCACGCCGGCAATTTGGCCCTTCATGGCATCCATGGCGTTAGGCGTAGGTATTTGTGCAATAGCCTCACCGGTAACAGTGGAAATTGAGGAAGTAACGTCTCTTTTTTCCTGAGTACCGTAACCGACTACGATGACTTCCGAGAGTTCGGAGACATCAGCAACCATTCCCACATCAATTGTCGTTCTGTTATTAATAGGCTGCTCTTGGGCGGCATAACCAATAAATGAAAAGACGAGTGTGCCATTAACCTGGTCGCCTGTGAGATTCAGCCTGTATTGGCCTTCGGCATCAGTGGTTGTTCCGTTAGAAGTGCCTTTTACAATGACGTTTACACCCGGCATGCCTTGACCGGCTTCGTCGGTAACTTTTCCAGTTACGGTCTGCGCTTGCAGAAAGGCTGCGTCTTCGAGGCTCCCGACGGGAGAAATTAGATCTTTTGAATAGCCACACACAGATAAAGTGCACAACGCTATCCAGCATACATGTAGTAGTACTCTTCGCATATTGTTAGGGGTTAGGGAATATTAAAATTTAATGGGCGTAGGAATCACCGGGATCTTGTCAGATAGATCCTGTTACCTCTTCATTGTTGCTCAATCAAAAACATCCAAATGGTTTTTGCGACGGAATGAGCTGGTTTGCGAGAGAAAATAAGCACGGGGGCTCGGCTTTGTTTTAGTAAAGTGTAGTGCATAGGTTGAGGTTTTGGGTTTTAAAATTTGGCTTCAAAAATTGCGCAATCGATTGCGCAATTAAAGTAAAAGTATCGTTTATAAAGCAAATACTATCCTGTACTGTCCTTGCATATGGTGATATGACTCGTAACACGCAGGTTATCAATAAGTTATAGACGGTAAAAAAATGCCGTAAACGGTGCCGGTGACGGTTGCGCTATCGATTACCCATTTCGGCCTTATTATTATTTGGATTGTCTGACTTCCCCAGCCAGTGGTATTAAAATCACGGGGCCCATCAACCCAGAGGGTCTCGGCTGCCAGTGTCTGGCATCAAACAAGCCGTTATTACGGTTCTCGGATTTTCGCGCAGGAAAATTGACGTTGTAGAATTTTTTCCAGAATATTTGATGCTTGTCCAGGTAGGCGATATGATTGGCCATCAGGTTGACCACCTTGACTTCAAGTGTGTTTGTGTTTTGTAACAAGGTGTCCGGCACGTGGACGCGGTACATAGGTCCCAATAGGATTCCCATCGACTTTCCGTTAAGAATTACCTCGGCACTCTCTTTCACATTACCGAGATCAAGGATCCAACGCGAAGTCTTTTGCCTTGGCTTTTCGAAAGTGGTCCGATAAGTCGCTGATCCGGAAAATGATCGATACACTGGATTCGCAAATGTTGTCCATGAGGCCAAGACATTTATCGTTTGATCCGGTGGCAATTCCGGTCCCCCCTGGTCAAAGGAAATTTGCCATGGACCTGATATGTCTAACGGATTGCCTATACTTTCATGATAAGGATAAGAAACGCCATCGCGCCTGTCGGGCGATACTTCCACAATAAGAGTCTCCGCGGGTTGCATCTGCAATCGAACCTCGAGTTTCCCGTGGACTGATTCACGAGTTTCGCCCATCCCGACGTCGCCTGTCATGGGGTTGTACAAAATCGCTGACTTACCCATTATCCCCAGTGGTGTCCAACCGTCAAAACCCTTGTCATTATTTTGAATGAAATAAAGGGTTGAGTTGTCCTGCCCTTTTTTCCTCAGGAATTGCAACCCGGAATCCACCATCTTTTCCCGCCTTGCCGACGTATTATCTAAAAGCAATTCAAGATCGCTTCCCATCAACAACTTGCCTTGTCCTATTTTCGTTTCGGTTGCTTTCTCCAATTGTGAAGGCTTGATTTTCTCTATCAAACTATCGAACAACTTTATGTTTTCCTCCATGTTAGCGTGTCCGTTAACCGATGAGGGGATACCTTCATAGAACACGACGGTTGCGCCACTTTCGGCCAATGACAAGATCTTTCGCAATGTTGCGACCGGAATATATTTGCACTGAGGTATCACGACCGTTCTGTACCGTCTCTTGCCTTCTGTTACCAGGTCTCCGTTTTCGAAGTTTGTCTGTCCAAGCTGCTTGTCAGAGATGTAATCAAACGCATATCCATCAGCCAGCATCTTTTCTGACGCGCGTTTAAATGCTGTATTTTCGAATTGGGGACCAACAGCATCGAAATGTTCGATCATTTCTTCACCAGGTGTGGAAAACCGGTCGTAAATCGGATAATAAAGCAGCACATCATTGTCGGGGACAGAGTTTTGTAACAGCGACTGCGACCTTTCAACGTATTTATTCAATGCCCCGAAATGCGGCCACAGTGAATTTCGCGGATTCAGATGGACAGCGGCGTAGAACAACCAACCGGGCCACGGTTCTCCTGGTGGAGAATAGCAGGTGCCATGGTAAAATATATGGTTAACACCGTGCAGCATGAACCGGTCAACCGCCGTCTTAATATCCGAAAGGCTAGACTCAAAATGTTCATTAAGCCAGGTAGCAGATTCCGATGATATCAATTTCTTTCCGGTAACATTACCCGCAGAAGTGGCCATCTTGATACGGAGCGGCTCGACACCCTCGATTTCCGGTATATCGACCGTTGCATAGAGGTCCAGAATATTTGAGGGCGAGCCATGCGCCTGATTTCTGACCAATGCATTCTTTCCATGTGCCCATTTTTTCCATCGAAACGTAAAATTTTCCAGCACCAACTCTGAAATTGTCTCCCTGTAATCACACAAAACCCTCTCGTTCCTGTCGGGCACATCCTGTGCGAATAAAGCGGGGAGATGCGCCCTCAGATCGTAACCTCTCATCTTCTTAAATTCTTCAAACAGCAAAGGCGTCCAGTCAGCATTGCCCCGGGCATCATCAACTTCATAGGAATCATTGAAGAAAGCCCGGAGTGAACTCAGGTCATAGTTTTCAAATGCTTTGTCGAAACGGGCGAGATAGTTCGCTAAGGCCGGCGCGGAAAAATGATCCATTACATTCCCTTCGCCACCGGGTCCTGCCCGTTCAACCATCTTACCATGCCATCCCATAAACACCGCGTACAACCTCCAACTACCTTCCGGGGCAACCCAATCCAACATTCCATCTTTGTTCACCTTGGTCGTGAGGTCAAGCACCTTTCCCGAGTTGCTGTAAGCCATAAGGGCCTGCAGAGGCAGTTGCTTTCTAAACTTTACCTGGTCGAGTGCAAGCGCTTGCAAATTCTTGTTAGCAGCCACGGGTTCCACCAGATGATCTATACGAATTTCGCCTTTGCCTGACCGTAACGGTTCTTTCAATGTGCCAATTGCAGCTTCTTTGGTAATGGTAGTATCGTGAACTTCATACACCTGGTTTCCAACTGCCCTAATATAGGGTTCCTGGATAAAGACTATTTTCTCCTTCAGACTTTCGCCAGCCTTTAATGCATAACTTTTATACTCCAAGTTTTTACAGGCGTCGATATTGTCAACCCATGGGCCACCGAATGGCCATCCCGTCCCAGTAGCCATGTCGATACCCATATCCAGTCGTTCTGCTTCTTTCAGCGTATGTACCAATAGCTCCATCCATTGCGGAGTCAAGTAATCGACAAATTGCTTTTCCTTTCCATAAACACCATATATGGGAGTAATCTCTAGTCCACCGAGTCCCGCCTTCTTATAGGCCTCCATTTCAGCGGTGAGACCCTCCTTTGTTACCGCGCTCCCGTGCCACCACCAGCGCGACCAAGGCTTTGTCTCCCGATTTGCAGCGGGCCATTCAAGCTTTTTTGACTGCCCGACCACTGGAATTGGTACAGAAGCGGAAGTAAGGGTGATAGCAAATATGAGGTGAAGAAGTCTCATGTGTCGAGTATAAGGTGTGGATATGAGGTGTAGGGTGTAAGGTGTAAGGTGTAGTGGCGCCCAGCTCGGATAACCTTCATCTGTAAGCTGTACGCTGTACGCTGTAAGCTTTGAGCTATTCCAATCTAAACACTTCCCTCAACGGTACGGATACTGGCGAATGATCAGGATTCGTCTCCATTATATCCTCCATGTATTTCCACCATTCCTGAACTACATCGTGCTGTGCGAGTTGCTGCGAACCCGCACTTTCATTTGTCTTTTGA